>JAUYBJ010000138.1 GCA_030693155.1 Methylococcales bacterium
ATGAAGCGTTACCGCATTCTTTCTGACAGACTAAGAAACCATCTTATTGATTTATATGATGATATTCTCGGAGTCTGCGCGGGGCTTTGGAACTTCTATCTCGCTAACTGATTGTTTTATAATGGAACAACAACTCTATTGATATTGGTTTTTTAATTCATGCAACGCATTTTTTAAATCGACTTCAATTTGTTGGCAATAAGCATCACCCGTTTTAATCAAAAGCGTTTTTTCTTTATCCCAAGTCTCGGCAGTTTTAGCAATTTCATTGTTTAAAGCCAATTCATCCTGTAAACGCCATTTTGCTTCACGGATTTTTTTAGTCATTGCAGCATCATGTTTTTTCAAAAACAATACTGAACTTTTAACCCCTGCACCCGTGTTAGTGAAAGCAGTTTGGGGTAAAGAAACAACGGCGATAATTCTAAAATTTTCTTCAATGCCATCACGCACATATTGCGAGCTGGAATTAGTCAGTATGCCGTCTGGAATAACGATTGCTAAAATTCCACCTGCTTTTAAAAATTTGTGACACTGTTCTATAAATAATACTTCGGTACTTTGGCTTTCGCGCCCTGTCGCCGTATGGTTGCCTTTTATTTTGGCATCAATCCAATTGACTTCTTTTAATGCAAAATTATAATCGGGTGCGCTGTTACCATCACTTTTCATATACGCTTGTTCAGATTGTTTAATAATCGAACCAAACGGCGGATTAGTAACAATAAAATCGAAACTATCTTTTTTAAAACCCTGATTATTGGTATTTTCAGCAATAGTTTCTATTCGATATAAACCATCATGACTGACGACATTGGTATGTCCATCATCATGAATAATCATATTCATTTTGGCAGTTCGCGCTATTTGGTCGTTTATTTCAATACCAAATAGATTTTTTTCAGCGAAATCATGCCATTGTTTATGATGTTCAATCGCTTCTTTTGGGCTACTTACATCATATTCTAGGTCAGCTTGTTTTCGAACTTTATCTAAACAATAGAGTAAAAACCCACCAGAACCGCAGGAGGTATCTAATACTCGGCTTTCGTGGGTTATTGGCAATACAGAAACGACAAAATTAACGACATTGCGCGGGGTAAAAAACGCGCCGAATTTACCGCGAAATAATCCGCCTAAAAAGGTTTCAAAGGCTTTGCCTTTACTGTCTAAATCAGTTTCTGAAAAATTAATGCTTTGCAGATATTCAACAACGGCTTTAATTTCTGTTAATTCAAGGTCAATGGGTTTATTAAATACTTGCGGGTCTTTTATTTTGCCTTTTTCATAAATAGCATAAACGCGAGTTTTTAAGGCTTCTAAACTCTTCTTTTCTGCGTCTTCGTCATCAAAGGATTCGCTGAAAATTTGAAATTGATAAGGCTGACCTTTTTTAGTATTTCTTTCATCCCATACTTTACAAAAAATCAGTTTATCGAATTCATCAAAGGCTTCTGATTCATTGCGTTTTCCACCGCCCCACAGTACATCATGGGCTTGTTTAAATATGCGGGTTAATTCACTTTCAGAAATGGCTTTTAAATCACCTGTTTTAATTATTTCGTCTTTGCCTTTTATTTTGTCAGTATAAAAACCGCCATTAGCATATTTGTATTTTTTAGTATCGCTTTCACCGTAATAGGGAATATCTGACTGAGTAACTTTTAATTTTTTCTCTTTATCAAAACGATAAAATTCTTCTTTATTGCTTTTTGTGACCCAAATAAATTTAGTCGTTCCCGCTAAGGCGTGGGCATAACTAAAGGCTTGGTCACTGGCTTGTTTAAATTCCGGTTCTGAAACCTCTGGGCTTTTACATTCAACGATAATATAAGGCAGGGTACAGGCTTCATCTTTATAAACGATTATGTCGGCTTCTTTGGTGCTAATGCCCATTTTTACTGAAACAAACTGCTGAATATGCTCAACTGGGTAGCCGTAATTAATTACCAATTTTAAAAAGGTTTCGGCTTGTACTTGCTCTTCGGGGTTGTTGTAGTTGCGGCGTTTGTCTTGGTGAATATAGAAGATGTTTTTTCGGTCTTCATCAAAACGGATTAAGCCTTGTGCGATGCCTTGTTGTATTAAGTCCATGTGGGTGTTGTCTGGTCAGTGAATAGTGGTGGATTTGCATAGATGCCCAATGCAATCATCGTTGCGGGTCGGGGTATTATTTTAGTTGGGCGATTATACGTCATTCGTGTGTTGTAAAGCTGGACGCGGAAAAATGAACGTTTAACTTAATGGCAGTAGTCGCTTTGTTGCGATAGAATAACCGCATTTACAAATAACCAACCTAATAAGTCAAGATATGAAAATTTTACTCGCTAACCCTCGTGGATTTTGTGCTGGTGTTGACCGCGCTATTGAAATTGTTGACCAAGCCATTGAAGCCTTTGGTGCGCCGATTTATGTGCGTCATGAGGTAGTGCATAACCGTACTGTGGTGGACGGTTTGAAAGAAAAAGGCGCGATTTTTATTGAAGATTTAACCGATGTCCCCGTCGGCTCTTATCTGATTTTCAGTGCGCACGGCGTGTCTAAACAAGTGCAGCAAGAAGCCAAAGAACGCCAGCTGACGGTATTTGATGCGACTTGCCCGCTAGTCACAAAAGTACATATTCAGGTGGCGAAGCACGCTAAATCGGATCGTGAAGTGATTTTAATCGGTCACGCGGGTCATCCTGAAGTCGAAGGTACGATGGGGCAGTATGAAAAATGTACTGATAATGGCGGTATCTATTTGGTGGAAACGCCTGCCGATGTGGAAAAATTAGTAGTACATAATCCTGATAATCTGGCGTATGTGACCCAGACTACCTTATCCATGACCGATACTAAAATCATGGTTGATGCGTTAAGAGCAAGATTCACCTCGATTCAAGAGCAGAAAAAAGACGATATTTGTTATGCGACGCAAAATCGTCAGGATGCGGTGTATGAATTGGCTAAATCAGCAGAAACTATCCTCGTGGTCGGTTCGCCGAATAGTTCAAACTCCAATCGGTTACGCGAAATTGCCGAACAACTCGGTAGAACTGCTTATCTCATTGATACCGCACAAGATATGCAGTTAGCTTGGTTTGATGACGTTACTACTGTAGGTGTCACGGCTGGCGCGTCTGCACCTGAGGTGTTAGTGCAGGAAGTGATAAATCAGTTGAAAGTCTGGGGCGGTACGTCAACGGTTGAGATTCAGGGTATCGAAGAAAAAGTAGTTTTCTCGTTACCTAAAGGGTTGAAAAAACACACAGAGACTCATGGCGCAGCTTGAACTTGAAGCCATACGCCTAGATAAATGGTTGTGGGCGGCGCGGTTTTTTAAAACGCGCTCGCTTGCCGCCGAAGCGATTGGCGGCGGTAAAGTTCATGTCAATGACCAGCGTGTTAAAGCCAGTAAAGAGGTAAAAACGGGTGCGGTGTTGTCGATAACGAAAGACGGGCTACGTTGGCAGGTCACGATTACCGCACTCAGCGCACAGCGTCGTCCAGCGAAAGACGCAGTATTGATGTATCAGGAAGATGCAGACAGTCTGGCTAAACGTGAGCAACAGATTTTGTTGCAGAAAGAACAACGGGCGTTATCAGGTTTTACACCGCCTGAACACAAACCGAATAAAAAAGATCGGCGATTGATACACAGTTTTAAACAGGGGTAAGGGAATACAAACCTAGTACACCGTCAGTGTCGTTATGACGGGTAAGGTTACTTAGACCTGCGAGGTTTTAAAAACCTCGCAGGTCTTTATCACACCGTCATAATAAAATGGACTGACTACTAGGTTTGTATTCCGAACTACAAACAGGTAGGCGGCTTAGGTAGTCCTGCCAGTTTGCAAGCATCACGCAGTGGTGCGTCAGGAAATAAAGTGTGCAGGTAGCGACTGTTGCCTTTATCTTCGCCCAAGGTTTTGGCTATCGCTTTGATGAACACGCGCATAGTGGGCAGGTGTTTGAATTGCTGATAATAATCACGGATAAAGTGAATAATTTCCCAGTGGGCAGCGGTTAAGGCGATTTTATTTACCTCTGCTAGTTGCTCGGCAACCATCTCATTCCAATCACCCATATTGACTAAAAAACCTTGTGTGGTGGTTTCTGGCATCATGTCCACGAGTGAATCACTGAATTTTTAACTGTTAAAGCGACGAACTGCGCGTAATTTATGACGCTGATACCTTGCACCAATTCTTCCGCGCTTATGCCGCGTACCGCTAAATGATCCGCTAAGACATATAATTGATGGGTGTTCAGCAACGCGGACAAAATGCCGTTTAATTCCCCTGTGTTTAACAGCCGTAACAGTGCGTTTTCCAGAAACACCACGTCATCACCAGTACAAAGGCGTGCTAATACCGCGTTGTCAATGGGCGACTGGGAAATGAGATGCAGCACCTTAATTGGTATCCGAGAGTTTAAGACCGATGATGCCGATGATGACCAGAATAATGGATAATAAACGCATCCAGTCCATAGATTCTTTAAACAGAATGATACCCATAATAGCCACACCGACCGCACCCATGCCCGTCCAGACGGCATAGGCTGTGCCTATCGGTAAGGTTTTAATTGCCCACATTAATAACCCAAAACTGCCAGCACCCGATATGATGGTAATGATGCTGGGCCACAGTTTGGTAAAACCTTCGTTATATTTAAGACTTAAAGCAAACACTATTTCTATACAGCCCGCTGAAAACAACAGTAACCACGCCAAAATTTTCTCCTTTTTTTAGATGCCAGAATAAGATAAAGCCATTATCGCTTATCCTGCGTTCTCCATAAATGTACGATTTCTTCAACATTCAGATTATCGGGGCCTTTACGCCAGCCATTAATATAATCCACATCATTACTGCGCGGTTCAGGATTAGGCTTGTAAAGCTGGACGCGGGCAGGTAACGGCACAGCTTCACCCAATACCAGAGCTTCGCCGCGACTCAGTGAACTGAGTACATCCGCCAAATTACCCTCAGATTCTGGGATTAATCCTCTGATATAGGCTTGATCATCCAGACTGGTGGTGCGTAAACAGATAAACGAGCTGCATTGTGACAGCATGGTTTCTGATAATTCGGTGGGTCGTTGACTGACTACGCCGATGGAAACCCCGTATTTTCGCCCTTCTTTGGCAATGCGCTCCATCATTTTTTTCGAGCCTTCAAACTGTCCGCCACGTTCTTTAGGAATATAAATATGCGCTTCTTCACAAATTAAAGTGATGGGAAACTCACGGCGTTTAGGATTCCAATAATTAAATTCGTAAGCAAGGCGACCGACTTGCGCGGAAATGGCAGGGCGAATATCAGACGGTACGCCGCTTAAATCCACCACGGTAACATTGGCTTTTTTATCGCCTAAACCGACAAATGAGCGTAATAAATCGACCATACTTTCTGAGCTTTTACGTTTTTTGGGTCTGAGTAAAAAGTCATAACGTACGTCATTCAAGCGGCTCTGCATTTTAATCAGAAAATTATCAAACTGTCCGTACAACGGCCCCAACACTTTACCGAAGGCTTTTTTCTCTTCATTGGCAGTTTTAAATGCCATGTACATTTCCGCCAGTGAGAAATAAATCGGGGTATCAATTGAAAAGGTTGTCAGCCCGATACGCTTGGATTCTTTGCGCTTAAGCTGCATCAGAATCTCGCTCATGAATGACATTTGCGTGGACGCGCCTTTATCATCCCTATCAATAAATAAATCGACCAGCTCCGCATAGCTCATCATCCAGTAGGGCATTTCCATTTCCTGCGCGTCAATGCAATTAACCACACTTTCATCAAATGCGGAATAACGCACACCGTTACCATCCTTCCAGTAATATTCGCCGTGTAAATCTAAGAGAATAATATGGCTTTTGGGCATGGATTTAATCGCGCGTTGAATCAGATTGGTCACTGCCCATGATTTACCCGCGCCCGATTGTCCGACAATGGCAAAATGGCGGCTGAAAAAAATCTGCGGGTCAAGACCGAGATGGAACTCTTTATGCGACGACAATTGACCGATGAAGAATTTATATTTTTGGTATTTTGAGAAAATAGCACTGACTTCGGTAATACCGACAGCGTACACTTTCGCACCCGCTGTGGGATAGTTAGTAATGCCGCGCGAAAACGTGCCATCTTTTAGAATTTCACCGACAGGAGCTAACGCGATAAAACGATCGGTTTTACGCATATCAGCATTATCAAAGCGGTTTACTTCCCACATTTTAATGGTGACAGCCAATATATTGATGTCAGCTTGCCGAATAGCGACATAAGAACCAATATGACCGACTAAAATTTCTTCATTGTCTACTTTGATACGCGATGTATCTTTAACGAACTCTTCTGCTATTCTGGCATCCATGCCGTTGTTGCGAACTTCAGATAGATAGCCAATGAGAATATTGGATGACTGTGTGGACAATGTTGGACTCCTGTTTTGTTGAGATGCTACAAAGTTGGACGTGTATTTGAGTCTTCAATGTAAGGTGGAACACTTTTCACTGTCGGTTATTAAAAGGTAAACACAGTAAAACAAGGGGATTGACTGAAAAGTAACCATCGCATTCTAAATCGGACAGTTTTATTTTAGACGAAACAGGCTGGAGTGTGGCTATTTATTTATCCATTCATACAATTCTGTCAGCGTGGCATCGCATTTACAGCAACTTGTACCACAGGCAGATTCCAATGGAATAAGGCGTACATTACCTTTACTGATCCATTTTCCCAGCATCCCGCGCAAGGCATCGGCATCAATATCGAAATGGGTGACCAAATCGGCAAGCGAGACACGCCGCTGTTGTTGTAAATAAGTTCTTAAATCCGACAGAATCATGAGCCAAGTTCCTGAATGGTTTTTTCGGGTTTTTTGCCCAGTAGCCACAAGCTGAGCAGAGTTAATAAAAATGCCGATAACAAGCCGATTATCCAGAATAACGAATAGGCAGGGTGTTCGTTATAGCGCATGGTCTGATAAAAAATCGTCGCGGTCATATACGCGATACCTGTTGTCCAGAACACCACAAATAACGTCCAGTTGCGATTGGTTTCCCGATAAATCGCCGCAGTTGCCGCCACACACGGCGCGTACAATAAAATAAATAATAAATACGCAAATGCACCCGCTTTACCATCAAAACTGTGCTGCATAGCGGCAAACGTTGCGGTATTAACCGCCTGTTCTTCATTGACTGAACCCAATCCTAAGGGATCTAATAAATTATCAGCGACTGCGCGTAAATTGTCAGGCACAGTGGCACACGCCGTGATGAGTGCGCCTTGAAGATTAAACGCCGCCTGTTCAGCAGGTGAATTCGCCATTTGGCTATACAACGCATCCAGTGTACCGACCACCGCTTCTTTGGCTAATATACCCGTAAAAATACCGACGGTTGCGGGCCAATTGTCGTTACTGATGCCCATCGGCTTAAAGGCGGGGGTTAAAGCGCGTCCGATTTCACTTAATACTGATTTATCACTGTTTTCCTGTCCGAAACTACCGTCCGTTCCCAATGCGTTCAAAAAATTCAACACCAGCACCATCGGCACAATGACTTTACCCGCATTGACTAAAAATGAATGCAGTCTGTCCCAAGTGCGTAAAAATACACCGCGAAACGTCGGTAAATGATACGCGGGTAATTCCATAATAAATGGTGAGGTTTCCCCCTTAAACAGCGTATAACGCATGATTAAGCCTGTTAACACCGCCACCACGATACCTAATATATATAAGCCGAACACCAAATTCTGCCCGCCGACAGGGAAAAATGCCGCCGCAAATAACGCATACACAGGCAATCGTGCGCCGCAGGACATAAACGGGTTCATTAAATTGGTCAGAATTCTATCGCGCTGATTTTCCAGTGTGCGCGTCGCCATAATCGCAGGCACATTACAGCCGAAGCCGACAATCATCGGTACAAAGGATTTTCCGGGAAGTCCAATCAGGCGCATGAATCTGTCCATGACAAACGCCGCCCGTGCCATATAGCCTGAATCTTCCAATGCTGATAAAAACAGAAACAAAAAGCCGACAATCGGAATAAACGTGGCAACCACCTGAATGCCGCCGCCGATGCCTTTGGTAATCAACACCAGCAACCATTCAGGCGTATTCATCTGCGCCAATAACACACCCAAGCCATCGACTAATAACGCGCCGACTGCCTGATCGAAAAAATCTACAAATGCACTGCCGATATTGATGGTGAACATAAACATCGCATACATCACCAGCAGAAAAATCGGAATGCCTAAAAAGCGGTTCAATACGATACTGTCTATGCGTTCCGTACCGTGGCGACTGATTTCGTTGAGTTTACAGACCGCGCCCAAGGTGGTTTGATTAACAAAACCATAGCGGGCATCGGCAGCTAAAATATCAATTTCATCGGCAGTTTCCTGCTCAACTTGCAACTGATATTTACGCACTTTAGGTAAAAATACCTTGCCTGCAATATCTTTAGCCAGCGTATCGTCTTCCAGCAAACGTAACGCCAGCCAACGCACATCACAGGGATAGTGCTGTGCGGTTTCTGCCAGTAACGGCGACAGTTCGGTAATCGCCGCTTCCAGAACAGGGTGATAATGAATCGCGGCAGTCGGAATCGGTTTGGCGATAACGGCACTGTTTATTGCCGTCTGTAACTGATGAATACCGTGTTTAGCGGAAGCTGAAACAGCAATTACAGGGCAACCTAATTGTTCGGATAAAAAAACCGTATCAATTTTAATGCCGCGTTGTTTCACCACATCAATCATGTTCAGCACCAATAACATGGGTACGCGCATTTCAATCAGTTGTGAGGTTAAATACAGATTGCGTTCAATATTAGACGCATCGACAATGTTGATAATCAAATCAGCGGTACGGCTTGCAACATAATCACGCGCCACTTTTTCATCCAGTGACACCGAATCATCCGCTGATTCCAAGGAATAAGTGCCAGGTAAATCGACCAGTTCGATATGTTTATCGGCAAAGCGATACTCGCCCGTCTTTTTTTCAACGGTCACACCCGGCCAGTTGCCTACTTGCTGCCTTGAACCCGTCAAAACATTAAATAACGTGGTTTTGCCGCAATTGGGATTGCCGACAACACCCACGATAAAATCAGTTTTCATCCCAGTTTCTCGATTTGCAAAATAGCCGCTTCGTCTCTACGCAAGGTCAACGCAAAACCGCGTAATTTAATTTCCACAGGATCGCCCATCGGGGCAAAGCGGGTAATGCTGAATTCTGTTCCGGGTGTTAAACCCATCGCTAACAAGCGTTTACGATAGGCTTTACCCGTTGGCTCAAAGCCGATTATTTTCCCTAAATCACCGACGGCAAGGTTTTTTAAATTAATAGCCATAATAAAATCCTTCTAATAAAGTGTGCCTGATTATCAAGCAGTTATTGCGTTATCAACAATGATTCTCATTAAGACAAAACTATAGCATATAAATAAACAGTGTACCTAACCTTATTAAGCATAGGCTTATTAACGCAGTCACTGCTTTTTTATGAATCAAAACGGCAAAGACGATACAATTAACGCCATACCAAAAACCAAATGGGGCAAAGGGATGACCGCACGTTGTTATATTGGTATTGATTACGCTGGTGATGCTGTTTTTTTGCATGGAACCAACTCGATAAAAACCACTGTAGTATCAAATAGTTATCATAAAGTGAGCAACTTTTCCCACCGTTTCGCACATACAAAAATCAGGAACATTTCATGTCCATTAGAAAATTTAAAGACAAACAGCCGCGCATTGGCAACGCTGTTTATATTGATGACAGTGCCGTTATCATCGGTGATGTAACAATAGGGGATGACGTATCCATCTGGCCGACCACTGTATTAAGAGGGGACGTGGAAAGTATTACCATTGGTGACGGCACCAATATACAAGATGGTTCGGTGCTGCACACCACCCACGCACACCATGATTTAGAACCCAGTTATCCCGTCACTGTCGGCAAAGGTGTTACCATCGGACACAAAGCCGTGATTCATGCCTGCACCATCGGCGACTACTGCTTAATCGGCATGGGATCTATCGTTATGGATGGCGCGGTCATTGAAGATTACGTTATTTTAGGTGCAGGTTCATTAGTCCCGCATTCTAAACGCCTTGAAAGTGGACATCTGTATGTCGGTTCGCCTGCAAGACGAGTACGCCCTTTAAACGATGCCGAAAAAGAATTTCTGCATTACTCTTATGAGCATTACATCGAACTGAAAAACGAATATCTGACATTAGACAACTAAAAATAGACGGGGCGCGACGGTATCGCGCCTACCTCCAGATTCCGTTTTTATAATGAACTCACGGTAAAAAATACGCCCAATCCCAATGAAGTCAGCCCCAATGCAGCCATTGTCAGCCGATTACCATGTAATCTAGTCCACAATAATAAGCCTGATAATGACAGAAACACCAGACCGCCCGCGAGGGTATCTGCCAGTAATACCCAACCAACTCCCATACCCACTCCTTTATGTAATCGAGTAAGAAAGGCAAACGTATTAGCATCCTGACGTTTGACAGATACATAACTGTTACCCAACCAATATTCCGCGCTGATAGAGTGTTGCGGATTATGAAAATCAACGCGCCATGATGCAGGTTGCTGGTGTTGTTGACCTGCCCAAGTGACGGTTTTTTCAGGTTCAGTCATTATTCTGTTCGGTTCACGCGCAATATTTAACTGACTTTGTAACCACGCAGCCAAGGCTTTGGCATCGGCTATTGGCTGAGCAGGTAAAGCTAACTCGATTTGTGATTGCTCCATGTGTGCCGCTGGAATTTTCATGATGATATGGTGATTCAGCAAAAAACCGCTGATGCCAAATAATAATCCCAAGCCCGCGCCCCATAACCCGACCCACGCATGAGTACGGCGTAACCATTTGAGCCACCGTATGCGCTTGGGTTGCTGTTTTATGATGCCTAAACCATTTGACATAAATTATTCCAGTTGGTTACTAAAAGTGGATAACGGTTTCTCTATACACGAAATGTTGGTGCATAAAAAAATAGTCGTTAAACAATAAGTTATATTTATTGGCTTGGTGTTTTTTTTAGAACTTCACGTTAATACTTCCGTTCACAGCAGCAGGCGAGCCGGGCATGAGATTGTTATTGCTATGTGCTGAGGAAATATATTTCTTATCAAACAGGTTTTCAACATTGACTTGCATTTCTATATTCTGTGTTGGCTTGAAGTAAACTGCCGCATCAAAACGTAAATAACCGGGTAACGTGACTAAATTATCCGTTGCCGCATACATTTTGCTACGGTAAATTGACCCTAATCCTACGCCCCATTGTTGGGTAATGTCATAACGATTCCACAGTGTAAACGTGTGTTCTGGTACTTGCGCGATCGTTGCACCTGCCAAGGCGGAACTGGAAATACTTTTAGTAATTTTGCCTTCTTGAAACGCATAGCCACCGAACATTTTCCAGTCGTCAGTGATATTGCCACTGATACCCAGTTCTATACCGCGTGTGCGCTGTCCATCAACCAAAAACGACACCGCTGGATTATTGGGATTAGTGGCAAGTGCATTCAAACGGTCAAGCTGATACAAAGCCAGCGTAGTTGATAGCTCAGGGGTAATATCCCATTTTGCACCCACTTCGTAATTATCAAAGCGTTCTGGTTGTAATGCTTGGGTGGTCACGGTGAGTGAGGCTAATTGCTCACCCGCTCTAGGCACATAAGTCATACTGTAGTTTGCGTACAGGGCAACATTATCAATTGGTTTATAAATTAACCCGCCGCGTGGCGAAAATAAATCATCGTGGCTGTAAATTTCCTGACCATTACGATTATTACGAAAATCAATCGAAAAACTGTCGTAACGCACACCCATAATCGCCTGCAATTGTTGGGTTAATTGGATTTGATCTTGTATATAGCCTGCGGCCGTGTCAGCAATACCATGATTATTATTATCGGTCGCACTTTGTCTAAACGTCACTGCTCCTGTGTATCGAGGATTGGCTACTGGCACATTGACCGAGGTGGTATTTCTCCCTACAGCGGTAAAATAGCCAGTTTCACGAAGGTTATCGGTTTCTTGTCGTGCAAATTCCATGCCCGCTAATAAGGTATGTTTAAACGGTCCTGTTTGTAACTCGTAATTTAAATCGGTTTGATTAAAAAAATTTTCCCGTTGCGTCGCATCGCTATAAGCGTTAATAGCGACCTGAGTGCCATTTGCATTGACTGCGGCTGGAAAGATATTTTGATAAGATTTGTCATAAACCGCATGGCGAGTGCTGTTACGCGCTGTCAAGCCGTTACCAAAATCGTGATCAATGACGGCATTAAACGCATCGACTGTGACCGACGCTGGACTGCGATTTGGATCACCAAAAAAGGTAGATACATCGGTATCAATTGGACGACCCTTGAAAGAAGGAATACCTCGATCAACGGTTCTGTTGTCTTCGTAATGCTCATAACCTAAGGTCACTTTGGTTTTTTCATTATCGGAACGCCAAGAAGCAGTCGGATTAACGCCCCAGCGATCCGATTTAACGTCATCGCGGTAGCTATCGGCATTTTCCCATAGCCCATTCAGGCGCACGGCAAAATTGTCATTAATCGCTTGATTAACATCAGCCGTGCCGCGCCATTTATTCCAGAATCCGCCCTGAAAACCTAATTCGCGGCGGCTGTCCCAATCGGCTTTTTTAGTGTTTCGATTAATCAGACCACCCGCACCACCACGCCCGAAAACCATTGCATTAGGACCTTTTAGGACATCGACGCTTTCAATATTGTACATATCACGAAAATACTGCACGTCATCACGAATCCCATCAACGTACATATCAGAGGTTGACACATTGCCGCGAAAAATCGGCGCGTCACGATGACCTTCGCCTTGCGCCATACTAACTCCGGGTACATAGCGGACAGCTTCAGCAATACTTCTTATGTTTTGATCTTTAATCAAATCTTGTCCAATGACCGTAATCGATTGCGGTAAATCAATCAGTGCGGTCTTGGTTTTAACCGCCGTTCTGTTATGTGTGGAGTTATAGCCTTGAATGACATTCGCGCTAGTATCGTCTTCATCGCGTGTCGAACTAACCACAACATCTTTCAACACAGTTTGCGATTCTTTCGGTTCATTCGTGGCGTAGCTGTTGCTGCTGAACGTGATTAATGGCAATAATGCGGGTAATAGCCAGCGATTTTTATGATTAGACATGATGTCTTCCTCTATCAGGTTTTTAATAAGGGGTGGCTGGCTATACATACAAGGTAATAGCTGGCTATTATTGATAAATAAAACGTTTTACTTAGTCAGGATGAGCTTGCCCTGACGAGTTAAACGCAAACGGTATTCTTGCCCCGCGTGTTCAATAATCACTTCATTAGAAGCAGTAAATAAACGTTTGCTATCTAAACGCGGGCATAAAACAGATGATGAACATTCCGTTGCAGGTAGTTCAGTGCTTAACGATTCAAAAGCGTGTTGAGTGTTTTTTTCATGTGACAAATGATAATGATTATCATTTGATAGGTCAAGACTTTTTTGCCTAATGAATAAAACAGAGGCGTTTATATAAACAAAAAGGTAGACGCGAAAAATTCACGTCTACCTTTTTATGAACTAACTGGAGTTATGTATGAAAAAGCAATAATCCACGAAAAAGATTAAAAAATAATCATGTAACCGTTGGTAGTGAGCCAACTCGTGTTTTTAAAATGGTTTGCCTACATTTATAGATGCTTGAACTACCAATCATTCGGAGTCCAAGGCATCACTGGGGCTGCACAAAACGTGTTTTGCACTCCCAGTAACATATTTTGATTTTTTCGTGCTTTTCGTGCTTTTCGTGTCTTTCGTGGACAATAGCTTTTATGTTTAATCAATATGATTTAGCCCGTTCTGCATTCAACAACGCAATCACAGGCAAGGTATCAGGACGCACCCCGCGCCAGATAAAAAACGCCTCTGCCGCCTGCTCGACCAACATTCCGACACCATCCAGACTTTTTAACGCGCCATTTTCAAGTCCCCAGCGCACAAAAGCCGTCGGTTCATTGCCGTAAGCCAAATCATAACAAACGCCTTGTTCAGCCAATAAACCCGCAGGCAACGGCGGCAACTTACCGCTTAAACTCGCCGAAGTCGCATTTAAAATCACCTCAAACGGCGCGTGACTGCTTAAATCCGCAAATCCACAACCAGACACCTCGCCCTTATGGGCAAACTCCGCCGCCAAAGCAATCGCCTTATCCGTGGTGCGATTAGCAATCACAATACACGCGGGCAACTGTTCCAACAACGGCAACAAAATCCCCCGACTCGCCCCACCTGCACCCAACAGCAAAATCCGTTTTCCAGCCAAGGCAATGCCATGATTCACCAACAAATCCCGCACCAAACCACAACCATCGGTATTATCGCCCAACACCGAACCATCCACCTGCAAAGCCAAGGTATTCACCGCCTTAGCCAATTCCGCCCGTTCCGTTTTTTGCGTAGCCCACGCCCACGCCAACTCCTTCAACGGCACAGTACAATTCAAACCCTTACCGCCCTGAGCAAAAAATGCCTCCGCTGTCGCGGTAAACGCCTCCGCCGACACCTCCTCAGCCGTATACACCAAAGCCTGCTCCGTCTGCTCCGCAAACAATTGATGAATACGCGGTGATTTACTGTGTTTAATCGGTTGCCCAAAAACCGCGTAGCGGTCTAGTGATGTTGTCATAGTGTGTTGCTCTCCTGAAATAGTCGCCACGCAAACCGCGTTATTACTGGTATTATTGCCGATAGGTTTTTTTAAATAAAGCATCAAACATCCTGTGGCACTTAGCATCACAATCTGACATTCTATAAATCATGACCCAAATCCAGCACTATCTCGACAAAATCAGCCAACGCCATCAAAGCGGCAAAGCCACCGAACACAGCTACCGAGGTGATTTACAGAATTTATTAGAAAGCCTGTTGCCTGATATTGCCATCACCAACGAACCCACGCGCATACAATGTGGTGCACCTGATTACATACTTAGTCGCAATGACTTGGATATAGGCTGGATAGAAGCCAAAGACATCGGCAAACCGCTGAACAGCAAAGAGTATAAAGAACAATTTGACCGCTACCGCGCCGCGCTTGATAACCTCATCATCACTGATTATGTGCAGTTTGATTTTTACCGCTCAGGTGAAAAAGTCACCAGTATTAGTTTAGCGAAGTTAGACGATAAAAAAATTCACGCCCTGCCTGAAAACTTCGCGCACTTTATTGACCTGATAAAAGACTTTGCCAATTACACAGGGCAAAGCATCAACTCCGCGTCGCTACTGTCTAAAATGATGGCTGCCAAAGCGCGGTTATTGGCGAATGTGATTGAAAACGCGCTCAACAGTGACGAAGAAAATGCCGCCAACAGCAGTTTAAAAGACCAACTGTACGCCTTTAAAAGCGTGTTGCTACACGAAATAACCGCCGCCGAATTCGCTGATATTTACGCGCAAACTATCGCTTATGGGCTATTTGCCGCCCGTCTGCATGATGACACGCCCAACAGCTTCACACGGCAACAAGCCGCTGAAAAAATCCCATTAAGCAATCCATTCTTGCGCAAATTATTTCACTACATTGCGGGCTTGGATTTAGATGCGCGTATCGTCTGGATAGTGGACGCATTAGCGGATATTTTTCGGGCAGTGAATGCCATAAAAATTATGAAAAATTTTGGCAACAGCACAGGGCAACAAGACCCCATCATTCATTTTTATGAAACTTTTTTAGCTGAATACGACCCCAAACTGCGTAAAAGTCGCGGCGTTTGGTACACACCCGAACCTGTGGTTAATTTCATTGTTCGCGCTGTCGATGACATTCTAAAAACCGACTTCAATTTAAACGGCTTAGCCGATACCAGCAAAACCACCATCGAAATTGACACGCCTGTTATTAAAGGCAAAGGTAAAAACCAAACAACCAGCATTGAAAAGCGTCCAAAAGAAGTGCATCAAGTGCAGATTCTTGACCCAGCAACAGGCACAGGCACATTTTTAGCCGCGATTGTTAAACATATTTATGCGAGTGAATTTGAAACCATGCAGGGCGCGTGGAGTAATTATGTTGAAGCCGATTTAATACCGCGTTTAAATGGTTTTGAAATACTCATGGCTTCTTACGCAATGGCGCATTTAAAACTGGATTTATTACTCACTGAAACGGGTTATATTCCCAAAAAACAGCCGCGTTTTAATATTTATTTAACCAATTCGTTAGAAAAAGAACATCCCGATACAGGCACATTATTTACCTTTGCGCGGTGGTTATCGGATGAAGCCAACGAAGCCAATTATATTAAACGTGATACGCCTGTGATGGTCGTGATGGGTAATCCGCCTTATTCAGTCAGTAGCAGCAATAAAAACGACTGGATACTGGAATTAATCAGCGATTATAAAAAGAATCTTAACGAGAAAAATATTCAACCCTTATCGGATGATTATATTAAGTTTATTCGTTATGGTTCACATTTTATTGAAAAGAACGGCGCGGGGATTTTGGCGTATATTTCTAATAATAGTTTTATCGATGGCATTATTCATCGGCAAATGCGCAAACATTTATTATATGGCTAAAGCACAATAAAATGATTTAAAAAGCTTGGACAAACAAATCATCAATGGAACAAGCCTTTTGTCTTCGGAGAGCCTTAGACTGCGCCCATTTATGTTCAATAGGATTCAGATCAGGTGAGTAAGGAGGTAGA
>JAUYBJ010000144.1 GCA_030693155.1 Methylococcales bacterium
AGAGCATCGCCCTTACAAGGCGAGGGTCGGGGGTTCGAACCCCTCAGCACCCACCAGACTTTGGAGTGGTAGTTCAGTTGGTTAGAATACCGGCCTGTCACGCCGGTGGTCGCGGGTTCGAGCCCCGTCCACTCCGCCAAATCAAAAAGCCCCGAATCGTTGACTGGTTCGGGGTTTTTTTTTGCTTAAAATCATACAAGTTCAGGTAGAGCGATATGCTGACAAAAATTAGAGATAAGGCGCATGGTATTTTTGCGCAAGTGTTGTTGTTAGGTATGTGTGTACTCTTTGGCTTATGGGGTATCGAAAGCTACACGGATAGCAGCAAAGAAACAGCCGTCGCCTCGGTGGGTGATAAAGATTTTTATCAGCGCGATGTAAATAAAGCCTATGAGCAGTACAGCCAACAATTTCAAGGCATGGGTATTGATGAACAGAGCCTGAAAAATCAAGCCTTGGAAAAACTCATCAGTGATGAAGTATTGCTGCAATATGTTCGCAAGCAAGGTCTGGTTGCTACCGATGAGGGTACACGCGACTTTATCAAGACGTTACCGTACTTCCAAGTTAATGGACAGTTTAGCGAGGCGCAATATAAAGCCCTGCTCAACTCGCAAAGAATGACCTCTGCCGAGTTTGTCAACCGCATCAAAAACGCCATTATAATGGAGCAGTTGCAAGGCAGCATTATCAACAGCAGTTTTGCGACTGATTACGATGTGGAAAGTTTTTTCAAAATTCAAAATCAGCAGCGTGATGCGGATTACCTGACTGTTGCACTGCCTGTATTAACCGAGCAGCCTTCAGCTGCTGATATTTCCAGTTACTATCAACAGCATCAGGAAAAATTCCAGATACCCGAACAGCTTTCTGTGGAATATGTTGAATTGTCATTGCCTGAATTAGCCAGCAAAGTAGCCGTTTCCGATGACAAACTGAAAGCGTTCTATGACGAGCAGAAAGACACCTACACCACCCCTGAACGTCGCAAAATTAGTCATATTCTGTTCATGGTCAATGACAAAATTGATGACAAAACCGCTTTGGAAAAAGCCGTTAAAGCACAACAGGAATTAGCCGCTAAAGACTTTGCTACCGTAGCCAAAGAAATGTCTGAGGATAAATTAACCGCAAAAACAGGCGGCGATTTAGGCTTATTCAATGTAGGCGCGATGGAAAAACCGCTGGAAGATGCGGCGACCGCCTTAAAATTGAATGAAGTCTCCAAGCCCGTTAAATCAAAATTCGGCTACCATTTAATTAAAGTCACCGAATTGTCAGCGGGCGATATTAAACCGTTTGATAGCGTCAAAGACGAAGTAACCAAAGGCTACCAAAAGGCACAGGCAGAAACCAGTTTCTATGAAGCAGGCGAAACCTTGACCAGCATGAGTTTTGAACATCCTGACAGCTTGCAAGCGGTTGCGGATACCTTAGGACTGACCATTAAAAAATCCAACCTGTTCACCAAAGACAAAGGTGACGGTATTGCCGCAGAAGACAAAATTCGCGGTTCGGCATTTGCGGAAGAGGTCTTACAAGGCAACAACAGCACACCGATTGAATTAGGTTCGGATCGTTTAGTGGTATTACGTCAGTTGGAACACAAAGAAGCTGCCGCACGCGAACTGAAAGACGTGAAAGCCGAGATCGCCGCCGCTTTACAAGCCGATAAAGCCAAGGTACTGGCTATCAGCAAAGCAAAAGACATTGCCGCGCGTTTACAGGCAGGCGAAGCGATGCAAGCGGTTGCAACTGAGCAAAAACTGAGCATCAAAAAAGTCGCTGGATTATCACGCAACAAACCGCAATTACCTGAACAATTTGCAGATGCTATTTTTAAAGCGGCAAAACCCGCAGGAGATAAGCCCAGCGTAGTGATTGTGCCGATGCCCACAGGTGAACAAGTCATCGTCAGGATCAACAAAGTCACGGCTGGTGTGATGAGTGACGACGACAAGAAAAAAATGGCATTGGCTAAAAAGAATATTGCCCACGCCTTCGGTCAATCCGAATTTAACGCCGTGGTTAATAGCTTGCAATCCAGTGCTGATATAAAAATCACTCCGAAAGCCACAGCAGAACAAGCGGCTCAGTAGCAAACCGTAGGGTGGGCAACGCTTTTTTGCCCACCGCTTTTTATCCGCAAAGGGCAGGTAAACTTCAATGTTTACCTGCCCTGTTCTTCCATCACATAAAGCCCTCACCCATTGCCACCACTCAGCCTCTATATTCATATTCCTTGGTGTATTAAAAAATGTCCGTATTGTGACTTTAATTCCCACGCCATAAAAACCGACACGCCAGAAGCGCGTTATATTGATGCCTTACTGCTCGATTTAGCCACTGACCTAGAGCGTTATGCAATCACCCGACCGATACACAGTATTTTTATCGGCGGCGGTACACCCAGTTTATTCTCGCCTGAATCGCTCAATCGCCTACTACGCGGTGTAGAACAGCAAATCACGCTCGCAGACAATATCGAAATAACCCTCGAAGCCAATCCCGGCACTTTTGAAAGTCAAAAATTCGCTGATTATCGCGCCTTGGGTATCAACCGCCTGTCCATCGGCGTACAAACTTTTAACGACGCGCTCTTAAGCAAACTGGGGCGCGTACATTCCGCAGGCGAAGCTCAGCGTGCCGCAGAAATCGGCCATCAAGCAGGCTTTGACAATTTTAATATCGACCTGATGTTCGGCTTGCCCGATGCTGATTTTGATAGCATCAACGATATAAAGACCGCCATCAACCTGCAACCCACGCATATTTCCTTTTATCAACTCACCCTCGAACCCAACACCTATTTTCATAAATTTCCGCCGCAACTGCCCGATGATGACCATATTTTTGCCATGCAGCAACGCTGTCAACAGCAACTGGCAGAGTATGGTTATCAACAATATGAAATATCGGCTTACGGTCAAACAGGGCGACAATGCCAGCATAACCTCAACTACTGGCGATTCGGCGATTATTTAGGCATAGGCGCAGGTGCGCACGGCAAAATCAGCCATCAATTACCGCAATCAATTACACGCAGTTTTAAAGCCAAAAGCCCAGAACAGTATTTGCTCAATCCGCAGAATAATGGCGGTAGTGAAATAGTTATGAGTAGCGAACTGCCGCTAGAATTCATTATGAATAATTTGCGCCTGAAACAAGGCTTTACAGTGGAAAACTACCAAGCAACCACAGGCTTATTGATTGATACACTAGAACCCGCTTTATCCGATTGCTTAAAACAACAGTTAATTATTCAGCAAGATGGTTATTATCGCTGTTCAGAACAAGGCTGGAATTTTTTGGACAGTATTTTAGAAAAATTCATCCAAACAACGTATTAATTTACTTTGAGACATGACTGCCAGTCCTTCAAGGACTGGCAGTCATTAGTTTAGTATCGCACTCCTTCCCAAGTAAAACCTTATAGTACGCCGAAAAATTGAGCTACAATTAAAACCAACTCAATTTGTCAGGAATCAATAATGGCTATCAGCGTGTTCGACATTTTTAAAATAGGCATCGGCCCTTCCAGCTCACACATGGTCGGGCCGATGCGTGCTGCAATGACATTTGCAACCACCTTAGAACAAACTGGTATTCTTGAGAAAGTCGATAAAATTACCGTTGAATTATTCGGCTCTTTGGGGGCGACGGGTAAGGGACATGGTAGCGACAAAGCCGTCATGCTTGGCTTGGAAGGCGAAGCACCCGACCTGATTGATCCAAGCATTATTCCAGCCAGACTAGAACACATCCGCCAAACAGGGCAAATTCAATTATTAAAACGCTGGTCAGTGCGTTTTGAGGAAAAAGCCCATCTGCTGTTTCACCGCAAAGTATGGCTAAAGCACAATAAAATGATTTAAAAAGCTTGGACAAACAAATCATCAATGGAACAAGCCTTTTGTCTTCGGAGAGCCTTAGACTGCGCCCATTTATGTTCAATAGGATTCAGATCAGGTGAGTAAGGAGGTAGA
>JAUYBJ010000145.1 GCA_030693155.1 Methylococcales bacterium
TCTACCTCCTTACTCACCTGATCTGAATCCTATTGAACATAAATGGGCGCAGTCTAAGGCTCTCCGAAGACAAAAGGCTTGTTCCATTGATGATTTGTTTGTCCAAGCTTTTTAAATCATTTTATTGTGCTTTAGCCATACGTTCCATTCGGGTAAAAATCGCCATTCCATTTGTGAAAACAAGGCATTGGTTTGGGTTGAGCCACCGTTGTCATTGAGCAAGCCGCTGGCGGTTTCTGCCGCATAATTGTTTGAGTTATTGGTTCTTAAGCGCAAACTGGCATGATTGAACTGATAGCCCCCCATAAAAGATAAATCGTTGCGGCCAAAAAATTTATCGGTTGCCAATTTTAAATCGTAAGATGCCCACCAAGGTTTATCTTCGCTCAGCTGTCCTAAGTATTTGTTTTGAGGATGATTAGGATTTAGCGTGGATTGTACCTGCTTACTACGCGCATCGTAATAGCTAGCGGTGGTGTCGATATGCCAGTTATCGGACACTTTACCTTTCAAACTCAAGCCATAGTTGTAAGCATTGCGGGCAAGACTGCGAGTCCCTAATACAGAACCTGGTACAACGATATTTTGATTGAATGTACTGTTAAAATAAGTGGTGTTTGCTGAAGCACCTGTTGCAGTCGCGCCGCCCCAATTGGTTGTACCGTCTGGATTTTTTAATAAGCTCAACGGATCGCTGTTGTCATCTTTGCGGTTTTCATAGGCAAAGGTAAAACGCCCTTGTAAATCGTCAGTAAAATCGTAACCCATTTTTAATTTAAACAAGTCCGTCACGGCTTGCGCTAAACCAATATCCCCATAAATCACCGCTGGAGCAGCGGTTGGCAGTTGATAATTTTCCCCACCGGACACAACTGGCAATCTCGCTTGTGCCGCTCGTTGTGCGGCGGTGTTTAACACGGGCGATGTTCTGCCTGATGCGTTCAGCGTCATGGGTTGCCCCTCGTTTTCAACGTGGTTATAAGACCCCCAAATACTGAATTTATCAAAACGGTTGCCCGCTGAAGCAAAGGTTGTAAAACCTAATAATGGCTCATTTCGACCATTACGGTGTGGTGTTTGAAACAGCCCCATCGCATCGAATTGTGCTTCAAATTTTTTCGGCATTTTGGTCGTCATGTTGATCACACCGCCAAACGAGTTACCACTGTATTCCGCAGAAAAAGGGCCGTAAAACACCTCAGATGTTTCAATTTCGCCCGCTGATACCATAGACCAACGCGGTGTGCCATTAAAGGTAGCTCGAACGGGATTATGTAGCGGCATACCATCGGCATACACCATAGAATGCGAACTTTGGGTACTGCTAGAGCCACGGATATGTAAGCCGCCACCTGTATCGCCCGCATAACGGCGGCTAATAAACATACCCGGCGCGTAACGCAAGGTATCCTCTGAGGTGACCGCATTGACTTGTGTTCTGACATTCTGAGCAGTCGTTTTAAAACTGGGCGTTGACAGGCGCGTATTGGGAAATAATCGTGTTCCAGTCGATGCTTTATCACCTTGATCACTGACGACCATTTCTTCAAGCTGGATGTTTTTTTCTTCTTTAGCGGGTGTTTTGCTTGGCGATGTGTTTTTTGCAGGTTCAGCCGCCAAAGAACTGCTTAAATAACCCGCGCCCAGTAATAATACGATTTTTTTCATTCTGCTCCTCAGTTTTAATTCTTATAGAAAGTGTATAAATACACCATCTAGCAAAATCAATACCAAGAAACTAAGTTTTTGTATTGTATAGACTAAGTGCCAGTAGCGCGTAAATAGCCTAGAAAAAACCGTGATATGACGTATTTTTTAATGGCAAATGACACAGATTTTCTCGTTCCCAAAGCTCTGGAGGCTGTGAAAATATTATGAAAATAACTCACAAAACAAATTTTGAATTTTGTAAGTCATTGTTTTTATATGATGTAGGAGAGGCTTTAGCCTCGAATGCGAGGCTAAAGCCTCTCCCACATAAATACTTTCACAGCCTCTCTGGCTTGGGAATGCCTATGGTTTTACTCCAAATTTCTGTGTGATTTTGTGTAAAATGCACTCAATACCAAGCAATCGAAGCCATACTCATGAAAAAACTAAAATGCGCCGTTATCGGCACGGGTTATCTCGGTAAATTCCACGCGGAAAAATACGCACTGCTGCCTGACTGTGAATTGGTCGCGGTGGTGGATATTAATCAAGAAGCCGCGCAAAGCGTTGCGGACAAACACGGGGCAGAGGCTCTGACCGATTACAGTTCTTTACTGAACACTGTCGATGCGGTGAGCATTGTTGTTCCCACCACGCTACATCACCAAGTCGCGAAGGATTTTCTCAATGCGGGTGTTCATGTGCTGGTGGAAAAACCCATCACTGTGACCGTTGCCGAAGCCGATGAACTTATCGCCATTGCAGCAGCCAAAAACCTGATTCTGCAAGTCGGGCATTTAGAACGCTTTAATCCTGCCGTGTTGGGTTTGGACAAAGAAGAAAAACCGCTGTTCATTGAATCGCACCGCTTGTCACCGTTTAATCCCCGCGCCAATGATGTCAGTGTGGTGTTGGATTTAATGATTCATGACATTGATATTATTCTGGCGTTGGTCGATTCTGAAATTGAACGCATAGATGCCAGCGGTACGCCCGTTTTGACGCAAGGCACGGACATTGCCAACGCGCGGTTGACCTTTAAAAACGGTTGCGTGGCGAACGTGACCGCCAGTCGTATCAGCATGAAAATGGAACGTAAAATGCGGCTGTTCAGACCCAGTTCGTATATTTCCGTAGATTTTCAAAACCGCATTTTGAGCAAATACCAGACAGGTACGAAAGAAATGTTTCCAGGTGTGCCTGAAATTATCAGCGAAGAATCCACTTTTGACAGTGCCGACGCATTACTGGAAGAAATTAAACACTTCGTCAACTGCATACACACGGGCGACAATCCGTTAGTATCAGGCGTAGCAGGCAGACGTGCGTTAGCCACTGCGATACAAATTACCCAGCTCTTGGGCGACAAATAATCTGACATATACAACAAAGACCTGCGAGGTCTTAAAGACCTCGCAGGTCTACAAACTTGGCGCACTCGGTTTGTACGCTGAACTAATGAACTAAACACAAGGCAACAACATGATCCCAATGGTTAACCTCAAAGCGCAATACGTTGAAATCAAAGACGAAGTGGAGCGCGGCTTAGCTGAAACAATCGAAAACTGTTCTTTTATCCTAGGCCCTAATGTTGCCGCATTTGAACGGGAAACCGCTGAATATTTGGGCGTAAAACACGCAATCGGTGTTGCCTCAGGCACAGACGCGCTGCATCTTGCGCTGATTGCCGAAGGTATCGGTGCAGGTGATGAAGTCATTACCTCGGCATTTACCTTTATCGCCACCGCCGAAGCGATTAAATATGTTGGTGCAATTCCTGTCTTTGTTGATATTGATCCTAAAACCTTCAACATCTGCCCCGATGCCATCGCCGCCGCGATTACACCCAACACCCGCGCCATCATGCCCGTGCATTTATTCGGACAACCTGCCGATATGGCGCGTATTGTCGAACTGTGCGAACAACACAATTTAAAATTGATAGAAGACTGCTGCCAATCCTTTGGCGCATCTATCAACGGCAAACAAACAGGTTCACTTGGACACGCTTCAGGTTACAGCTTTTTCCCCAGCAAAAATCTGGGCGCGTTTGGTGATGGCGGCTTAGTGGTCACCAACTCAGACGCAACCGCCGAAACCATCAAACAACTGCGCAACCACGGTTCAAAAGTCCGTTATTATCACGACATCATCGGCTACAACAGCCGCCTTGATGAAATGCAGGCAGTTATTTTAAGAGCCAAATTAAAACGTATCGACCAATACAACACCACCCGCCGTCACGTCGCGCATTTGTATTCTGAACTCATGGCAGACTTACCGCTAACCACACCGCATGAAGATGGCGTGGGCATTCATGTTTATCATCAATACACGCTATTATCTGACCGCCGCGATGACATCATGACCGCGCTGCAAGCCAAACAAATCGGCTGCGCGGTGTATTATCCCGTGCCGTTGCATCAACAAAATGTGTTTAAAGAAGAATGCGCGGGTATCGTGTTACCTGTGACCGAAGCTGTCGCCGCCACCTGTTTTTCTCTGCCCATCTGTCCGTTTTTAACCGATGAGCAAATAAGAGAAATTGTCGGCGTGATTCGCGGCGTATTGGTTGCCTTAGAACCTGTTCAAAATCTACAGTAATTAAGTAATAATAGCAGGATGAGAAAAAAATATCCGAGTGACATTAGTCGAGAACAGTTTGAACAGATTCGTGAACTATTGGAAAGTGCGCGCAAGAAGACGCGCCCGCGC
>JAUYBJ010000149.1 GCA_030693155.1 Methylococcales bacterium
TCACTGCCATTAAGTTAAGGATTTTTCCGTTCGCCCTGAGCCTGTCGAAGGGTGAATGGAAAAATCCGAAACCCCGAAGTTAAGCCGTTCATGGTTCGACAAGCTCACCACGAACGGCTTAACTTAATGGCAGTGGAAGAACAGGTGGCAGCGATAGCGGGTTAAATGTAGGTTATCTCGTTCACATGGAAAAGTAAGCTATTTGACTCACCTTTCAAGGGTATTTACCGTAATTACCTGCATATCATCACTGCCTTATTGCAAAAAAATTTTTAATTGATTGATTATATTGATAATTAAAATACCTTCCTACTCAAATAAATAATGGTGTGATTTTTGCTGTAATTAGCTTTTGTTGTCCTGTATTAGGTGAAAAATGCTAAAAACCGCTTCTTTTGTAAAACAGAGTCTCACATTAATTCCTATCGTGTTATCTGCCAGTGTTAATGCCGCAAATACGGCATCGACAAACGCGGAATTAGAAACAATGGTCGTTACAGCAACACCTGGTAGAACGCAAGCCGTTAAAGATGTACAGGCCAGTATCGAAGTCATCACGCAACAACGCTTAAACACACTGTCGTTAAGAACCTTACCGCAGGTGCTGCAATATGCGGTGGGTTCGGGGTTTGTTAAAGACACGGGGGTGACTTCTACGGTTAATTTAAGAGGTTCATCGAACAATCAAACGCTGATTTTGGTGGATGGTTTGCGCCGTACAGGAAAATTCGGCACCAGTGATTTAACAGGTATCAGTATTGAAAATATCCAACAGATAGAAATCATCCGAGGCCCTATGTCCGCATTGTATGGCGCAGATTCGATAGGCGGGGTAATTAATATCATTACAAAAAATCCAGCCGATAAATTCGGCGCAACGGGCAGCTTTACTTTCGGACAAGCCGAACACGGGCAACGTGATACCTTTATCACCCGTGCAGGGGTTTCTACTGGTGAGTTTTTCGGCTTGAAAAATCGCTTTTCTGCGGAAGTATTCAATAAAAATGCTTTGCAAATTGATAGAACCGTACCGACCACCACGCTAAAAGACATTCAACGTTATTACATCAATTATGTCGGCTCTTACGATTTAACGCCGAAACGTAAATTAAGATGGACGGGCGAAATTATGAATCAGGATGATACGGGCGTTGCAGTCAATGGTAGCAAAGGCACGGAAAATGAGGAACGTCTGCAATTTAATGGCTTTTATGACGATGTTTATAACTGGGGATCTGTTAAATTACAGGGCGGTTACGGGCAATCTATTGCTCATGTCGGACGTGATGCCAATAATGCCAATTTATTAGAAAAAACCAATTACAAGCTCGGACAAGTTGAAGGTTTTTTAAATTATTACGCGCTGGATAATTTATCGCTGACATTCGGCGCGGGCGGACGCTTTCAGGAAATGGATTTATCCACCTTCGACAGAACTAAATTTCCAGGTGCGCAACAACGCAATGTTTTTCATGCGTTAGGGCAAATGGATTGGGATGTTATCAAGGATGTTAAAGTGCTGGCAGGCGTGCGTTATGATAATTTCAGCGATTTTGGTGACACCATCAATCCACGCGCCAGTATTTCGTGGTCGCCCAGCGATTTTAATTTCAGATTTGGCTATGGACAGGCCTTTAAAGCCCCTGAGTTTGTCAATATGTACCCCATTTTTACTCGAAATAGTTTGCGCGGCGGCTTAACTAGCACCTCTATTATTAATGGCAATCCAAACTTAGCACCTGAAACCGCTGATTCTATGGAAGTGGCAGGCAAATATAATTTTGACTACGGTATGGTATCGGGTAATTTTGAAGCCATCGGGCATCTCAACTGGTACAAAAACCTGATTCAATTTCTCAATGACACCACTGTCAGAAGAGGCAGAACGGTGATTACTTCAGGCACATATCAAAACGTCGGGCAGGCGAAAATCCAAGGCATAGAACTGGTGTTAAATCTGGCGGTAAAAGATTATTACCACTTTATTTCCTCTTATGAATTGCTCGATGCCTACGACACGCAAAACCACGTCAGATTGTTAGACAGAGCCCGTCACGCCTACCGCTTTCAAAATATTTTTCATGTTCATCCACAAGTGGATCTGTCATTAAACGGTCGTTTCTATGCAGGCTATGTAGGGCAGAATGCCTTGAGAGTCGCTGAAACTGCCTATCACCAAGAGTTTGATGCCAAACTGGATTACTCACCCACTAAATGGTTCACCGCGTTTGCGGGTGTTGATAACGTCTTCAACCGCTTGACACCTTTTGTCATGGGTTCACAAGGCACACCTAACGACCCTGGTCTGCGTTACTATTACACTGGCTTTAATGTCAGTTACTAAGTTATGTGGGAGGGGCTTTAGCCCCGAAAAGCGAGGCTAAAGCCTCTCCCACATGAATACTTTCACAGTCTCGGCGCGGTGGGAACGAGAAAAATAGTTTTAATGCTTTCTCTCGTTCCCACGCGCGGCGTGGGAATGCAGTGAAGGCGTGCCACGCCCTATAACAGAAACAGAAGGACGCGGCGCGTCCAAACGGCATTCCCACGCGGCGCGATGGGAACGAGAAAAACTAATCGCTTTTTTCGTGCTTTTCGTGTCTTTCGTGGACAATTACCTCAGCAATCGCTTTATCTGCCACCAGCGCGGCGCATATCCCCTCTGCTACCGCTATATCCCGACTGTGCCACTCACTGGCTAATCCACATACCGCAGGCACGGCTAGAAATGTCTGCGGATTTTCAGGATTCAGTACGCAGTCTTTCATTCCCAGTGCAATCCCAAACCCTGTGGCTTTAACAAAGGCTTCTTTGCGTGTCCAGAATTGGTAAAACGCGCGGAGTTGTTCGGCTTCGGGCAGTTGTTGCCAATAGGCGATTTCTTCCCTGCCGAAACATCTGTGTACTAGGTCGGCTACTATCGGGCGGGGTTTGCATTGTTCAATATCGACACCGAGTTGGCACAATTCAGCGACGGCGACCATCAGTGCATCGCCTGTGTGCGATAAATTAAAGGCTAATTGTGGATAATCCAGTAGATACGGTTTGCCGTGTGTGCCAGTTTCAATACGGATGCTGTCAGGTGATGTGTGCAGATAATGCGCGAGAATGTGTCTTAAAAAACCGTGCGCGGCGACATAACGCTGTTGCAATTGGGCGGTTTTGAATTTTTCCGCGCGCAGTTTTTCAGCGTTATCGAGGACGCGCCAGTGTTGTAGATGTCGGGCATGGTCAGTGATTAATGAATCATGCCAGACATCAATGACTCTATCCTTCTTGTCCATCAACTCTGGCACTGGTCAATATCGGCGCGTAGACAAACACGAATAACGCAAACGCGGCAAGCCACGAGAGCGAAGTTAAGTAGATGAAGCCGTTAGTCCAAGCGGGTAATGCGATGGGTAATAACACACGGAACACGGCGGCGAAGTTGACCAATAAAAACGCCAAGGCAATGGCATTGGAGGCTTTCAATACGCGCCCTGTGTGTCCTAAAGACACCCGCGCCATCATGCCCAAGGTCAGAATACCGATGCCGCCGATGGTAAAAGCGTGTAATGCCAAGGTGGTAGACACTATTGAATAAGCGGATAAGGCAATAAACAAAAAACCTAAAATCAGCCAGCCGTAGCCGAGGTATAACACCCACAATAATGGCACATACCAGATTTTTGCCACATACCAGCACGCCAGTCTGGCGGCGTTGATGACACCCGCCGCAACTGCCGCGAGAGCTAATAATGTGCCTGAAACGTGGAACAGTTGCAGTGCGAACACGAAAGCCGCCGAACCGATAGCCGCATTGTCCAGCCACGGTTTTTTGATAATTAATACACCTGTTAAACCGCGTTCAGTGAAAAACGGAAATACCCGCCCTGCAATCACCAGTATCAATACAATAATGGTAGCAATCACCAGTTGTAAACCTGTCGCCGCACTGCTAATCATCAGCCCTAATTTTTCCGCATGAATCAAGCCGTTACCCACCGCTAACAGCGATAAAATGCCGACAAAAATCAGGTTGCGGTAATTTTTCGCTTTGATAATCGGCTGACTGACTTGATAAGCGAGTACGGGTAAAAACGCAAAATCCACCAAAGCAATCAAACTGTCAGGCAGTAAACCTGCATAAAACGGCAGAATACGTCCGTATAACCATAATAAACACAGTCCTGCGAGTTTGTCGCCTGTTGCCGTCGGTTGCCCTGTCCAGTTTTTTACCGCTGTTAATAAAAAACCTGCCATGACCGCGACGGAATAACCTAACAGCATTTCATGCGCGTGCCATTCATTGGGGGCAAAATAATTGCTCACACTGAGCGAGCCTTTAAACATCGCATTCCACAGTAGAATAAGCAACAACGCAGAGAAGCCTGCCAAGGCGAAAAAGGCTCTAAAGCCTAAATTAAACAGCGGCGTATCGAAGATTTTTTGTGTTTTCATGGGAGTTCTAGCCAGTCCAGTTCAGCGGTAGAGAAGCCCGCAATTATACGCATTTCTCTGTTAAAAGGGCCTTTTGGCTTGCCGCCGATGTAGTATTGGGTGATGAGCTGTTGATAAGTCGCCTCAACATCAACGCCTTGTTGCTGACAAAGTTGTTTAAACCAGTACGAACCGCGCTCGACATGACCGACTTCATCGGTGAGAATGCGGGTTAATAAGGCGACACTGGCTGTGTCGCCGATGCTGGTAAATTTGGTAATAATGGCAGGCGTAACATCCAAACCACGCGCTTCCATGCAGCGCGGTACCATTGCCAACCGCGCCAGTAAATCATGCGCGGTGTATTTGGCATGATCCCATAAACCGCCGTGTGCGGGTAAATCGCCATACGCAACACCCATTGTCTGTAAATGAATGCGAATAAGCTCAAAATGCTGTGCTTCTTCATCGGCAACCCGCAACCAATCTTGATAAAATTGCTCAGGCATTCCGCGAAAGCGATAAATAATATCCCATGCCAGATAAATCGCCATAAATTCAACGTGGGCAATCGCATGAAAAAACGCCGCTTTGCCTTCAGGCGTGGTGAATTTACGTTTGGGCATTTCACGCGGAGCTAATAACACGGGTTTATCGGGAAAAGTCACTTGCTCAATCGCGGATACAGGCACATCATCGGTAACACTTAACTCACCGTTAGCCAATAATTGCCACGCATGGTGCGTCAGGGCTAATTTTTCGTCGATAGCTGCGCTGTGCAGACAGGCGTCGGCAATGATAAACAGGTTGTTCATGGCATTAACTAAAATTTTGGATGTTTCGGCGTTGTTATTGTACTGCGGCTTTATTTATTGGCTATCAGCTCAACAGGCGTTGCCAAAAATAGAATGGTTTGCCCATCAGGATAAACTCCATCATTTCGGCGCGTATTTTGTCATGGGATTATTGGCATGGCGTGCTTTTAAACACCACTTGCAAGTACCTATTATACTGGCTTTAGTCAGTATCGTTTTTTGCAGTTTATACGCGGTATCGGATGAATGGCATCAATCATTTGTTATCGGGCGTTCTTCCGATGTATTTGATTGGGTAGCAGATACTTTGGGTGCGAGTACGGGCGTTTTTTACTGCATAAACTACGAAAACATCATGGCTAACGGATTTTTCCACAAATGGTCACGATACATAAATTGGTAGTGTTAAATATATAGCCAATATCCCAATTTGTTGTACTTTAGAACTCACGAATATTAATTAAGAGATACTTTGCTATTATGATAAGTAGTTAAACAAAAATAATCAGGTATAACAACATCATTTTCAGCAGAACCGATGGCACGACTAAAATTTGTAAAAACTATATCAGAAGAGATTAAAGAGCAGCTCAATCAGATGTATGCGAGCCATCCGAATTTT
>JAUYBJ010000156.1 GCA_030693155.1 Methylococcales bacterium
GGGAAAAGTCATTTCTTACGGCACATCGAGTTACGGCTATGACGTGCGTTGTTCGGATGAGTTTAAAATTTTCACCAATATTAACTCTGCCATTGTTGATCCGAAAAACTTCGATCCCAACAGTTTTGTCGATGTGAAATCTGATGTCTGTATCATTCCTCCCAACTCATTCGCACTCGCGCGTACGGTAGAATTTTTCCGTATTCCGCGTGATGTACTGACCGTATGTTTAGGAAAATCAACTTATGCAAGATGCGGCATTATCGTGAATGTAACGCCTTTAGAACCTGAATGGGAAGGTCATGTTACGCTGGAGTTTTCCAATACCACCACACTACCCGCCAAAATTTATGCTAATGAGGGCGTAGCACAAATGCTGTTTTTTGGTGCCGATGAAGTCTGCGAAACTTCCTATAAAGACCGAGGCGGTAAATATCAGGGACAAACTGGGGTTACTTTGCCGAAGGCGTAAGTTTGTTAATTTCGCCTCAAAAGCACTTAGTCGCGTAAGCTAGGCAACGCTCTTGAGGCTATGAAAGTATGATGAAAATAACGTACAAAACGGTTTTTTAATTTTGCAAATCATTGGTTTTATATAATGTGGGAGGGGCTTTAGCCCCGAAAAGCGAGGCTAAAGCCTCTCCCACATGAATACTTTCACAGTCTCTCTTTTGCCCACTCTGCAACATCAATCCGCTTACAAAATTTACAAAATATTGGCGTAATCCTGTTCCAATTGCCGAAAATTCAAGGTACTCATAAAGCGGCTGAAGCTCATCCACGTTGATAATCCCATTAGGTCTTGGAAGGGCGGGGGAAGAAAACGCGGGGCGGAGACTGTGCCTTCTTCCACTAAATCCACTAATACTCTCATATCTTCAATCATAGTTTTGCCGCAGAATAATAAAGGAATACGGTCGGGTTTGCCTTGGTGTACCGCCAGACGGATGAAATTGTAGGTGAGTACAAAGCCTTTGATATAGGTTAAGTCTTTGGTGAAAGGCATTCCGTCGGGCGTGCTGCCTCTGAATACGCGGCTACTGAGTGTGTAGCTTTCTTCTTTATCGCGCCCTTTGTCTCTGAAAAAGGCGAATATATCCATAAAATCCGCGCCTTGTTCGGCGAGAGTGATAGCACGAACGCGGTCAATCAAGCGCATTAGACGACTGGGTGTCGAGCTTAAGGTTAAAATTTCCATGAGTACCGCCAGACCTTCCTGCGTAACGGTTGCCGACGGCGCACCTTTACCCAGAAAGGTACAGTACGGCTGTTCCAAGCCGTTGAGTGTAGTGCCTAAATGCACCCATACTTCATGCACTTCCAGCATTCGTAAATCGCGTGCATTGAACATGGCATCGGCGCGTAATTTAACGTAATCAGTGCCTGCGGCGGCATCGGCAACAATGCCGTCACTAATCATGGCGCGTAAACCTTCCCCTGGAAATACTGCTTGTATGCGTTCATTCAAGATGGCGACACTATCACTGGCATTGATGGTTTTGGGTTCTTCGGCTAAAAAATCCAGTTGCACCAGTTGCGACAGGGTTTCTTCCATCATGCTGCCTAAATCAGCAATAGACGGGTCGCCGACATGAAATACGTCTTCCGATGAACCGTATAATTCCTGAGAAATATTGGCAAACGTCGGTGTGCCGCGTGTATCCAGCATATTCACTACATCTTTGTATTCACGGCACATACGGCGCATGATGACGCTGAGCGGATTGAGTTGTCCCAGTTTGCGGACTAAATCGCGCTGGATTTGATGAAACTCCTGTTTTTTTTCAGCAGGGTCAAAACCTAAAGAGCGGCTTTTATAATAATCAGCGGTCACAATCGGCGGCTTTTTGCAGTGGCTGTCAAAAAATGCTTGTTTGATGCTGTCATCCCATTTTACGGAGTCCAGAATACGAATCGGTTGTTGAGCAATCACGATACGATCGGAGAGCGTTTTAACTTCCGTCAGATAGGTTGTGGGTTTGATTATTTTTTGGCGCATGAGTGTGTGTACTCCATCAGCAAGTTTTTTATACTGCCCGGGCGGCAGTCAACTTGTAATGTACAGCATGAGCGACACGGGTTTTACAGATTTTTTCTTGTTCCGCAATAATAAACTCGGCAGCGCGTGGAGAATATCAAAAAAGATGCAATCCAATCCGCATAATCCCAATCAATTCCAGCCCGTTTCAAGCAGAATGGATATTTTTAATATCCATTGTCTACCGATTAATACCCCATTCTTAGTGCTTGAAATTTCTATTTTTCAGGATGACAATAATTCTGTCGTGTAAAGATGTGCAAGCTCCACTATTTGCGATTAACCGATTGTTTTTATTGCATTTTATAGACTGCTCGCAATCTACGAAAGTGGGATTTGTACTCCACCGCTATAGACATCAATGAACGAGGACACGCAAATGGAAAATATTCGTCCGAACAGAGCAGGCTTGGTTGTTGCGCTGTTGTTTGGCTGCCTGCATTTCGCTTGGTCGCTGCTTGTCGCATTTGGCTGGGCGCAAACAATTGTCGATTTCATATTCTGGCTGCATTTTATCAAGCTGGATTATGCAATAGCAGAATTCAACGCGGGTACAGCATTACTGTTGGTTGCTGTCACAGCGTCTATCGGCTATGCAGTCGGTTGGGCATTCGCCGTGCTGTGGAACACATTACATAAGTAGGTATTAAGTCGCAGGTATAAATCCATATTTTTATATGAAGGTGACGCTATGACAACGAACACGATTTTATGTGCAGTTAAATATGAAGATGGCAGGCAATGTGATAAACCAGCTCAAATCGGCAGCTGTTTTTGCAATATACACCATAGTGGTGTCGCCATCGCCTTAGCCAACACAACAACAAGAATGATATGTGCACATAGTCAATGCTATGAGCCAGCGGAAACCGATAGCCATTTTTGCAAAGCACACAATAATTCAAGAGATATGAGGAAAGGGGGATTTAGAATGCCGTTTTTTGATAACCCAATATGGAAATAATTTAGTTGCGGGGTTTGTTGGGGTGGCTGTCGCCAATCAAACCTACACCGCTACAGTGCTGGCGAAATTAATCAAGGGGGATTTATGTTTAAAGTTACTTTGTTTTTGTTTTTGCTCCTAGCATCATCTTCTACTGCATTTGCAAGTTGCTTGGATGAAGTTTCTAATTTTGCAGAAAAAATATGTGGTGAAATCCAGAAATCTGGAAGCAGACAACTTATTGAAGCTAATGGTGAATTAAAAGCTGAAGTTTCTGGAATTGTGCGTAAGGCTCTTGGAGATGTAAAAGGCGACATTAATGGAAAAATTCTGCAAGATACTTATGAAAATGTGTTGAGGGAAGATTTATCAAAAGAGCTTTTTAATGTCAGAGAGTGTCGTCAGAAAATGGTAGAGACAGCTTTCTCGCTTTTATCAGAAGTATGTCCGTCTTCGGCTCATACAACTAATGAAACCAACTCGGTCTCGGTAACAACACATGGCGAAGAAAGTCCTGCTGTTTCTGGTAACAACAATACGATTAATTACAACAAATGAAATTCGGTTTCTATTGGATAATTCCGTTTGTTATATGGCTATCCATCTCCATTGTTAATGCTGATAATGATACAAGAACAAATGGAAATGACTCGCCTGCTATAAGTGGCGACGATAACACAGTTATTTATAATTACGGCTTTTCTGCCAAAGATGTTGAAAGAATTATCGTTGGTTATACTAAACAACGTCAAATCGATACCCAACAAATTAAATATTTACAATCAGTTATCACTACTCTTATGCAAGGCAAAGCTGGTACAGAACCGCAGATTAGGACGGCGTTAAATAGCTTAGAACATGGTGATGCGTCATTAGCTCAGAAATTGTTGGGCAAGGGCGTATTCTGCTGTGATAGTAAAGATAATCACCGTTGCCCTGTTATCACACGCACTCCTCAGCAAGTAGGTACACCTTGTCTTCATCTGCTGGCACTTTGAACACTGCAAAGGGCGTTCGGTCAAAGGCGTCAACTTGCTGAACGCCCTATATTGTAGTGGGGAAGTATCCATTCCTGTCGCCTTTGAAGTGGTGCGCAAGCCCTGCCAGTTCAGTGATGTGAAAACCCGCAAGGTCAATCGTGCGAGTGATGTCACGAAGAACGAACTGATGCGGGAAATGATAGCGACCTGCGTGGCGAACGCCAACAAGTTTCGCTATGTATTGACGGACAGTTGGTTTGCCAGAAAGGAGAACTTTGAGTGTATCCTGAAAAAATGCAAACACTTCATCAGTGCCCTCAAGTGCAACCGATTGGTGGCTCTCTCTGAAGATGACATGACACATTGACGCTTTGTACGGATCTGTCAGTTGGTATTTGCGGATAAGCATGCGGTGCGCGGTTGGCTGAAAGGTTTCCCACAAGAGGTGCTTTTCGTCCGTCGGGTCTTTACAAACTAAGACGGCAGCATCGGCATATTGAATCTGATAGGCAGCGATTTGGCGTGCGATAGCGAACAAGTGTCTACAATCTACCAAAAACGGTGGAAAGTCGAAGCATTCCATAAGTCATTAAAATCTAACGCGGGATTGGC
>JAUYBJ010000157.1 GCA_030693155.1 Methylococcales bacterium
GAAAGTATTCATGTGGGAGAGGTTTTAGCCTCGCTTTTCGGGGCTAAAGCCCCTCCCTACATGATATAAAAACAATGACTTGCCTGCATTGATGGGTACTTGAACTGGTCATCAATCAGAGTCCAAGTCTCATGCCTTGGATTCTGATTGATAGATGTTGATTTTTTCGTGTCTTTCGTGCTTTTCGTGGACGATGGCTTTTTCATGCGTAACATCAGATAATGAGTAACCTATGCGTACTGACTTAGGTGAAAGTTACTTGTCTCTACAAACTATCAACGATTTAAGTTCATGGTTGTATTCACCCAAGGAAAAAATGAATCCGTTATTAATTTTTTTTGCTATTGCACTACTACCTATTACTGTATTAGCAGAACCGCCCGCACCTGTTGAAAAACTCAGTGAAACCAATTCACCGCTACGCGCACAACTGAAAGCCCACCGAAGTACGTTTATTGCCAGTGAAATGAATGCGCGTATCAGTCAGCTTAAATTGCGTGATGGTGAACGGTTTATGGAAGGACAGCTTCTGGTCAGTTTTCATTGCACGCTTGAAGAAGCGCAACTCAATAAAGCCAAGGCAACGCTGGAAAAAGCCACCAAAACCTACGAAGTCAAACAGCGTCTGGAAGAGCTGCATTCGATAGGCGCGTTGGAACTGGCGGTTGCCAAAGCCGAAGAGGGTGAAGCCAAAGCGGAAATGCAGGTCGCGCAAGCGGTTACCAGTCGCTGTGTGATTAAAGCTCCGTTTTCAGGTATCGTCACCGATGTCACTGCCAAACCCTATCAAATGGCAAAAGCAGGCGATCCGTTGCTGGAAATTCTTGATGATAAAGATTTAGAAGTGGAATTTATGGCTCCTTCTAAAGCCTTGCTTGAACTGACATTAGGCAGACATTTTCAAGTGACGCTGAACGAAACCAACAAAACCTATCAAGGCGAAATTATCCGTTTGGGCGGCAAAGTCGATCCTGTTAGTCAAACTATTAAAGTTTATGGTCGTATCACCGATAAAACCGCAGAATTAGTCTCTGGCATGAGCGGCGCAGTTGAATTGACTGGCAAGCAATGAGCGAACAGCGCAATAAACAACTGCTCCAGTTGACAGTATTGTTGCAACTGGAGAGCCGCGCCCGACTCGCCCCCGCTGATGAACTACCCTACATTTTAGTCAATGAAACAGCGGATTTAGTGCCGTATCGCCAAGCCTTGTTGTGGCGACTCGATACGGCAAAAATTAAAGCTGCATCGGGCGTGGCAATCCCTGAAAAAAACAGCCCGTATGCCTTATGGCTGAATCCTGTTTTACAGCATATTTCCCGCACCGATATTGCCATTTTCACTGCCGCCGATTGTCCGCCTGAATTAGCAGGCGATTGGGCGGAATGGTTGCCTGAGCAGGGTCTATGGTTACCTTTAAATGCGCCGTCAGGGATTAAATACGCCTTGGTGTTGCTTCGTGAGGACGAATGGAAAGACGGCGAAATTCATTTATTAAGCTATCTCGCCGAGGCTTACGGTCATGCTTTTGCACTGACACAAGCCGCCCAACCGCCACGGTCGTGGCTGGAACGACTGCGCTCAAAACGTCTGCAACTGATTATCGCGGGCGTTGTGCTTGCCGCGCTGTGTTTTCCGCTGCGCCAATCGGTGATTGCCGAAGCCGAAGTCGTGCCGTATCAAGCCAATTTAATACGCGCCCCGCTGGAAGGCGTGGTGGAAAAATTCTTTGTGCAACCTAACGAAACTGTCAGCGTCGGACAAAAATTATTCGCACTGGATATGACCCAACTGCGCAGTCGGTTAAGCGTTGCCGAAGAAACCCGCGACATTGCCAAAACCGAGTATTTACAAACCACCCAGCAAGCCATGTTAGACCCGACCGCCAAAGCCAAACTGGCGGTACTGAAAAGCAAATGGGATCAGCAGGTCGCCGAAGTCGATTATGTGCGCAGTTTGCTGGAGCGTTGTGAAGTCACTGCCAATAAAGCAGGCGTGACGGTATTTGACGACCCCAATGACTGGCTGGGTAAACCTGTCACACAAGGGGAAAAAATCCTCGCCGTTGCCGATCCGCAATCCGTGGAATTAGAAATTCGCTTGCCGATGGATGACTTGATTGAACTGGAAGCGGGCAATAACGTACTGTTTTTTTCCAACGTGACACCCAATGACCCACTACCCGCCCAATTGAGTTATTTCAGTTATCGCGCCAGTCCCACACCCGCGCAAGTCATGGCGTATCGTCTCAAAGCTCAATTTACCGACACCGCGAATAAACCGCGTTTAGGCTATCGCGGCATGGCGAAATTGTACGGCACAAGGCAACCGTTTATTTTGTGGCTGTTGCGCAAACCGATACGCACGGTGCGGTTATGGTTGACGTGGTGAGTATTGCAGGTCGGGTTAGCGATAGAGACTGTGAAAGTGTTATTAAAATAACCCGCAAAATAGTTTTTTAATTTTGTAAACCAGAGTTTTTATATGATGTGGGAAGGGCTTTAGCCCCGAAAAGCGAGGCTAAAGCCTCTCCCACAAGGCAAGCCTAACCCGACCTACACGACAACACGCCCAATGATAACCAGCATCACAGAAGAATCTCAACCCAGCAAGTGGCTGGATTTGCGCGAAGATTTAGGCTTGTATTCAGGGCCGCGTACTGCCGAGGGTACGCCGACGTGGACGCTGCACGATCCTGCCGCGCACCGTTATTTTCGCTTGGGCTGGCTGGAATTTGAATTTTTGCAACGCTGGGGTTTAGGCAATGCAGAACATATTATTCAATCCATTCAACAAGATACGCCACTGGATGCCGAAGTTGCTGACGTTGAAGCATTCGGTCAATTTCTAACTGCTCATCAGCTCACCAAACCGCAAGGCGCGGCAACCAGCCAGTTATTAGCCAATCGGCGCAAAGCTGCACAGCCCAATTTTTTGACGTGGTTACTGCATAATTATCTGTTTTTGCGCATTCCGTTATTACGCCCTGATAGCGCGTTACAACAAGCCCTGCCTTGGGTGAGTATGCTATTTAACCGCCAGTTTTTGGCAGTATTATTACTGTTGGCATTATTGGCAATCTATCTGGTATCACAACAATGGACGCAGTTCAGCCATAGTTTTTCCTACGTTTTTACTGCCGAAGGCATACTCAGCACTGCCGTCATGCTCTCGCTGTCAAAAGTGGTGCATGAATTGGGTCACGCCTTTACCGCCAAGCATTTTCATTGCCGCGTACCGAGTATGGGCGTGGCGTTTATGATGGGTTTTCCGATGTTGTGGACGGATGTAACGGATGAGTGGCGGCTGCCCAGTCGCTTGCAACGCCTGAGCATAGACGCGGCGGGTATGATAGCGGAATTGGCTCTCGCAGTGTTCGCCACGCTGTTGTGGACGGTGTTGCCCGATGGCGCAGTGCGTAGCGGCGTGTATTTATTAGCCAGTACCGCATGGGTGTTGACCTTGGCAGTCAATCTGAATCCGTTCATGCGCTTTGATGGCTATTATCTGTTTTCCGATTATCTGGATATAGCCAACTTGCAAGACCGCAGTTTTGCGTTGGCGCGGTGGCGATTACGCGAAAGTTTGTTTCATTTTCAGTTACCCGTTCCCGAAATATTTGCCAGAAATAGGCATCGTTTACTGATTGCCTACGCTTACGGCACATGGATTTATCGCCTGATGCTGTTTGCAGGTATTGCGTGGGCGGTGTATCACTTCTTTTTTAAAGCACTGGGTGTGTTTTTATTTGCTGTGGAAATTGGTTGGTTTATTGTGCGTCCGATAATAAAAGAAATGGCGGTGTGGCGTGAACTGCTTGCCTTGCAAAATACCCCGTTGCGTCCACGGGTCGCGTGGTTGATTCCGCTGTTCGCGGTGGCAATTTTGTTTGTTCCGTGGCAAGCGCAGTTATTGCTGTCAGGATTATTAAGTGCCGAAACCGAATTCACCTTATACAGCCCGCAATCGGCGAAAGTTCAGCAAGTGCTGGTGAAAGAAGGCGACAGCGTGCAAGCCGACCAAGTGCTGATTGAACTCAGTTCGCCTGATCTGGATTTTAAAATCGCCACCGCTGAACGCCATCTTGCTGAATTAAAAGAACAACTGGCAGCGCAAAGTTTGGAAGTCGCTTCTGCTCAACATAATCCAATGGACATGGAAGCCTTGCAATCGACACTTGCTGAACTGGTCGGTTTGCGTGAAGCACAAAAAAAACTCACCCTGCGCAGTCATTTTGCAGGGCGTATCCGTGATTTATCCGATGTCCTGCAACAAGGCGAATGGTTGGCAAAAGACGAATCTATCGGCATCGTGCAAAGCCCACGCGCCACCGTGGTCGCTTACGCCGAAGAAGCCGATTTAAACCGTTTACAACTGGGCGAAAAAGGACGTTTTTACCCCGAAGGCGGTGATGTCGCGCCTGTTCCCGTTCATGTGATAACCATTGATAGCGTCGGTACGCGCCAGCTCACCGTGCCAGAAATCAGTTCCACGCATGGCGGTGAAATTGCCGTGCGTGAAGATGAACAGCATCATCTTATTCCCGAACAAGGCATTTACCGTGTGTTACTGCAAGTAGACGATGGTGTTGAGTTGCAAGCGATTACTTTACGCGGCAGATTATCGCTCGCCACGCCCGCTGAAAGTCTGGCAGGGCGGTTGTTGCGTTCTACGTTAGCGGTATTGATTCGGGAAAGCAGCTGGTAGAAAGCAGAGAGCTAATTGATTCGCGTTTTAAGTTAGAATGATAGAGGTTAACTGCGCGATTAAAATCGTGCTCACCTTATGTTTTATTTATCAGTACCAGAGGGCTTTGAATCATGCGTCAAAAATTGCTAACACTATTGTTTATCGGCTTAGCCATACTTACTAACACTGCACGCGCGGAATTACCCGCATTAAAACCGTTCATCAGCGGCAGCTACCAGCAACTGCTCACCAGCAATGCAGGCAAACCGTTTGTGTTGGCAGTGTGGTCGATAACCTGCCCATCGTGCATCAAAGACATGGCGGTATTAAGCGCGGTACACAAAGCGCATCCTGAGGTGAATATCGTCATGCTCAGCACCGATGACATCGCCGAATCCGCCGAAGCGCAAAAAATACTGGCGAACAATCACTTGGCAGAGCTGGAAAACTGGATTTATGCGGAAGAAAACACCCAAAAACTGCAATTTGACATTGATCCCAAATGGTACGGCGAATTACCCAGAACCTATTTTTTTGATAAAGCAGGACAACGCGACGGCGTGAGCGGCGTGTTATCCAAAGAAGATTATGAAGCGCGGATTGGTAAAAATTTGAAATAGAAGATTATGAAGCGCGGATTGGTAAAAATTTGAAATAATTGTAGGTTCTGTTGACATTTGAAAGTTACATCCCCAAAACATGGCGATTTTGGGATGACATGAAAAATCGAATAGAACTGAGTGATGAAGAATGGCAAGCGATTTATAGCGTGTTACTATTGAATCCACGGGTTTATGTAGG
>JAUYBJ010000161.1 GCA_030693155.1 Methylococcales bacterium
ATTTATGCGGTATTCAAGCTGGAATGCTTGAAGATAAAACACAAAACCAATCATTTTGCATTGCGTACCAGGCTCTTCATCAAGGCAAACCAGTTGGCTTATGAAGCATTGCAAAAATTAAGGGCTGGGTAACATCAGTTAATAAATATCAAAAACATCGATAGCCGCTACTTTGATTATCAACGCAGTCACAAAACAGTTGCACCAAGCAGTTTAATCCTCGGCAAGGGTGAGCATACGCGGCACGACCTGAACACTAAGTGAATGAAAAAAATATATTCATTCATCTGTAGTGTATAAATAAGCATTTCTAAGAACTACCTTGTAACCCATGAAAGTCATTCTCACCGAAAAACCCGCCGTAGCGCGTAGCATTGCCAGTTGTTTACACATTAATCGTAAATACGACGGTTATTTTGAAGGCAACGGCTATCAAATCGTGTGGGCGTTCGGGCATTTGGTGGAATTAAAAGAACCCGATGACTACAAGCCTGAATGGAAACGCTGGACACTGGAATCGTTACCGATAATTCCTGAACAATTTGAACTGAAAGCCAAAGACGATGCAGGCGCACAAAAACAGCTTAACCTAATTAAACGCCTGTTCAGCACCGCCACAGAAATTATCTGCGCGACCGATGCGGGACGTGAGGGTGAATTGATTTTCCGCTACATTCTGGCGTGGTCGGGCTGTGAACATAAACCATTGAAACGTTTGTGGATAAGTTCCCTCACAGATGAAGCGATACAAAAAGGCTTTAGCCAACTGCAAGACGGACAAGCGTATCAAGGCTTATACCGCGCGGCAAAATGTCGAAGCGAAGCCGATTGGATAGTTGGTTTAAATGCTACGCGCTTGTATACGATGAAATTCGGGCAACAAGGCAGATTGTGGACATTGGGTCGAGTGCAAACGCCAGTCCTCGCTATGATTGTGCAGAAAGATGTAGAGATTTCTGACTTTATCCCCAAAGATTTTTGGGAGTTACACAGTTTGTATCGAGAGGTGGATTTTCTGTACACAGGTGGGCGGTTTGATACTAAAGCCGCCGCTGAAACCCTAGCCGCACAGCTTACAGGCGTTGATTTAATTGTCACGGCAGTGAATGGCAAACGCGAACAGATTTATTCGCCGTTGTTTTATGATTTAACTGATTTACAAAAAGATTTAAACATCCGTTATGGTTTCACCGCCGACCAAACCTTAACCATTGCCCAAGCGTTATACGAGAAAAAACACATCACCTATCCGCGTACCGACAGCCGTTATCTCAGCAACGATATGAAAGCGGGCATCAAGCCATTGTTGGAAAAATTGCGCATTAACTTTGCCGCGCAAATCGCACCGCTAGCCGTTGATAAGCTCACCCTGAGTAAACGTTATATCAACGATGCCAAAGTCACCGATCACCACGCCATTATTCCCACCACCCTGCTGCCGTCCAACCTGAGCGACGACGAATACAAAGTGTATGCGGCGATTGCGTTACGCTTTATCGCGGCATTTTATCCGCCTTGTATTCGGCAAATAACCACCGTATTGGCGGCGGTAGATACAGCAAAATTCAAAGCCACAGGCACGATTATCGAAGCATTGGGCTGGCAGGAATTGTATAAAAACGACCGCGCCAGTTCAGAAAAAGACGTGAAAATTCTGCCGACGTTTGTCCAAGGCGAAACAGGCGTGCAACTTCCCAGCATCACCCAAGGTAAAACCACGCCGCCCAAAGCCTACAACGAAGCCACCTTATTAGGCATGATGGAATCAGCGGGCAAAACCTGTGACGATGACGCATTGAAAGAAGCCCTGAAAGAAAAAGGACTCGGCACACCTGCCACCCGCGCGTCAATTATCGAGACTTTAATCACCCGACATTATATTACGCGCCAGAAAAAAAACCTGATTAGCACCGACTCAGGACGGCAGTTAATCGCATTAATCAGCAATGACAGCCTAAAATCTGCCGCACTGACAGGCGAGTGGGAAGCCAAGCTGAAAAAAATAGAACACAACGATTATGACCCCGATGTGTTCATGGCAGACATTAAAGCCTTCACCCAGAAAATCAAACACGAAGCCGACAAACCGTTGTATGACAACAGTCGCTTCGGTGATTGCCCCTTGTGTCAGCACCCGATTATCGAAGGCAGAAAAGGCTACGGCTGTAGCGATTGGAAAAACGGTTGTACATTCGTATTATGGAAACACCTGTACGGCGTGCCGATTGATAAAGACCTCGCCTGTGAATTATTGCAAACCAAACAAACCCTGAAAGCCTACGCCATTAAAGTTGATGACAAGGTATTTAACGCCCGTTTGACACTCGATAAACACGGCATCATCGGCTATCAGCGACAGGAGAATTCAGCAGCACAACCCGTTAGCAATGCACTGGCAGACTGCCCATTATGCAACGGTAAAGTCATCGAAACCGCCAAAGCCTACGGGTGCAGCGAATGGCGCAACGGCTGCAAACTGGTCATCTGGAAAACCATTGCCCATAAAAAAATCACCCTCAGCATGGCAAAAAAATTACTCACCAAAGGTGAAACAGGCATTTTAACAGGCTTCAAATCCAACAAAGACACCGAGTTCTCGGCGAATTTAAAGTTAGTGAATGGCAAGGTAGAAATGGATTTCGCACGGCAAGCAAGCGCGACAACAGCAATGTTAAAATAAACTGATTTTTTATTTTTGCGAGACTAGGAAAGCAACGATAATAGCGTCATTGTTAATTTAATGTAGAGAAAAAAAATGAGTAATGTCTTTAGTTTTGTTGGAACGTGCGGCAGAGATGCCGAAGTCCGTTATTTACCTTCTGGGCAGGCGGTGTTGAATGTGAACCTTGCAAATAACATCGGATTTGGGGATAAACAACAAACCTTATGGGTTCGGGTCGCGTTATGGGGCAAAAGAGCAGAAGGCAACCTGAAAACCTTCCTCGTCAAAGGTCAGCAAGTGTTTGTCTCTGGCGAATTAACCATGAGCGAATACAAAGCCAACGATGGCACAATGCGAACTGCTTTGGAACTGAACGCCAATATCCTTGAGCTGGTCGGCAAGGGCGGTCAACCGCAACAAAACTACCAACCGTCCCCACAAGCCAACTACCAATCCGCACCCAGTGGCGCACCGTCACAATCTTATGCTCCCGCGCCTGCGCAACAACCCAGCGGCAGTCATGATAATTTTGACGCGCCTTATGATGATGATATTCCGTTCTAAGATAACGGGTTAAACCTGTTACAGTATAATAACAGCCAGTCTTTCACAGGACTGGCTGTCATGTTCAACAGTAAAAACAGTCAATTGTAATGAGTGATAGCTATAATCAAATCGTCTCATTGCCCACTACCTCGACATTTATAAAGCACACCCTTCAAACAACGCACTCAATAAACTATTTATGAAGTTGGAAGAAAATAAAGCAAGCACCTTTCGTTGGCGAACTTGGTTGCTTCTGGTGCTTGTCGCCATTGCCGCCGCTTATTATGTTATTAAACCCTTCAATAGCGACAGCGACGGAAAACCAGACACGGCTAAAAATGGCGAAGCACCGCACGGTAAGGATGGCAATAAAAAAGACAAACTCATCTCCTCGGTAACTGCCGAACCTGTCACACTCGCCGATGTGCCTGTTTATTTGAACGGCTTGGGATCGGTCACAGGCTTACGCACCGTCACCGTGAGATCACGCATTGATGGTGAATTGCTTCATGTGCATTATAAAGAGGGCGCGATAGTCAAAGAGGGCGAGTTACTCGCCGAAATCGACCCGCGTACCGCACAAATTCAACTCATGCAGGCAGAAGGGCAATTACTGCGTGATGAAGCCTTGTTAAAAAATGCCCAACTGGATGCAGACCGCTACAAAACCTTATTAGCGCAAGACTCTATCGCCTCGCAACAAGTTGCCACCCAAGAATCACTGGTTAAACAATATCAAGGCACAGTCACTACCGACAAAGCCCTAGTCGCCAATGCCAAACTGCAACTGAGCTACACACGCATTACCGCACCGATTAGCGGACGGTTAGGCTTACGCTTAGTCGATCAGGGCAATATGATTAAAGCCTCCGATGCCACAGGACTGGCGGTCATCACTCAAGTACAGCCCATTTCAGTGGTGTTCACTTTACCCGAAGATGCCGTTCCCGCTGTGATGCAACAAAGTACACAAGGCAAAACCCTGACGGTGGAAGCCTTTGATCGCGGCGGCAAAAACAAACTCGCCACAGGGCAATTATTAGCCATAGATAATCAAATCGACACCAACACAGGCACGGTAAAATTAAAAAGTCAGTTTGCCAATACCGATAACGCGTTATTTGTGAATCAGTTTGTTAATGTGCGGATGTTGATGGACACACTGCATTCTGTCCCGACCATTCCCAGCTCAGCGGTACAAACAGGCGAAAAAGGCACGTTTGTTTATGTGCTGAAAGACGACCAAACCGTCACCGTGCGTCCTGTGAAACTGGGTACGGTGGATGGTGAAAAAGTCGCGGTCTTGGAGGGACTGAAAGCGCAGGAATTAGTGGTAATTGACGGCACGGATAAATTACGCGAAGGGGCAAAAGCAAAGCGCATCAACGATAATCCCAGCGATACACCACCAGCACCCGAAGCCCCGACTGGCAATAAAGACTCCAAGTGGAAGCGTGATAAATGAGGGCTATTTTTCTAGTTTCCACACAATTTCTCGTTCCCACGCGCCGCGTGGGAATGCAGTGGCAACGCGCCGCGTTGCGTTCGACTTCTGCATCCACAAAAGCATTCATGCCAAAGTGTGGGAACGATACAAAGTTACTTGGTTTCTATGCGTGGATAAAAAAACGATGTTAAAAGTCATGTTTTTTACTGTTTTATTGCTAATATCCGCGTGCGCCCCAACCTTACAGACGGCTAAAAATGATTCCACTATCATGGATGAACAGGCAATTTATGTCATCAGTCATGGCTGGCATACGGGATTTATTATTCCCGCACAAGCAGTTGAAACGGCTTTGCCGCCATTAAAAACACGATTCCCCCATACGCCTTATATTGAATTGGGTTGGGGCGACAAAGGTTTTTACCAATCTCAAGAAATTACGACAGGCTTAACATTACGCGCCTTGTTTTGGTCGGCGGGGTCTGTGGTTCATGCAGTTGCCGTGCCTGATAATATCACCGAGTATTTTTCGCACGGTGAAATTGAGAAATTATGTTTATCTAAACAATCCTACGCCGCTTTGATAACTTTTATCGCCGATAGTTTTCAAAAAAACCGTCACGGTGAAATTATTACCTTGAAAAACGGTATCTATGGCAATAGCCAATTTTATGAAGGCGCGGGGAATTATCATTTGTTGAATACCTGCAACAAATGGGTCGCCAAAGGTTTAGCAAGTACAGGCATGGACATAGACCCACTGTTTAAACTCACCGCAGGAAGTGTTATGGAGACGGTACAAAATCACAAGCAATCCTTAGGCATGAATGCGTGTCATCTATGAACCCATCCCGTATTTTCATTCTCCGCCCCGTCGCCACTTCGCTGTTAATGTTCGCATTATTAATAGCGGGCATTTTAGCGTATCGACAACTGGCTATTTCCGCTCTGCCACAAGTCGATTACCCGACCATTCAGATTGTCACGCTCTATCCGGGTGCGAATCAAGACGTGATGTCATCGTTAATCACGTCGCCGCTGGAACGGCAGTTCGGGCAATTGGCAGGTTTGACACAAATGTCATCGACCAGTTCGGGCGGTGCGTCGGTGATTGTGTTGCAATTTAATTTAGAATTACCCATCGATATTGCCGAACAGGAAGTACAGGCTGCAATCAATGCGGCAAATAATTTCCTGCCCAAAGATTTGCCGATGCCGCCGATTTATAACAAGGTCAACCCTGCGGACGCGCCCATTTTAACCTTGGCGGTGCGCTCCAAAACCCTGCCGCTCACCAAAGTAGAAGATTTAGTCGATACCCGCTTAGCGCAAAAACTGGCGCAATTATCAGGCGTGGGTTTGGTCAGTATCAGCGGCGGACAACGCCCAGCGGTACGCATTCAGGCGAATCCTGCCGCGCTGTCGGCTTACGGCTTGAGTCTGGAAGATGTGCGCACCGCGATTACCAATGCCAACGTCAACCAACCCAAAGGGATGTTTGACGGCGCGACCCGCTCTGCAACCATTGACGCTAATGATCAACTGCGTTCTGCCGCTGAATATAAAGCCTTGATTATTGCTTATCGGGATGGACGACCTATCTCATTAGCCGATGTTGCCGATACCACCGATGCCGCCGAAAATGTCCATTTAGCGGCGTGGGCAAATGGCGAAGCGGCGGTTGTGGTCAACATTCAACGCCAACCGAACAGCAATGTGATTGAAGTAGTTGACCGCATTAAACAGCTGTTGCCGCAACTGCAAGAATCCTTGCCCAGCGACGTAAGCGTTGAGGTGTTGACTGACCGCACCACCACCATTCGCGCCTCGGTCAATGATGTGCAGCATGAACTCATGCTCGCGCTGGTGTTGGTGGTGCTGGTGATTTTTCTGTTCTTGCGCAACGTGTCGGCAACGTCGATACCCGCGCTGGTCGTGCCGCTATCCTTGGTCGGTACATTCGCCATCATGTACTTAGCAGGTTTCAGTATCAACAATTTAACCCTGATGGCATTGACCATTGCCGCTGGTTTTGTGGTCGATGATGCCATTGTAGTGATTGAAAATATCAGCCGCTATATTGAAGAGGGCGAAACGCCGTTACAAGCGGCGTTAAAAGGCTCTGAGCAGATTGCCTTTACCATTATTTCGCTGACGTTTTCGCTGGTCGCGGTGTTGATTCCGCTGTTGTTTATGGGCGATGTGGTCGGGCGATTATTTCGGGAATTTGCCATTACCTTGGCGGTGGCGATTTTAATTTCCGCGATTATTTCCCTGACGCTTACGCCGATGATGTGCGCGAAAATTCTGCGCCCTGTCGATGAAGCCAAAGCAGGCTGGTTTTATCGGGTTAGCGGGCGTTTTTTACACAACTTAACCGAAAGCTACGGTACGGCATTGCGCTGGGTGTTGAATTATCAGGGCTTGACGTTATTGATAGCAGCGGCAACCTTGGCTTTGACGGTGTTTTTATACCTCATCGTGCCGAAAGGGTTTTTTCCTGTGCAGGATACGGGCGTTATTCAAGGCATTTCCGAAGCCCCGCAAAGCATTTCCTTTACCGCAATGGCGAAGCGGCAACAAGCACTCGCGGCAGTGGTACAAGCCGATGAAGCGGTTGCCAGCGTGTCGTCGTTTATCGGTGTCGATGGCATTAATGCCACGCTGAATTCAGGGCGGATATTAATCACCCTGAAACCGTTGGACGTGCGCAAAATCAATGCGACCGCCGTTATCAATCGCCTAAAACCCAAGCTCGCCGAAGTCGAAGGCATCACTTTATATCTGCAACCCTCACAAGATTTAACCATCGAAAACCGCGTCAGCCGCACCCAATACCAATTCACTCTGGAATCAGTATCCGCAGAAGAATTGAGCCTGTGGACAGACAAACTGGTGACGGCATTATCACAACTTCCCCAGCTCACCGATGTCGCCAGTGATGCGCAGAATAAAGGTTTGCAGGTGTTTGTTGACGTAGACCGCAACGCCGCCAGTCGCATGAGCGTAAGCATGACTGCGATTGACAACACGCTCTACGATGCTTACGGGCAACGCTTAATTTCCACCATGTTCACGCAATCCAATCAATACCGTGTGGTGCTGGAAGTCAAACCTGAATTCAGCAACAGCCCCGCCGCACTGAATGAACTGCGCGTTATGTCCAGCAACGGCACTGCGATTCCCTTAACCAGCATTGCCACCATAAGCGAGCGACACGCGCCGCTGGTGGTCAATCACATTGGGCAATTTCCCGCCGCGACCATATCGTTTAATTTAGCCGACGGTGCGTTTTTGGGTGATGCCGTTGCCGCCATTGAACAAGTGAAACAGGATATTGGTTTACCGATAAGCGTACAAGCGCATTATCAAGGCGCGACGCTGGCGTTCAGCGCGTCCTTATCCAACACGCTGTGGCTGATTATTGCCGCCATTGTCACCGTATACATCGTGCTGGGCGTGTTGTATGAAAGTTATATTCACCCTATCACTATTCTGTCTACGCTACCGTCGGCGGGTGTCGGTGCGTTATTGGCGTTGATGGTATCGGATACTGATTTAAGTATTATCGCCATTATCGGCATTATTCTGCTTATCGGTATCGTGAAGAAAAACGCCATTATGATGATTGATTTTGCCTTGGAAGCAGAACGCAAAGAGGGCAAATCGCCACTTGATGCGATTTATCAAGCCTGTCTGTTACGCTTTCGCCCGATTATGATGACCACAATGGCGGCATTATTAAGTGCATTGCCGTTGATGCTCGGCACGGGTGTTGGTTCAGAACTGCGCCATCCCTTAGGTATAACCATGGTCGGCGGTTTGATTGTCAGCCAAGTATTGACGCTGTTTACTACGCCTGTGATTTATTTGGCGTTTGATAGACTGAGTCGGCGGTTGCGGGGGAAATCGTGATTAAGCTATATCTACCTCATTACCACGCGGCGCGTGGGAACGAGAGAAATTTCTATCAGGAATAAATAATGGGATATGACATACATATAACAAGAAAAACGAATGGTTCGATGAACACGATGATGATGATATTTCTCTTGATGAATGGATTAGCTATGTAAAAGAAGATGATGAAATGAGGCTAGGTTCTGTTGACATTTGAAAGTTACATCCCCAAAACATGGTGATTTTGGGATGACATGAAAAATCGAATAGAACTGAGTGATGAAGAATGGCAAGCGATTTATAGCGTGTTACTATTGAATCGACGGGTTTATGTAGG
>JAUYBJ010000163.1 GCA_030693155.1 Methylococcales bacterium
AAATCCATCTTCGACACCATCGAAGTCTTCTACAACCGACAACGACTCCATTCTAACAATGGCTACCTGTCTCCTGTAGAATTTGAAAAGCAGCATAAAGCTGCTTAATAATGTGTCCTGAAAAGTGTTGACACATCAGGGCATCGTAAAAACGACTTGAGAAAACTGGATAAATTAATGCAAGTGAAAGCCAATTATCAGCGATAAGATGCAACCAAAAGAGAGGTGATCCTATCATTAAGCGATACAGAAAAGTGGCAAAATAACCCGCCCGCGCAACCAAAAATAGAAGCCTGTTGTAATGACGGGCTTTTTTTATGTCCAATACTCATGCCGTGGCATACAATATCATCTAAACACCAAAAAAACGTGAACCAAGGCGTGAGCCAAAATAAAATCGCAAAAAATAAAACAACATAAAATCAATACATTATGAAGATACTGAGCATTTACTTTAAAAACATCAACTCATTAGAAGGCGAGACTCGCATTGATTTTACCGAGGCTCCGTTTTCCGATACGGGCGTGTTTGCGATTACAGGGCCTAATGGTTCGGGTAAATCCAGTATTTTAGATACCATAACCTTGGGTTTGTATGGTGAAACCTTTCGTTTTAATAAGCCTGCCGAGTATGTGATGACCAAGCAGACGGCGGATTGTTTCGCACTGGTTGAATTTTCTTTAGGCGCGGAAAAATATCAATCAAGCTGGCGGGTTGCGCGGGCGGATGGACTGGCGACGGGTGAATTGCAAGCGGCGGAAATGCAGTTGATTCGCTTGAATACGGGCGAAGTGCTGGCAAATACGCCACAACAAGTGTGCGCGCAGATGACGGCAATCACGGGCATGAATTTCCGTAATTTCACCCGTTCTATTTTGTTGGCGCAAGGCGATTTTGCGGCATTTCTTAATGCACTTGATGCAGAGCGCATGGATATTCTGGAAAAAATAATCAGCACCGATATTTATGCTGATTATAAACAACAGGTCATAACCCAAGCCGAGCAAGCGCAACAAAGTCTCGACCAAGTAAAACAGCAGTTAGACGCAATTGAACTCTTGCCACCTGAAAAAACAGAGGCTTATACGCATGATTTAGCTGATTACCAAGAACAATACGCTGAACTTCGCCAAGAGCAGACAACGCTGAATAAACAGCAAGCCGCTGTGAAAAATATTGCCTCTGTACAAGCGCGAGTGGCGACTCAGAAGCAAAATTTAAAGCACACCAAAGCAGAAGCCCAGCAAGTACAGCAACAGCTGGAGCGCGTCAACGCTAACCAGAATGCGTTGATTTTTAAAGAAGAAGCCGACTTTATTAATGATAAAAACCAGACTGTCACGCAAGGTAAGGCTGAATTATCAGCGTTGAAAAATGAATTGGCACGGTTAAGAACTAATCTGGTCGATGATAAAACGGTTAGCGATGGTCTAAATAATAAATCGCTTGCGGAACAACAACAAATAATCAGCAGTCTTAAAACCCAGTTAGGGCAATTAACTGCCAATGGGCAGTCGGAAGTTGCGTTGGCTCGTTCGCTGGAAACACAGATTGAGGAAAAAAAAGCCGCACAAACAGCATTAGAAGCATGGTTGAGTGACCACGCGGGGGATGAAAGTTTGCTGACTGATTTTCCTGACCTCGGTAAATTAACTAAGCTGCAAGCGGATTTACAGGCGTTAAACGCCCAGCAAAAAGTATTTGCCAAGCAAAGCAAAGACAGTGATGCCGCACTGAATGCCAATACATCAGCTCTTGAAAAAGAACAGCAGAAATTGGCGGATGCCACGATAGCACTTGCCGCAGATGAGCAAGAATTAGCGGCTTTGCTGGCAAGACAATCACTGGAAGAAGTCGATGGTTTACGCGCGGATCAAGAAGCGCGGGTTAAAGACTTTGAAGAATTAAAATATCTGGCCGTCGCTTATCAACGCTTATCCAAGTCGGGTTTTAGTTTGTTTTCTTTTTTTGGCGGCAAAAAAGAACAGGTGGAACTGGACGCTGATGCTCTGAGTGTTGAGCATGAAGAGCTTAAGCTGGAAGTGCTGCGTGAAGAAAATATCAAAAAAGTGCTGGAGCAGAAAGTTTTTCATGAAGGTCTGCTGAAAAAAATGGCAGATAGCCGACAACATTTGGTTGACGGTAAGCCTTGTCCTTTATGTGGCGCGTTACAACATCCCTACAGTAAACATCCACCTGCACACGGCAATTCTCAACAAGCCTTAGTCGATCAACAGGTCAAAATAAAAGATTTACTGTCGCGAACTTACAGCGTAGGTCGGCAGTTGGAAGACGCGCGAAAACAGGATGAAAATAAGTTATCAAATCGTACAAGACGGCAGCGCGTCAGTTCTTTGTGGTTAAGTTTGTGCAATCGCCTGAATGCGGCACGTTCAGACATGGACATTCAAAACATCGCGTTGATGGACGAGTTGTTAAAAACGGAAGTCGAAGAATTAAAAAGTATTGTTGAGTTAGGGGTGTACTACCGTAACAAGCAACAGAATATCGTCAAATTAACCGCCTCAATTGAAAAAAGTACCATTGCGATCACGCAGCTAGAAGCCAATATCGTTGCCATTACAGCGGAAATTGACGGGCGCATACAGCAAAAAAAAGACATTGAACGCGCGTTGCACGAGCATCAGCAACAAGAAAAACTATTGTCAGAACAGGTGGTTAATCAACTGACGGTATTGGGCGAGCAGTTACCCAGCGGCAAGAAAAAAGATGATGGTTTGTTTGATCGCCTGACCGCGCGTAAGCAGGAGTATTATGGTTATAAATTTCGTCGTGACAACCTGATAGAAGAACTTGCGTTATTGACTGCCAAGCAAGTTGCGTGTCAGACAGAAATAAATGTGTGCAAAGAACAGCTTGATCTTATCAGTGCGCGATTACAGGGTGAAGAGAATATTGCAGCGCATTTGGCTGTTATTGAAAAACAAAAACTGATTGCAGAACAGGAGCGTTTGATAATAGAGCAAAGCGCGGCACTGGCTCAATTACAGCAAACATTACTGGAAAAAATAGCCGCGACGGCATTCCCCAGCTTAACCGCACTGAATGAAATACTGACACTACTACCGCGTCAGGCAGAATTTGAACAGTTATCCGCTCAACTCAACGCGGATATTGCCGCTAAAACGCTGGAAGTGGAGCAAACCAGCGTCGAGTTGGAAACACTGTTTAATCTGGCTGAAACAGCGTTAAGTCCTGAAGAACTAACGGCACAACTCAAACAAACCAGCGGCCGAATGGAGGATGTGCAGTCAGAGATACTTCGTTTAGAAAAACTGCTGCACCAGAATAAAAAACTGCAACAGCATTACCAAGCCCTACAGTCCCACCTGCAACAACAACAAGCGGAAGCAGAACCTTGTTTCGCAGAACTGGCGTTGTTAAGTGAAGAAAATGGCATGGTATTTCGCCGCAGGGTACAACAACAGTTGGCGAATAAATTATTGGTGCAAACCAATGACATTCTGGAAAAAATCAGCGGTCGTTATTATTTAAGGCAACTGCCGAGTGAACAAGGCTTAGCATTGGTGGTCGAAGATACCTTACAAGCCAATGTTCAGCGCGTTCCTAAAACCCTGTCGGGTGGCGAGAGTTTTGTCGTCAGTCTCGCGTTGGCATTGGGCTTGTCTGAATTAGCCAATAATGGACGCTCGGTCGATTCGCTGTTTCTTGATGAAGGTTTCGGTAATCTGGATGCCGAAACCCTGTATATCATTATCAGTACCCTTGAAAATTTACACACGCACGGCAAAATTGTCGGCGTTATTTCCCATGTCGATGCCGTACAAAAACGCTTTAAAGCCCAATTGCAAGTGGTTAAAAAACCGAACGGCATGGGAATGTTAAAAAAAGCCTCTTGATGGTTGAGTGAATACGCATACTCCACCAATAGAGATTACTATTTCTGTCGCTTGAACATAACAAGGTAGGTGTATTATGAGTGAATTACCGAATGACCAATCTGAAGCTGAAAAAAAATTACAGACCTTAAAACGACTGGCAACTACCGTTTATTTGTGTCAGTTACTGGCGTTTGCCTTTGCGGGTTTGCCATTATTGGCAGGCGTGTTTATCAACTTCATGAATCGTAGTGACGCAGAGGGGACGTGGCTGGAATCGCATTTTAACTGGCAAATTCAAACCGTCTGGATGTGTCTGGCGGGTTTTGCAGCCGCAGGTTTAACCTTTGAAATGGGCGTTGGCTTATACATTCTGCTAATAACCGTTCTGTTGCTGGTTTACAGAATCATGGTGGGTTGGATTGCATTAAGTTCGAACCGCGCGGTTAAAGAATAAATCTTATAACAGGTGAGCGCGACAGGTTCGCGCCTCACCACATCGGAGTTCATAGCTATTAAATTCCTGAGACATCAGGCTTTTTTCATAATCCGCGCTTTTTCACGTTGCCAATCCTGATCTTTAGACGCGGCGCGTTTATCGTGTAACTGTTTCCCTTTCGCCAAACCAATTTCCAGCTTGGCTCTACCTGCTTTCCAGTACATAGACAGCGGGATGATGGTATAACCTTTACGCTCCACCGCACCAATGAGTTTATTCAGTTCATGACGGTTTAATAACAACTTTTTGGAACGAATCGCATCGGGATTGATATGCGTAGAAGCAGATAACAACGCCGAAATATGCGCCCGATACAACCACGCCTCGCCCCGCTTTATCACTACATAACTTTCTTTTAACTGTATCCGTCCCTCGCGTAAACTTTTCACTTCCCAGCCTTCCAGCACTAAACCCGCTTCAAAACGCTGCTCAATAAAGTATTCATGCGTGGCTTGTCGATTGACAGCAATGGTGGCGTTTTGTTGATCGTTCTTTTTTTTTGAGTTTTTATCCGCCATAGCGTGCTGTTCCTAATGTTTAAATCTGAGGTAATCGACTGTTTTTGTTATTTTACCCGATATTACCCAGCTATTGCCGATTATGATGCAAGGTCTTGTAAGTAGCTGAACAAAAATTTTCTGGTATTACGGGCAAGGTTAAGCCGTTCGTGGTGAGCCTGTCGAACTATGAACGGCTTAACTACTCACCCTTCGACAGGCTCAGGGCGAACGATTAAACCTCAGGTTAATATCTGAAAACTTATATTTAACTACTTATCAGTTATCATTAGTTAAACTAATTATGGAGTATCCGTTATGAGTGTTGCCTTTTATATCGTCCTTGACCATCAAAATCCTAATTTTGACACCTTTGTCAATGGTAAAGCCATCGCACACTGTGACGGGCTTGACACCATTCTAAACAAACTTGACCTTAAAGACATCTACGAGTATGTAGACGGTGATATGGATGATTTCCTTGGCGATGACAGGGAAGAGGATGACGACTTTGAAGAAGAGCAGGCATTTGATCCATCAAAATACAAATGGTTTACCGCCGCAGAAGGCATTGAATACTTTAGTAAAATTAAAACCTACCTACAAGATAACGCCGCCGAAGTTGACGATGCCGAATACGTCATTGCCGATCTGGATGAATATATTGATCTGTTGCACAAAGCGGGAGCAATCGACGCAAATTGGCATCTGCAAATAGATTCATAGGCTGCGCCAACGGTTTTCTCGAACGATGTGCTTCACATTCTATGATTAGCACACCTTATCGGGTTGATTTTCTGGTTTTTTTAACGTTCTCAGTTTCTACCAGTGGCGCGGTGAGTTGTTGGTACATCTCAAACAAAAACGCCACCCGTGCCGCATCATCTTTGCCGCCTCCTTCGACTTTGTTCAGGACAGGTTTGTAACCGTAAGCGGCATCAACCGCTTTATCGAGGGCGTTGTGGGCTTTAACCAGATTCGGTGGCATGGTTAATGGATTGTATAAATCTGCCAGCGTTGAGGTGGTATGTTCGGCTCTTGCATCTAAAACGGCTTGGGCTTTTTCTTCGATGGTTTTAATTTGTTTAGCGTCAGGTGTTGCCCACGGGAAATTGTTGTAAACAATGCCTGCTGAATAACGATAATCACTTTTTAAACGTCCGCAAACTGTACGCAACCAAGCGTTGTGCATTGATGACGTTAAAACGCCAAAATGGTAAAGTGTTGCATTAGGGATACATAAACATGAATCTGACGTGAAAGTTTCTTTTGTAATAAATCCAGCGGGTAAAAAAATTCTTTGTTCAGAAGAAACTCGCGGAATTAGTAAATAATTCGATGTAGGTATAAATTCAACATGAAAGCGTCTTGGAGTATCGGCAATTTTTCTCGTTGGTGCGCTTTTGCTGGATTCTCTAAACTTTCTCACCGCCGCTACTCGCGCCAATGATAAGGGCATTTTTGTCAATTCGTTTGGTGCAATGTCACCCAGCCACAAACACCAACGCTCGTAACCGTTTAAAAATTCGACTGCGCCTAACCAGCGTTTAAAAAACGATTCGCTTGCGGGTTCTTTAGCAATAAATTCGGCTTTTTCTTCGGTCGTAAACAAATAATTGCCGCCGTCGATGGGTTTATTGCCGATACCAATTTTTGGAACATTGCAGAGCGGCGTACTTAGATTTTCAATTAATACATTCGGCGCGTCGGTTAGATACGGATTGATATTTTTAGCTTCAGTTTTTACTTCGTCGTTAAAAATAAAACGCTGTTCAGATTCATTCAAACCAAAACCAACAATGATGCAATGCACAGCGGCAACGCCACGCCCTTCATTGCTCCATTTAAACGTTCGATAAGCAAAGTTTATTTTTACCCCTTGCGCGAGTAAATGCCGCCATAAAATGCCGACTTGTTCTCCTTGGCAAATGCTGTTCGTTGAAACAAAAGCGGCGGCAATCTTTGGATTTTGTTTGATGTATTTGGTAGCTGTGACGTGCCACGCGGCAACGTAATCAAGCAAGCCGCCGTTTTTTAGTTTGCCGAATATCGGCGCAATGTCAGCGCGTTGCGCATCGTTCATTATTTTCGCGCCAATAAACGGCGGATTGCCCATAATAAAACTGCACTCTTTGGGGTGAATCACGGTTTCCCAGTCCAATTGCAAGGCATTGCCACAGACAATATTGGCTTTTTTCTTCAACGGAATACGGTTGTAATAGTTACCCAATTCCTGAACTTTTAAATTCACTTGATGGTCGGTTAGCCACATTGCAACAAGTGCGATATGTACCGCACTTTCATCAATGTCGATACCATGAAACTGGTCAACATCACATAAAATCAGCGATTGAATTTCTTTATCTGTAGGTTTAGCACCACATTGTCTTTTGATAACTTCTAATTCTAATAATCGTAATTCTCGATAAGCAATAATTAAAAAGTTACCGCACCCACAGGCGGGGTCAAAGAAATTTAGTTTTGCAAGTTTTTGATGAAACTTAACCAAAGCCCGCTTGTAGGTTTTTGGAATTGCGTTAAATTCCGCGCGTAAATCATCCATAAACAGCGGGTTGATGGTTTTTAAGATATTTTCCTCAGAGGTTTAATGTGCGCCAAATTCGCGGCGTTTTTTGGTTTTGGCATTCGCCGCTTCGCCCTCAAAGTGCATAATCGCCTGAAATAATGAGCCGAAAATCGCGGGGCTGATTTCGCTCCAATCCAGATTGGCGCATTCAATTAACATTTGACGAGAGGATTCATCAAAATAACATTCGGCTAACGCGCCTTCAAATAATGCGCCGTTGATATAGGGAAAATCGGCTAAATGTTGCGGCAGGTTTTTCAGGCGTTTGTCATCGGCTTTGTTGAGGGTGTCAAACAGTCGGCTTAACGCACTGTGACAATCGGAACCGTCGGCGCGTGTCCAGTTGTGCAGGTAATTTAAAAATGTGCCGTTTTCCCCAAACAAGCCCGTGTCTTCGGCAAACAGGCAAAACAGCAAGCGCACAAGATAATTTTCTAAGTCTTTACCGTCATAACCTGTGGCTTTGATGGCATCGTGCAAGTCTGCCATTTTTTCGGCGGCGGCTTTGTTGATGCGCTCTTGCCGTTCGGTGGCAATTTTTTTAAAACCCGTTAAAAACCGAAACCGCTCGATGTGTTGCGGTAATTCAGCCAGTTTGATTTTTAGCGGCTCGTCTTTGGTTTCCTGATTGTATAAATGCAGGTTTTGAAAATCACTGACCAACACGCAACGCGGTAAATCTTCATCACTTAAGCCGTGAAAATAATCGGTGGCTTGGGCGTAGGCTTCGTCTAAATCTTTACCCGCTGATTTCATTTCCACTAATAACAAGCTGGGAAAAAACGCATCAATCCGCCCTTTGCCTTTGGCTTTTTTAACGCGGTCTTCAAAACGCACGGCGCGAATGTAGTCTAAATCAAATACTTTGCATAATTCGATAATGAAGCTCTGCGCTTGCCCCATTTCATAACTGGCATCGGCAAAATCTTTGGCAAATCGGGTCGCGTTTTTTCTGAGCGTTTCAATGGTTATCATGGGTTATAAGTGATTAGGGGAAGGTGTTATTGCATGAAGCATAGTATGTATCGCATCATTTCATGCGAAAGCATCTATTGTCACTTCTCAAATTAGCGTTTAAAACTGACGAAAGCGTTTATTTTTGTTATTTTACGCGTTATTAATAACCCTGTGAGTTTAAAAGGCATCTTCATGATAGACAAACAATCACTGCACGGCGAATGGTCATCCCGTTTCGCATTTATTTTGGCGGCTACTGGTTCGGCGGTGGGGCTGGGGAATATTTGGAAGTTTCCGTATATTGCGGGGGAAAATGGCGGTAGTGCGTTTGTGATGGTGTATGTGGTGTGTGTGGTGTTGATGGGCATTCCTATCATGATGGCGGAAACCATGCTGGGCAGACGTACCAAGCAAAATCCAGTGGATACCATGCGGACGTTGACGCAGGAAGCGGGCGCGGATTCCCGCTGGCAGTATTTGGCGTGGATGGGCATGGTTGCAGGGTTTTTGATTTTATCGTATTACAGTGTGATTGCGGGTTGGGCTTCGGCGTATACCTTGAAAGCAGTGATGGGCGATTTTTTCGGTAGCAATGCAGAAAAAACGGAAGTGATGTTTAATGATTTTATCAGCAGTCCGCTACGGCTGATTTTTTGGCATTCGTTTTTTATGCTGGCAACCATGGTTATCGTGTCTAAAGGCGTGCGTAATGGTCTGGAAAAAGCGGTGCAGATGTTGATGCCCGTGTTGTTTATTATGATGTTTTTATTGGTCGGTTATGCGATGACTACCAGCGGTTATCAGCAAGGTCTGCATTTTTTATTTAGCCCTGATTTCAGCAAGATTACGGGTAAAGTGGTGTTGACAGCGATGGGTCAGGCATTTTTCAGTCTGGGTTTGGGTATGGGTACGATGATGATTTATGGCGCATACCTGCCTAAAAACGTGTCGATTGGTAAATCGGCGATTATTGTCGCGGGTGCGGATACCATTGTTGCTTTATTAGCAGGGATTGCGATTTTTCCTATCGTGTTTGCCAATGGCTTGCACCCCGATTCAGGGCCAGGATTAGTGTTTGAAACCTTGCCGATTGCCTTTGGCAATATGACGGGCGGCTGGTTGTTCGGTGTGTTGTTTTTTCTCATGCTGGTGGTTGCGGCGTTGACTTCTTCGATTGCGTTGATTGAACCTGCGGTGGCGTGGTTGATAGAAAGCAAAGACATGACGCGCGACCAAGCCTGTGTTAAAGCGGGGCTAGTGGCGTGGGTACTGGGTTTTGTGACGGTATTTTCTTTTAATCGTTGGGCAGATATTCATGTATTCGGACACACGCTGTTTGAATTAATTGATGGTTTGACGGCTAATATTATGCTTCCTGCGGGCGGTTTGGCGATTGCCATTTTTGCGGGTTGGGTGATGAAACAACAACACACTGTGCAAGAATTAGCTTTGCCTGATTCGCAGTATGTGATTTGGAAAGCGTTAATCAGCTATGTTGCCCCAGCGGGTGTATTTCTAATTTTCCTGCACGTTGTCGGGGCGTTGTAATGTCAACGGTTATTCATAAAAGTGCTTTGGTGAAGTTTTCCGCGCAACAAATGTTTGATTTAGTGAGTGACGTTGAAGCCTATCCGCAATTTTTACCGTGGTGCGGTGGCAGTCGAATTTTGAAACGTGAAGCCGATTTTGTCGAAGCTGAATTATTAATTGCTAAAGGCGGATTTCATAAAACGTTTTCAACGCGCAATTATATAGACCAAGGCGGGCGCATGACTATTTCGCTACTCAATGGCCCATTTTCACGCTTGGAAGGCGTGTGGAATTTTATGCCGTTACGCGAAGATGCCAGTAAAATTTCGCTGGATCTAGAATTTGAAATGTCGGGCGTATTAGCTAATCTGGCATTTGGCGCAGTGTTTAATCAAATCTGTAATACGATGGTCAGTTCGTTTACAACTCGCGCGAAACAAGTGTATGCCTGAGTTAATTGGAGATGTGTGTTTAATGACTGCCAGTCCTTTAGAGGACTGGCAGTCATATACTATTGAAGTAGCTTATGCGACACCTGAACAACAGGTAATTGTCGCGCTTGAATTGCCTGAAAATAGCACTGTTGAAACAGCCATTAACGCCTCTGGCTTATTAGCACGATTTCCTGATATTGAGTTGTCTGCCGTGGGTATTTTTGGCAAAGCGTGCGCGTTGAATCAGCCATTAAAAACAGGTGACAGAGTGGAAATTTATCGCCCGTTACACAATGATCCGAAAGAAGCCAGACGACAACGGGCTAAGAAGAATTAAATAATATAGACCTAGGTTCTGTTGACATTTCGGAAATAGTCGTTAAGAAACAACCAGTTATAGATATATAGCAAAATCATAACTTACTGATATAGTTAGCGATTTTACCAAATGTCAACAGAGCCTAGGTTCTGTTGACATTTGAAAGTTACATCCCCAAAACATGGCGATTTTGGGATGACATGAAAAATCGAATAGAACTGAGTGATGAAGAATGGCAAGCGATTTAT
>JAUYBJ010000180.1 GCA_030693155.1 Methylococcales bacterium
CTCTAATCCCTGCTTAGAGCCACAACACCGCAATCCACCACGCAAAGAGTCCTCTGCCCGAACGTTATTGAGTTTTCAGAAACGCGAGAAAAAGCATTGTTTTTAATCGCGGTTTTTCTTAACTTAATGGCAGTGACGCGCCCCGTGGGAATGAGAAATTTTTTCGTCCCTTTCGTGGACTATTGCTTTTTTATGCGTTTAATAGCCACCCATAACCGTCACGGTACTTTTCCCGCCGCCTTGTTTTTCCACCACCACTTTTGCACCGATACGTTCCACTAAAATCGGCACATGAGAAATCACCCCGACTTTACGCCCTAAGGCTTGCAGGGTATCTAAACTGGCGATAGCAATGTCCAGTGTTTCAGGGTCAAGACTGCCGAAACCTTCATCAATAAACAGCGATTCCACCTGCGTTTTATTCGATGACAACGAAGCCAAGCCCAATGCCAAAGCCAACGACACCAGAAAACTTTCGCCGCCTGATAAGCTATGCACACTGCGCACATCGTCTGCCATATCTCGGTCAATAATCTGCAATTCCAAATCACTATTAGGCACGCGCTGTAAGGCATAGCGTTTAGCAAAATCGGCAAGGTGTTTGTTGCTGTGGGTCAACAAGGCTTCCAGCGTCAGACTTTGCGCGAACACCCGAAATTTTGAACCATTGGCAGAGCCGATTAACTCATTCAGACTTTGCCATTGTTCCCAGCGATGCAGCTGTTTATCTAAATCGGCTTTCAGATGACGACTATCAGCGATTTTTTTATCATCTTCGCGCAACTGCATTACACATTCCTGTTGCTGTTCGACCAGCTGTTGTTTTTGTTGCTGCAACTGAGTCGCGGTGTCGGTGGCGGACTCTTCGGTCATTGCAACTGCCTGTTGTTCATGCTGTGTCCGGTCATCGGTTTTAACCGTCAATAACGCGGTGGCGGTTTGCAGAGCTTGTTCTGCTTGCGCAATATGGGCTTTTTGCTCGCTTAACCAGTTTTCATCCTGTTGCAATAACTCGCTTAACTGCTCGTGATTAATTGCCAAACGTTCCAAGGCTTGATTAAGCGTGGCTAATGTTTTTTGTAACACTTCCGCACGGCGGGTGTTTTCTGTTTGCCAAAACTGTTGCTGATTTTTGTAGCGGTCAAGTTCAGCACTGGTTTCCTTAACGGCATTATCGGCGTGTTGCTGGGCAATTTTTGCCGTCCTGAGTCGCTCATTAATATGCTGTTCGATAGCGTCGGCTGTTGTAGGTTGGGGTGAGGAACGAACCCCAACAAGGTATTCAATTAAATGCCGATGTTCAAGCACAAGGCTTTGCTGTTGCGCCGTTTCGCGTTGTATCGCCACTTGTTTAAGCGCGAGCTGTTGCCTGCATTGGGCGTGAGTTTGTGCGGCAAGTCGCGCTTGTTGCTCAACGGTTGCCAGATGTTTACTCAGCGTTTCTTGCTGTTGGTGCGTGTCCTTAAATTCCTGTACTTTTTTGCCCAGCGCAGACGGCGAAGCAAGGTAACTGTGCCAATCTGCCAACGACGCACAGGGTACGCTCAAGGCTTCGACAATCTCATTCAGTTGCTTTTCCAGACGTTCGATGTTGGCAAGATGAGCGCGTAATTCGGTTTTGTGTTGCGTGTGTTGCTTATCCAGCGTGGCGTGTTCGCTACTTAAACGATCGTATTGTTGCTTGCTGGTATCAAAGCTCAGTTGTGCAGTTTTTAACTGCTGTTGCAGGGCTAAGGCATCTTTTTCTTGTTGTTTGATGTGCGTGAGTTCAGCGGTAACGCGCTCCAGTCGTTGGTTAAGTAATGGCAACAACTGTTCATCATGTAAGTTATCTGGGAGTACAAACCTAGGTTTGTACTCCGATAGTAGCACCTGCCAATCACTATTAAGCGCGTGGATTTTTTCCTGTGCCAGTAATACGTTCTTGCTCAGTTCAGCGGCTTTGTTGCTTGCCTGCATAATAATTGACTGGGCATTGACAATATCGGTAATCAGTCTGGCTTTTTCCGTATCGAGTTCATCGACCCGCTGTTGTTGCGCTTGCGTGTAGTCTTTACCCAGTTGCACGGCGTGTGTTTGCCAAGGATGCTCCAGCGCACCGCACACAGGGCAGGGCTGATGGGTGATTAATAACCGCCGTAATTGTTCGGCATCTTTATGGCTGGTCGCTTCAATCAAAGCCAAGGCTTTTTTGGCTTCGTCCAAGCTGTTGGTGTTGAGTGTTTGCTGCTGCGTGAGCGTATCAAGTTGCTGCTCGGTGTTTATCCGCGTCTGTTGACAGCTTGCCAATAACGGCGCGTCCTGTGTTATCGCCTGTTGCAGTGTGAGGGCAGTGTTTACCAATAACTGCGCGTGTTTAATCTGCTCGTTTTCAACTTCAAGTGCTTCTCTGGCGGTGTGTAAATGACTGGTGGTAAGTCCATCATCATCCCAGCCCACCTGTTTTTTAAGCTCTTCCAGCGTCACCAGCTGAGTGTCCAACAGCAGTTTATTGGCATCCATATCACGCTGTAACTCAGTCAAACGATGCTGATTTTTATCGACCGTCACCTTGATGTGTTCCACCGCCTTCACTTCACTTTCGTGTTGGGTAATGAACGCCGTATAACGCTGAAGCTCACTGTTCCAGTGCGTCCACTCAGCCGCAAGCGCGTGTAAATCTTGATGTTCTGTTAGCCAATCGCTCACCTGCTCCAGCGTAGCACGCTGTTCAGTTTGCTGTTTTAGCAGTGCATCCTGCTCGTCTTGTGCAGCTAGCAACGCGCTATTCAGCTGTGTTTCTTCCGCGCTTAATTCATTAAGCGTGGTTTTCACTACCTCAAGCCGCGTATCCAGCGCACGGATGGTTTTTAGTATAGGTTGCGCTTGCTGTTGCTGGGTTTCAGCGGCTTGCAACTGCTCAGAATGGTTGCTCAACTGTTGCGTCACGTCGCGCAGTCTTTCGTCGGTGGCATTCAGCAAGTCACCCGTAACTTTTAACTTTTCCTCTGCATCAATAAAATCCGCCTGAGCAGTTTGATAATGGCTTAACAACGGACGCAACGGTTCAACGGCTTCGACTCGTTTAACCCGCGCCCGTAACGGTTCAGCATCAGTCCACGCTTGTGAGCGTTCAGTCAATGCGACACTCGCCACACGCTCAGCATCTTGGCGTTTTTTCAGCTCTGCATACCAGTCGATTATTTTCTGATTATTAGCAATTTGTTTATCCAGCTCGCCTAGCGATGCAGTCAAAACATCACGCTGTTGTTCCAATGCCTGCCGCGCTTCGCTATCCAGTGGAATTTGATTGTCCATCAAGCCGCTAATACGGTCTAACTCCGCTTTTTCCACTTTGGCGCGGTCAAAGGCGGCGATAGAAATATCTGAATACAGTTCCGTTCCCGTTATGCGCTCCAACAAACTGGATCGTTCATCTTTTTTGGCTTTTAAAAATGCGGCAAAATCGCCTTGTGCCAATAACACCGAACGGCAAAACTGGTCGAAATTCAAATCCACCAAGTCGCTAATCGCTTCCAACACGCTGGTTTTCGTCTGCCCGATGCGTAGCCCGCTGGTGATATTGCTCAGCAACATTTCCTGCGGCTGTAATCTGCCACTGGCTTTATTGCCCGCTTTCCTGACCTGCCACCGCGCCCGATACAACTGCTTATCTTTACCGACAAAATCCACTTCCGCAAAGCCATGACTAGCCCCACGGCGCAAAATCGAACGCACATCATTGTGTCTTACCCGCTGACTATCCTCTTCATTTTTATGCCCGATAAGAAAGCCGTCACCACTGGGCAAGCGCGGCATTTTGTCATACAACGCCAAACACAGCGCGTCCAGAATGGTAGATTTCCCCGCACCTGTTTGCCCTGTGATAGCGAATAATCCCGCTGTTTGCAACGCGCCTTCATTCAATAAAATTTCAAATTCATCGGCAAGACTGGCAAGGTTTTTACCGCGTATGGCTACAATGCGCATTAGCGTATGCCCTCGACTAATTCATTAAACAACGCGGTAATATCCTCAGGAGCATCCGACTCGTACTTATTGCTATAACACCGCTGAAACACATCCAGCGGTTGTAACTCTTCCAACCGTTGCTCAATCTGCAAATCCGCCAGACTGCCTTCACCGCCCGTATAAGCGGTAGTTATTTTCAATAAACGCACAGGTAATCGAGCGATAACTTCCTCAATCTGTTGGCGCAAACTGGGTTCTGGTTTCTCCAATTTAATGCGCAATTCAACAAACGGGTGTTGTGATTCATGCACCGCGTTTAATTCCAAACTTTCTAACTGTGCCAATATATCCGACAGCGTGGCAAACGCTTTGCTGTTCGGCAGGCGTAATAACTCAATATGACGCGGAATTGTCAGCGGCGTAACCACCACATACTGCCCCGCGTGTAGTTCAACCTGCAACACCGAATGCACATAATGACTCTCATCAAATGACAACGGAATCGGCGAACCGCTATAGCGAATATGCGCCTTATCGCCCACCGTCTGCATCAAATGCAAATGCCCCAACGCCACATAATCCACCGCCGCAGGAAATAGCTCAACAGGCAGCGCGTGTTGATTACCGCCCAAAATTTTCCGCTCGCTCAGCTCCGATACATTACCGTTCACCATATAACAATGCCCCGTCATAATCAGCTGTTCGCCCTCTGTAGCGTGGCTTTTCAGTTGGGAAAATAACTCGTCATACAACGTCTTAACCCCCGACACCAAGGCATCATCTGCGTCGTCATTACTGGGTAAATCCGCATTGCGTAAAAACGGCATCGCCCCGCACCACGCTTTAATCTCCCCTGTCGCATTAGTCAGCGGCACCAGCAACCGCCGCCAATCAATCCCGCGTTGAGTATCACGCGACAAACCACCCACCACATGAACCCCCAGTGCATTCAAAATAGACGACGGTGCATCCAAGCGCGTCGCCGAATCATGATTCCCGCCGACCAAAATAATATCCAGCGCAGCTTGCTGTTTTTTCGCCTTGACTAAAAACTCATACAACTGCGCCTGCGCCTGCGCCGACGGATTCGCCGAATCAAAAATATCCCCCGCCACAATCAGCGCGTCCACCTGCTTGCCTAGCAATTCAGCCAGCAACCAATCCAAAAACTGCTGATGTTCAAGCTGGCGCGAAACGCCATGTAAAGAATGACCTAAATGCCAATCGGCGGTGTGGATGAGTGTTAGCATGGGGATAATGTATTGTAGGGTGGGTAGAAACGATAACTGAAAGGATGCTGGAGCCGAAGACCGCGAAGCGAATCCAGTCACATGGATGTATTTGAGTGTATGCCATCCATGGCTTCTGGATTTCGGGAAATGACGATGTTCCCTTAACTTAATGGCAGTAAGGTTTAACCCACTACCGAAAAATTAATAAGGCGGTTCCGCAGGTCCTTCATAACCGCACATACCCATTCGTGGCGAATTGACCAATTCAATGGGTTCTCCGTAATTATCATGCGGGTGGTTTTTAGCATGTTCATCGCATAATAAACCGCTTTTTTCATGTTCATAAATACATTCGGAGCATAACCATCGGGCGGTCTGTTCACATTCCATACAAGTAACGACTGGCATTTCATTCCGTGCCATAAGCATAATTGGATGTTTGGTTAAAGGTTTACCTGTACGTTTGCCGACAACTTTAATTAGTGTTTCCGAAGAAGTTCCAAAATCGTAAATATGCACCAATTCGCTGCTGCGTTCAAAAATACTTTGTGCAGATTTCGTCATGGCAATTTCACTGCACCCCCAACCGCCAACTGAAAATTGGCTCATGTGACCACAGCACTCCAGCCAAATGTCTCGTAAATAGTCATCCAATTTTTTTAATTTCGCATTACCGTTTATTTCCAGATGTAACCAGAAATCTTTCAAATAAGCGTCTTGAATAACCAGGTGATACAAGGTATCATCTTTGGCTTTGACAGCATTAGCGATTCCAATCGCTTCCTGATGTTTTTTACAGCCAGTGAGATGTTTAGTCATGCTACGTTTAGCGAATGCTTCACCGCAAAATTGGCAAATGCCGCGTGATTCTTTGTTAGCCATAGTATTATTCCTACCAAAATCTCATTTTAGTATTTTATAAGCGAAATTATAAACGAAATTTTGGGAAGATAGCTTTTGTATCCTGTTTATCAAAAGCGTCACACATCCGTTAAATTGCCTAACGATTAAACCTGTCGCACTGATTAAGCTAAATGTTGTCCAAATTCAACACCGCTGTTCCTAAATTTACTGGAATTTAACGGTTTCTTCTTAATTGGGGTATCTGGCAACATCTCAATGCAACACAGTGTTTTCTTTTGGTTGGCTAGTGCTAACAATGCTAAAATCCGCGCTTATAAATTATTAATACAAGGACAAACATGAGTCAGATTACGATTGAACATAACCCTAGCGAAGAGCGTTTGAAAGAGTTGGGCGTTGCTGGTTGGGCGATTTGGGAAAAAGAGGTGTCTACATTTCCGATTGATTTCGATGAGACTGAAACTGCGTATATTTTGGAAGGCGAGATTATTATTACGCCTGCCGGCGGTGAGCCTGTGCGCATTTTACCGAATGATTTGGTGGTGTTTCATGCGGGTCTGGATAGCCATTGGGAAGTGGTTAAACCGTTGCGTAAGCATTATAGCTACGATTAAGCGGCTGGTTTTTTGCGTGATAAAAGGCATCTTCGGATGCTTTTTTTATGGGTGTTTACTTAACTATGCGGCGTACAAACCTAGGTTTGTATTTCATTACTAGCCATTATTTATGGATTTTATGCTCTAGCAAATGTATGAAGACGCTGGAGCGTCAAGGGCTGCATTCCAACGCTCCAGAGGCTGTGAAAGTATTCATAATTTCAATCAAATATTCGTTATTAGACGCAACAATATTCAAACTCGTCATTCTGGCATGGATGCCAGAATCCAGTGCCAAGGATGGTAACTGTATGATTATAAATAATATTATACTTTACACTGTTTCACATCCATGTGACTGGATTCCAGCATCCATGCTGGAATGACGGTGTTTTTTAGCTGAATTTTGAATACTTTCACAGTCTCTGGAGCGTTGGAACGATTATTGTGACAACAACACTCGCTCGACACGCAGTAGATCTTCTTGGGTATCAACGCCTGCTTCTGGGGTTTTATCGACTACTTTTACTAAGACTTTATCGCCGTGCCAGAGGATTCTGAGTTGTTCTAGGGATTCGATGGTTTCCAGCGGTGAGATTTGCCATGAGCAGTAGCGATTTAAAAACGCGACGGTGTAGGCGTACATTCCGATGTGGCGCAGGTAGGGGATTGCGCCTGTGGGTGTGCCACCTGACGCGCTGAAACTGGCTCGTTCCCATGGGATGGGGGCGCGGCTGAAATACAGGGCGTAGTTGTTTTTATCCAGTACGACTTTCACGGCGTTGGCGTTGAAAATTTCTTCGCTGTCCAAGATGTGTGCCGCGAGGGTGGCAATGCCCGCTTGCGTTTGTCCTGCTAATGCCAAGGCAACGTCACGAATGTAGGCGGGCGGTATCAGCGGTTCATCACCTTGTAAGTTGACGATGATGTCATCGTCTGCCCAGCCGCACAGTCGCGCCACTTCGGCGATGCGTTCTGTGCCGCTTTGATGGTCGGGGTTGGTCATGACGGCTTTGATGCCCAGCGCGGTGACGGTGTCGAAAATGCGCGTGTCATCGGTGGCAACCACGACTTCTTCTGCACCTGCTTGGTTTGCCCGTTCGCAAACGTGGACAATCATGGGTTTGCCCGCAATGTTTAAGAGCGGTTTGCCATGCAGACGGGTTGATGCGTAACGGGCAGGGATGACGACTTTAAAAGGTTGGTTCATTTTTTTAGTGCGTCGTATTCTTCAAGGCTGATGGTGCGGGCTTCGTCTTCCAGCATCACAGGAATGTCATCACGGATAGGGAATGCCAGTCTGTCGGCTCTGCAAATCAGTTCTTGTTTCGCGCTGTCGTAGCGTAATGGGCTTTTGCAGATGGGACACGCCATGATGTCCAGCAGTTTTTTATCTATCATATTTTTTCTCAAGTAGGGTTAGGAGTTGTTCGGTAAATTGGCTGTCCAACGTGGCGGTAACAGGTACAAACCAGTGTTGTTCGGTAGCGAAGGCGGTGCATTTTACTGCGTCTTTTTCGGTCATCAGCACGGGTGTTTTAAAGTTAATGTCCTGTGCTTGAAAGACGTAATGGTCAGGAAAACTGTGCGCGGTAAAGGTTAATTTGTGGTCAGTCAGAAGCTTAAAAAAACGGTCTGGATTGCCGATACCTGCCAGTGCGTGCAGTGGCTCTGCACCTGCAAAAGCGGATAAGGCTTTGCGTTCACCTGTGACGAGATTAACGGCAGTGTCGCCTGTGATGTGCATCTCAAATTCATTGGGTTCGGTTTTTTCACCGTTGACGACGATAAAATCCACGCTTTGTAAACGGTGGATAGGTTCGCGCAATGGGCCTGCGGGTAGGCAGTAGCCATTACCAAAGCGGCGTTCACCATCAATGACGGCAATTTCTATGTCACGGTGCAGGGCGTAATGTTGTAAGCCATCGTCGGCTAAAATCACATTGCATTCGGCGTGTTCTAGTAATAATTGTCCTGCGGCAACACGCAACGGGGCAACTGCCATTGGGCAAGCGGTTTGTTGGGCGATTAATAAGGCTTCGTCACCGACTTGTTGCGGGTCGCTATCGGGTGTGACCATGCGCGGCACAGAATCACCGCCGTAACCACGGCTGATAATACCGACTTTATAACCTGCCTGTTGCAGCTGTTTGGTCAGGGCAATTATGAGCGGCGTTTTGCCTGTGCCGCCGACGGTGATATTGCCGACAATAATGACAGGCACCAGCAGACGTTCGGTTTTAAACTGCCCGATATTGTGACGGTAGAGAAATTTTCTGAACCGCACGATGTCGGCGAATAAAAACCCGAAAGGCATTAACGCGCCGCCGATAACGAGGTCTTTATACCAGAGGTCGGTAAGTTTTCGCGCCAGTGTTTTTTTCATGGTGTATTCGTCGGTTTTTGTGCGGCAAAGGTGATATGGCTGAAACCTTCGTTACTCGCCGCTTCCAAGGCAGTGATAACCGCTTGATGCGGGGTTTTTCCATCGGCATTGATGATAAACGGCGTATCGGTTTTGTTGCTTGTCAAATCGTGCAGTGCTTGTTTCAAGGTGTCTATATTTTTATCGGCGAGCGGGTGCGGGGCGTTGTCTTCAGTTGTCAAGGTGTACACGCCCTCTGCATCTATGCTGAGCGTCACTGTTTTGGGGTGATTTTCAGCGGTCGCACCATTGGCTTCAGGCAGTTTGACTTTTACTTCGGTGTTGCGGTTGAACGTGGTGGTGACCATGAAGAACAGCAGCAATACAAACAATACGTCAATCATGGAGATTAAGGTAATGTCGATATTTTGTCTTTTTTTGCGTTGAAATCTCATTGAGATACCTCGCGGTCTCCGTGCAGTATATCAATCAGGTTAAGGGCTTCATCTTCCATTGCCACCACATATTCATCCACCAGTCGTTCAAAATAACGATGGAATACTAAACTGGGAATCGCAACGGTCAGACCTGCCGCTGTAGTAATCAGTGCCTCAGAAATACCGCCCGCCAGAACGCTGGGGTCACCCGCGCCATGTTCCAATAGTGAGGCGAAAATATTAATCATGCCGAACACCGTACCCAGTAAGCCCAATAATGGCCCGACAGCGGCGATAGTGCCTAAGGCATTGAGGTAGCGTTCCAGATCATGTACTACTTTGCGTCCCGTTTCTTCAATGGTTTCTTTCATGAATTTTCTGCCGTGATGACTGTTGATCAGTCCTGCGGCGAGGATACAGCCCAACGGAGAATTACTTTTTAATTGCTTTAATGCCGAAGCGGTCAATTTTTGATCGCGGTACAGTTTCCACACTTGCGGCACTAAATCAGGCGGCAAGATTTTTTTTCTTTGTAACGTCCACAAACGTTCGCCGATAATTGCCATTGATGCGATAGAGCAGATGATAATGGGCAGCATCATCCAGCCACCACTTTTTATAATTTCAAACACGGTTTTTTCTCGAAAAATTACGACTGGGGTTATTTTAACTCAATGCGGTCGGCTTTTGAGTATTTTCCCGACCCACCCACAAATAGGCAATCAATAAGGCAACGGCACAACACAACGCGGCGATTAAATATACAAATTCTGCCCCCAATGATTCCCAATAATAACCCGCATACAAACTGCCCAGCATCCCGCCTAAGCCGAAACTCAAACTGGTATAAATCGCCTGTCCTTTGCCTTGATGCTGTTCGCCGAAATAATCATAAATCAGGTGCATCGCGGCAACGTGCGTACCGCCGAAGGTTGCCGCATGGAGTAATTGGGCGACAATCAAGACCGCTAAATTATCGGCATAATCAGCAATCAGTAACCAGCGGATGACCGATAACACCAAACTGCTCAGTAACAAGGTTCGTAACGACACCTTTTTTAATAACGGCTTCATGGTCATGAACAGCACAATTTCTGCCACCACACCGCACGTCCACAATAGTCCCGTATAACTGGCGGAGTAGTTGTAGTGCTTGAGGTACATGGAATAAAACACATAGTAGGGTGAATGTGCCAGTTGCACCAGCAGACTGACCAGCAAAAAGGCGATAACTTCGGGTTTTTTCAAAATGTCCAGCAAACCAACAACTTCGGCATGATGCACTGGGTTACGTTGGGCATCGGGTGTGATGAGACTCACCAGCCACATAAACACCAGACTGGAGACCACGATGACAGGCAGGTCATCAATACCCAAGTCATCCAACAGCCTGCCCACACCCAGTACGGCGACAATAAAACCCACTGACCCCCATAATCTGATACGACTGTAACGGTGCGGTTCGGTTTTAACGTGTTGCAAAGTGACCGCTTCAAATTGCGGCAGTGCGGCATTCCAGAAAAAACTGAAACTCAGGGTGATAACCGCAAACCACCCATAGCCGTGAAAAAATAAAAAACCCACAAACAAAAAGCCCGCAAAAAAGGAAGCAAGGCGAATAATGCGTAAACTTTTGCCCGTCTTATCGGCAATCCAGCCCCATAAATTGGGCGAAATAATTTTAGTGCTGATTAATAACGCCGACAGTTCACCGATAGCATCGGCATTAAAACCAACGTGCTTTAAATATAAGCTCCAGTAGGGAATAAAACTGCCTACAGTCGCAAAATAAAAGAAGTAAAAGCCTGATAATCGCCAGTAGGGAATAGACATGGGAAGTTTATGGGTAGGTTTGTCCACGAACATCACGAAAGATACGAAAGACACGAAAATTAAAATTGGGTAGTGGTAAAGAGTGAGTGATTGGAATGCAAACCTAGGTTTGCACTCCGTAACATTTAGCTATCAAAAATTACCCAATGCTTAGAACTATTTAAAATGGCTCTTTTTCGTGCTTTTCGTGTCTTTCGTGGATGCTAAAACGGCTTATCTCAGTGTCGGTAAGCCCGTGTTGACTCCAGCATTTTGCGCTCGGTGTCGTAAATAATGATCCATCAACACAATTGCCATCATCGCTTCGGCAATCGGTGTGGCGCGAATACCGACGCAGGGATCATGACGACCCTGAGTAATGACTTCAATGGCTTCACCGTTGGCGTTGATACTGCGACCTGCTAACCGCAAACTGGACGTTGGTTTAAGTGCAATGCTTGCGGTGATGTCCTGACCGCTGGAAATGCCGCCTAAAATACCACCTGCATGATTGCTTAAAAAACCTTCTGGGGTCATTTCATCCCGAAAATCCGTGCCTTTGCTGTTGATACAGGCAAAACCGTCACCGATTTCTACGCCTTTGACGGCGTTGATGCTCATCAATGCGTAGGCTAATTCAGCATCCAAACGGTCAAAAATCGGCTCGCCTAAGCCAGCGGGAACATTAGAGGCAACTACTTCAATCCGTGCGCCAATCGAGTTGCCTTCTTTACGCAGGGCATCCATATAGGCTTCCATTTCAGCGACTTTATCAATATCGGGGCAGAAAAACGGGTTGGTTTCGACCACCGACCTATCCAGTTTGTCGATTTTAATCGGCCCCAGTTGTGATAAATAACCCCGAATTTAGATACCTGCGTGTTCCAACAGGTATTTT
>JAUYBJ010000199.1 GCA_030693155.1 Methylococcales bacterium
CATAGACCCGCCTTACAACACCAAAAGCGACGCATTCATTTATAACGATGACTTTAGCACCCAGCAAACACAGATTTTAGCCGAGCTGGGTTACGACAAAGACAACATCGACTACATCAAAAACATCTACGGCGCGAAAACTCACAGCGGCTGGTTGAGCTTTATGTACCCGCGTTTATTACTGGCAAAAGACTTGTTGCGTGATGACGGGGTGATTTTTATTTCCATTGATGATAATGAGCAGGCGCAGTTGAAGTTGTTGTGTGATGAGGTGTTTGGGGAGGAGAATTACTTAGTGACGCATTATGTTCAAGTGAGATATGCAGGAAAAACATTAGCTGAAAAAAATGATTATCAAAAACTAATTGAGCAAGTTCTTGTATATCAAAAATCGTCACATACCCCTCGAAAAAAACAAGATGAATACTCAATTGATAAGTTTTGCTGGGTAATCAACGAAAAATCTAAGGGACGTACTGAAATAATGGGAAAAAGGAATGTTACGATTTTCTCTCCAGACGAATACGAAATCATCAAATCTGAACCATCTATGTCGAACCTTAAGGAAACATGGGCGACTGGTACAGTGTTGAAAGCAAATGCTTCGGGAAAATATTTTGGAACTTACCTTGCTAATAGAAAAGCTGTCGATGGTTTAGGTTTTCTATACAAAGTTGAGGGTATCGGAGACGACGGAATAGGGTATAGGTATTTTACAGGTGCAAAAAAAGAAAGTGCCACAAAAGGGAAGTTTTTCTCTGGCGTTCCATCAAATAGACGTGATGAGATTGAAAGCACTGGCGGTTCTAAAAAAGATAAATCTATTGAAAATTTTTATGAATTTTCAGCAGATTTTGGCAACTGTAGGCATGAAGGTGACGTGGATTTTCGTTCTGGGAAAAAGCCTGTTGCATTTCTTAAAACACTAATTGAACAAGCGATTGATCCAATGGATGATGAAATTATCCTTGATTTTTTTGCTGGCTCTGGCTCTACAGCCGAAGCCGTCATGCGCCTAAACGCCGAAGACGGCGGCAATCGCTCATTCATTCTCGTACAAATCCCCCAAACCATAGACCCGCAAAAGCAAAAAGAAGCCTATCGTTTTGTCACCGAAGACTTAAACAAACCCGCCACGATTTTTGAAATAACCGCCGAACGCTTGCGCCGTGCGGGGCAGAAAATCGACGCAGAAGCAGCCGTTGATACGGGTTTTAGGGTGTTTGACATTATCGACGATAGCGACGCGCTGATTTTGCAAAAACCGTTATCCGAAGTGGCGCAAGCCGATTTAAGCATTTTTATTCAGCACAATACTGATTCGGACAGCCGAGAGCGGGTGTTATACAACCTGCTGTTAAGCGAGGGGTTGCCGCTGACAACGATGATTAATGAGCTGATACCCAATACTTTGTATTTAGCTGACGAGGTGGCGTTGATTTTAGGCGCGGTCGATTTAACGCAGCTCACCGATACGCTGAAAGAGCTGAATCATTCAGCCACGCCCGCTGTGTATTTAACGGTGTACGCGCCGTGGGTGCGGGATGATAATTTTATGCTGGGTTTAAAAACACTGGCGGAATCGTTGGGGTTTTCCAGCGATAAATTGCGCTTGCGAGGATAAGCAGGAGTCCAAAATCGTGATTTTCTCATCGTTTCAACGCTCTGCGTTGAATGCTTAAGAAGACGCTCCAGCGTCTTCATACGCAACGCTGGAGCGTTGCCCATTAGCGTGACAACGCAGAGCGTTGTCACGATAAATAAAACCTACGGGTAATTTTTTGACACAAAGTAAATTATGAAAAAACAATTCCAATACACCCGCTTAGCGTATCAAGCAACCGCCGTTAAAAGTATCGCCGATGTGTTTGCCGATGTGCGTTTTTATCCAGCACACCGCAGCGAGATGAATCCCGTATTTAAGCTGCATGAATCCATAGACACCCTGCAAGCCAATATCACCCATGTGCGTGATAACAATAAGGTAACGACAGGCGAGCTAGTCATTAACACCAGCGCGTTAAACTTGGATGTGTTGATGGAAACAGGCACAGGTAAAACCTTCACTTTTATTGAAACCCTGTATAAATTGCATCAAGACTACGGACTGGCTAAGTTTATTATTCTTGTACCCAGCAATCCGATACGCCAAGGCACGTTGAAAAGTCTGGAATCCACGGCGGCGTTTTTTGCCAAGGCATATAACAATCAAAAAATCAGCGTGTTCAATTATTCACCGCGCACGGTGAATGGCTTTATTCATAATGCTAACGCGGGTATTTCGGTGTTGGTGGCAACCTATCAATCATTTAATAAAGACAAAAATACCATTAATAATCGCGGTATCGAAGCGAGTTTATTCAGCCGTGCGAAAAGTTATATGGAAGCTCTCGCCGCGATTCGCCCTGTAGTCATTATTGATGAGCCGCACCGTTTTGAAGGCGCGAAAACGGTTGAGTATCTGGCTAAATTTAATCCGCTGTTCACGGTGCGTTTTGGAGCAACTTTTAAAAGTGATTATAAAAATCTGATTTACACGCTGGACAGTGTGGATGCGTTTAATCAGCGATTGGTGAAAAGCATTACGGTCGATACGGTGGGCGATACACAAACCGATGCTACCTTGTGCTATACCACGATGACAGGCAAGGCGGGTGCGCGGTCGGCACACATTGCCTATCAAAAACTGGACGGCAAAGCGGCGAGTGTGTCGGTCAAGGTTAAAGATAACGTAGGCGAAAAAACGGGTGTTCACTGTTTGAATGGTTACATTGTGGAAAATATCACGGGTAAAGAAGTGCTGTTCAGCAATGATTTTGCCTTGAGTTTAGGTGAGGCATCGTCTTACGGGCTGTTGGCGGATGATATGCAGCGGCTGATTATTGAAAACAGTATCCGCAGCCATTTTGCGCGTGAAGCATTTTTATTTAAACGCGGCATAAAAGCCTTGAGCCTGTTTTTTATTGATTCGGTGGCAAAGTATATGCCTGAGGGCAGTAAACCCGCGCTAGTGCGTGATTGGTTTGAGGCGATTTATCAGGCGGAATTAGCCGCTGTGTTGGCAAAGCCGGACTTAGATGCGGATTACCGCGCCTATTTAGAACGCACCGTGAATAATATCGCCGCTGTGCATAAAGGCTATTTTGCCCGTTCGCACAGTGAAAAAAGTGAAGAAGAGGCAATTAAATTGATTTTGGAAGAAAAAGAAAAGCTGCTGTCGTTTGATACCGATTTGCGGTTTATTTTTTCCATGTGGGCATTGCAGGAGGGTTGGGATAATCCCAATATTTTTACGCTGTGCAAACTCGCACCCAGCACCTCTAAAATCACTAAATTACAACAAATCGGGCGCGGCTTGCGCTTAGCGGTGAATCAATCCTTAGAGCGGATAACAACGGATGATGCTGATTTTGACAGTGTTAATGAACTGGTGGTTATTGTACCTGCGACGGAGGGTGATTTTGTCGGGGCGATTCAGAATGAGATTGCGGAACAGGGGGTCAGGAAAACGCCTAGGGTGTTTGATGATGCGGTGTTGGTGGCGTTTGGAGTCGCACAAAATGCACGCATAGCTAATCGAGTGCTGGATGCACTAGAATCATTAGGAGTTATTGGCTTAGATGATGTGACAGGTGCGGTAATTACGATTGAACAGGCTGATTTTGCGGCGCGTAAGGCTGAAATACACAACGCAGTGGCTAAGGTTCAAGGTGCGGATGCAGACAGAATGCTGGATTATCTAGGCGGTTGTTTTGGTGTGAGCCGCGTGAGTAGTCGAAGCGACAAACCTACTACTGAAAAACTGACCATTAATCCCAGTCAATACGCAAAATTCAAAACCTTGTGGGAAAACTTAAACCGTGAGGCGGTGTTGAGTTATCAGTTGGACACGCCGACGTTAATCGAAAACGTTGTAACAAAAATCAATGAACAGCTTGAGGTAAAGCCTTTAACACTCAGTATCAC
>JAUYBJ010000201.1 GCA_030693155.1 Methylococcales bacterium
TAGTATTTTCGGATGATGCCGCAGTCAATTACCCAGACATAAATAACGCTAGTTTGACCTGTTATCTATTTTAATTAACAATGCCACCCTTTTTATCCGTCATCTTATGAACAACACAAACATTTATTCGCTTGCGGTCGCGGGCGTACAGCAGCTTATTCCTTATAAAGCGGGTAAGCCCATTGAAGAATTGGAGCGTGAGCTGGGTCTGATGCAGATTGTTAAACTGGCTTCTAATGAAAATCCGTTCGGTGCGGGACAAAAAGCACTGGCGGCGATTCAAGCGGCATTGCCTGAATTGGGTTTATATCCTGATGGCAGCGGCTTTCATTTAAAAAATGCGTTGGCTAATAAGTATGGGCTGGATGCCGAGCAGATTACCTTGGGTAATGGCTCAAATGAAATTCTGGAATTGATTGCCCGTGCGTTTGTTACACCTGAATTGGAAGTGATTTTTTCACAACACGCCTTTGCGGTCTATCCCATTGTCACGCAAGCAGTCGGCGCGACGGGTGTGGTTGTCCCTGCGTTGAATTATGGGCATGATTTGGATGCCATGCTGAACGCGGTAACGGCGAAAACACGGGTGATATTTGTTGCAAATCCCAATAACCCAACAGGCACATTATTAAGCCAAGCCAGCTTGGAAGCCTTTATCGGTGCGTTGCCTGATACCGTGATTTGCGTATTGGATGAAGCATATTTTGAATTTGTCAGTCAGGTTGAGCCAGTTAATTCCATCGAGTGGCTGAAAAAATTCCCTAATTTAATCATCACGCGCACTTTTTCCAAGGCTTACGGTTTAGCTGCGTTGCGTATTGGTTATGGCTTATCCAGTCCTGAGATTGCCGATATTTTAAATCGGGTGCGTCAGCCGTTTAATAATAACTCCCTAGCCTTGGTTGCCGCGACTGCCGCGCTGGATGATGCCGAGCATTTACAACTAACCGTTGATAATAATACCCAAGGTATGGCGCAACTGACTGACGGCTTTAAAACACTGGGTTTGGAGTGGATACCGTCGGCGGGTAATTTCGTTTCCGTCGATTTAAAACAATCAGGGCAACTGGTGTATGACAAATTATTACGCAAAAGCGTGATTGTGCGTCCTGTCGGTGTGTATGAAATGCCCAATCACTTGCGCATCAGCATCGGTACGCCTGCTGAAAATGCGGTGTTTTTACAAGCATTGTCTGACGTATTGAAGAATGTTTAATAAACTGTGCATTATTGGCGTGGGTTTAATCGGCGGTTCGGTTGCCAAAGCCGCCCGCGCTAATGGTTTGGCGCACCACATCGTGGGTTATGGACGCGAGCAGGATGTGGTTAATTTACAGACCGCCAAACAACTCGGTGTGATTGATGAATTTTATATTGATGACATCAAACACGCCGTGCAAAACGCGGATTGTGTGCTGATTGCCACGCCCGTTGCCAGTATCGAAGCGATTTTTCAGCAACTCAAACCCGTTTGGTCAGCAGACACTATTTATACCGATGTCGGCAGTACCAAAGTCAGTGTACTTGCCGCCGCTGAACGGGTGTTTGGTGATATTCCTGATAATGTCGTTGCCGCGCATCCGATTGCAGGTGCTGAACAAAGCGGCGTTGAAGCTGCGTTAGTGGATTTATTTATCCACAAACGGCTGATTATTACGCCCGCAAGCCACACCAACGCCGAAGCAGTACAAAAAATCAAGCAATTCTGGCAAGGATTTGGCGCGTTAGTGTCCGTTATGGATGCGCAACATCATGACAGTATTCTCGCCGCTACCAGTCATTTACCGCATATTCTGGCGTTTGCCTTGGTCGATATGCTCGGGCATAAAGACGAAAAAACCGAGATATTCAAATACGCGGCGGGTGGTTTTCGCGATTTTACCCGCATAGCCTCCAGCGATCCGACCATGTGGAAAGATATTTGTGCGGCAAATAAGCAGGAAATTCTGCCATTAATCGAGCAGTTACGCGCGGAATTGGCTAAAATACACGGTTTGTTGGCGAACGATGATTACCAGCAACTTTTTTCCACGTTTGCTTATGCCAACTCGGCACGGCAACGTTTTCTTAATCAGTTTGAAGTGCCTATTATGTCAAAATCAATTACATTCCATATTCAAAACGGCGGCAAGTTACAAGGTGAAGCGCGTGTGCCAGGTGATAAATCCATGTCGCACCGCTCCATTATGCTGGGTTCGCTCGCAGAAGGTGTCACCCATGTGAAAGGCTTTTTAGAAGCTGAAGATGCCTTAGCAACCTTGCAGGCGTTTCGTGATATGAGCGTGGAAATTGAAGACCCTGTGAATGGCGAACTGACTATTCACGGCGTTGGTAAGCACGGTTTAAAAGCCCCGAAAAACGATTTATATCTGGGCAATTCAGGTACGTCCATGCGTTTGTTAAGTGGCTTATTAGCAGGTCAGCCGTTTAATTCAGTATTGACGGGTGATAAGTCCTTATCAGGCAGACCAATGAAGCGTGTCACTGAGCCATTAGCGTTGATGGGCGCGGATATTAAAACTACTGAAAAAGGCACTGCACCATTATATATTACAGGCAAAGCAGGGCAGTTAAACGGCATTGATTACGTTATGCCGATGGCTAGCGCACAGGTTAAATCCTGTTTGATTTTGGCAGGTATGTACGCGCAAGGCGCAACCAGTGTCACAGAACCTGCACCGACCCGCGACCACACTGAACGGATGTTAGCAGGTTTTTCTTATCCTGTGAAACAAGAGGGCAGCAAAGTCACTGTCACCGCTGACGGCAAATTAACAGCGGCAGACATTGATGTACCTAGCGATATTTCTTCTGCGGCATTTTTCCTAGTCGGCGCGTCGATTGCCGAAGGTTCAGACCTCTTATTAAAACACGTTGGCATTAACCCAACGCGCACGGGCGTGATTGATATTTTGCGTTTGATGGGTGCGAATATTGAAGTATTGAACGAGCGCGAAGTGGGCGGCGAACCTGTGGCGGATTTGCGGGTGCGTTCCAGCCAATTAAAAGGCATAGATATTCCAGAACATTTAGTTCCGTTAGCGATTGATGAATTCCCCGTGTTATTTGTTGCCGCCGCTTGTGCGGAAGGGCAAACCCGTTTAAGCGGCGCGGAAGAATTGCGCGTCAAAGAATCCGACCGCATACAAGTAATGGCAGACGGCTTGCAGATTTTGGGCGTGGACGCAGTGCCAACGGAAGACGGCATGATTATTCAAGGCGGCGGCAATATTGGCGGCGGCACGGTGACTTCACATGGCGATCATCGTATCGCAATGGCATTTTCTATTGCAGGCTTACGCGCAAGTGCGCCGATTACTGTGCTGGATTGTGCCAACGTCAATACTTCATTTCCTGAATTCAAAGATTTAGTGAAACGGTTAGGCTTGGATTTAGTCTGCGAGGAATCGTAATGACGATTCCTGTATTAACGATTGATGGCCCTAGCGGCGCGGGTAAAGGCACCATTAGCCGTCTTGTTGCTAAAAAGTTGGGCTGGAATTATTTGGATAGCGGCTCAATTTATCGGTCGTTGGCGATTGCATTATTACAGCAAGGCGTTGATTTAGCCGATGAAGCGGCAATTGTAAAAGTCGCAGAAACCATGGACTTAGCGTTTGAATGTGGTGATGAGCTGATTGTTAAATTGAACGGTGTAGACATTACCGCGCAATTGGGATTGGAAACCACAGGTAATACTGCGTCCATTATTGCCGTGTTGCCAGAAGTCAGACAGGCGTTATTGCAAAAGCAACAAAACTTTAGACAATCCCCTGGTTTAGTTGCCGATGGTCGCGACATGGGAACAGTGGTTTTTCCTGATGCAACCAGCAAGGTATTTTTAACTGCGAGTGCCGAGGAAAGAGCGCTAAGACGATATAAACAGTTGAAAGAAAAAGGAATTGATGCTAATCTTTCCAGCTTGACACTCGATATTGAAGAGCGTGACCGCCGTGATAGTGAACGTGCTACCGCACCGTTAGCCATGGCTGAAAACGCACTTTATATTGACTCTTCAAACATGAGCATAGACGCTGTGATTGAAGAAGTGCTTAATTTAATCCGTTAAGGATTTTTTTATTGCCGCATAACCATGCGGTTTTTTTAACTTTAAATAAATATTAAGACTTGTGCGATTTTTAGCAAGTCTGGGAAAAGAAAATGAGCGAAAGCTTTGCTGAATTACTTGAAGAAAGTTTAACCAGAACCAAAATGAGTCCTGGTGCCATGTTAATGGGTACTGTCATTGATATTGAAAATGACATGGTCATCGTCAGTACACACTCTAAATCAGAAGGTGTCATTCCAAAATGGCAGTTTCTTAATAACAATGGCGAATTAGAAGTTGCGATTGGCGACGAAATTGAAGTTGCCCTTGATTTATTTGAAGATGGTTTGGGTGCTACCCTTCTTTCCCGCGACAAAGCTAAGAAAAACAAAGCATGGTCTGAACTGGAAAAAGCATTTGAAACAGAAGCCACTATTATCGGTCAAATCAACGGTAAAGTACGCGGCGGTTTCACGGTTGCAGTTGGCGCATTGCGTGCCTTCTTACCTGGTTCACTGGTTGACGTGCGTCCGATTCGTGACACAACGTTCCTGGAAAACCGCGACTTAGAATTCAAAGTCATCAAAATTGACCAAAAACGTAACAACGTTGTCTTGTCACGTCGTGCTGTCGTTGAAAAAGAATACAGTGCAGAGCGCGAAGAATTACTGAAAACGTTGGAAGAAGGCGCGACAGTAACAGGCGTAGTTAAAAACTTAACTGATTACGGCGCGTTTATCGACTTAGGTGGTATTGACGGTCTGTTACACATCACTGATATGGCGTGGAGACGTGTACGTCATCCGTCTGAGTGTGTAGAAATCGGTCAAGAAATTAAAGTTAAAGTCCTGAAATACGACAAAGATAAAAACCGCGTTTCATTAGGTATGAAACAAATGGGTGAAGATCCTTGGCAAAACATCGCGCGTCGTTACCCAGCAGGCACTCGCGTATTCGGTAAAGTCAACAACTTGACTGATTACGGTTGTTTCGTAGAAATTGAAGAAGGCGTTGAAGGTTTAGTTCACGTTTCTGAAATGGACTGGACTAACAAAAACATCAACCCATCTAAATTGGTTCAATTAGGTGATGAAGTTGAAATCATGGTCTTGGAAATTGACGAAGATCGTCGTCGTATTTCATTAGGCATGAAACAATGTAAAGCCAATCCTTGGGATGAATTCGCTGCAACACACAACAAAGGCGACAAAATCTCAGGCAAAATCAAATCAATCACTGATTTTGGTATCTTCATCGGATTGGATGGCGGTATTGATGGTTTAGTACATATGTCTGACATTTCTTGGGCAGAAGACGGCGAAGCCGCTGTTCGTGAGTTCAAGAAAGGAGATGAACTGGAAACTGTGATTTTAGCGGTTGATTCTGAGCGTGAACGTATCTCTTTAGGTATCAAACAATTAGAGCAAGACCCTTTCCAAAACTTCCTTGCTAAACATGAAAAAGGCAGCTTAGTAAACGGTACCGTTAAAGAAGTGGATGCTAAAGGTGCAGTTATTATTTTAGCTGACCACGTTGAAGGCTATTTACGCGCTTCTGAAATTCAACGTGATCGCGTTGAAGATGCTCGCACGTTGCTGAAAGAAGGCGACACCGTTGAAGCCAAATTCATCGGCGTAGATAAGAAAAGCAAATCTATTTCTTTATCTATTAAAGCAAAAGATCACGACGAAGAAAGTCATACAATTAAAGATCATACGCAGCAAACTACAGTTGGTTCACCAACTTTCGCTGACATCTTTAAACAAATGGAAAAATAAAGACCGTAAGAGAGGAGGGGGCTGCGTTTTCGCGCCCCTCTTTTTTTTATTCTTTTTTATAGGATTCAATGTGACAAAATCTGAATTAATTGAAGCACTTGCTAAACAACAGCCGCATCTGGCGTTAAAAGATGTGGATCTAGCGGTGAAATGTATCATTGAAAAAATGAATCAAGCATTATCTTCTGGCGAAAGAATTGAAATTAGAGGTTTTGGTAGCTTCTCTTTGCATAAGCGTCCACCGCGTGTCGGACGAAATCCAAAATCAGGCGAATCTGTCGCCTTATCAGAAAAATACGTTCCACATTTTAAACCTGGCAAAGAACTTCGCGATCGCGTGAACAATTCTAGTGAGCTTTATCAAATAACCGATTAAGGCCGCTGGTTTCAACGCTACATCTCAATCTAATTTTAAACGCTTAACAACTCCACCTTAGTTAGTGAGATAGTGCTTTAAAGGTAGGTATTCCAAAATAATCATTGCGTATTAGCTGTTGGCTTCTGCTTACAAAATCCCTCTTAATAAATAACCAGTGATTTCTAATCTAAGCTGGTTTAGTGGGTTCGCTACTATTTTACGTTCATATAATTAAGTCGCTAAGTATAGCTAATTGGTAGCTAACTGGATTTTCATAAGAGAAATGTCGCCAAATTTAAAATAAACGCTTGACTAACCTGTTCAGTTGATTATAATAGCCAGCTCACTACGGCACTAACAGGAGTTTGGGTGGTGGGGTTGTCTGGGAAGGACGGGTTTTTAGATTGGTCATTTGTTTTTATTAGTTAAGTGACTGAGTTGAAAGCGGATTGAAAGGGATGAA
>JAUYBJ010000202.1 GCA_030693155.1 Methylococcales bacterium
TAAACCCGTCGATTCAATAGTAACACGCTATAAATCGCTTGCCATTCTTCATCACTCAGTTCTATTCGATTTTTCATGTCATCCCAAAATCGCCATGTTTTGGGGATGTAACTTTCAAATGTCAACAGAACCTAGTAGTCAGTCCATTAAAGACCTGCGAGGTTTTAAAAACCTCGCAGGTCTAGCCGTCATAACTAAACTGACGGTGTACTAACTCGATGCCAAATCCGCTAAAATTTTATCGCGTACTAATTGCCCTGATAGGGTCACCATCGGCATACCGCCACCTGGGTTGACACTGCCACCGACAAAATACAGGTTATTAAATTGGGTACTGCGTTGCGGGATTTTGAAACCCAGATTTTTAAATCTGTCGGCAACTACGCCATAGATTGAACCTTGGTTGGAATAATATTTTTGTTCTATGTCTATTGGTGTCCAGTATTCTTCACAGATAATGTGTTTTCTTAAATCGGTTAAACCCATGCGTTCCAGCTTGATTAATACCCGTTCACGCAAGGCGGCATAATCGTCGGCTGATAAGGGTTTATCTGGATTAAGGTGCGGAATATGCGGCAGGATTTTGATAATTTCACAACCTGCGGGAGCTTGGCTGGCATCGCTTTTCACGGGCGCGACTAAATAAATCGTCGGGTCATCGGATAAGCGGTTGCTGTGAAATACCGCATCAAAATGTTCGCGTGGATGGTCTGAATAAAAGAAATTATGGTGCGCGAGTTGCTCATAAATACAATCGACACCGAGATGCAACACCAATCCTGAGCAACTGGGTTCAAAGCGTTGCAAGCGTTTGGCTTCTTTGGCTTGGTCTTTGAACAGTTTTTGATAAGCGGGAATCACTTCCATATTGGAAACCACAATATCAGCGGCAATCACGCTGTCATCACTAAGCCGTACACCCGTAACACGCTTGCCTGTGTGTTCAATTTCGGCGACTTCACTATTAACGCGAATGGTTACGCCTAATTCTTCGGCAAGTTTTTGTAGACCTTGCGCCATGCCGTACATACCGCCTTTGATGTACCACAGCCCATAGCCGAATTGAATATACGGCAGTAAATTCATTAGGGCAGGGGCATCGTAAGGTGATGAACCGACGTATTTAATAAAATAATTCAGCACATCAACCAGTTTCGGGTCTTTGATAAAGCGGCGAACGCTCTGATCCATCGAGCGCAATACATCAAAATCCAACAAGCTACGCACCGCGCCGTAATGGTTGATGAGCTCCCAAAATGAATCCAAGCCGTGTTCAAAATAACCTTGTTCGGTAATTTCACAGAGTTTTTTGGAATACGCCAGAAATTGCTCAAATTCTTGTGCGGTATTCGGGCCCAGTTTGTCTAATTCCTGTTTCATGCGCACAGGGTCTGAGCTTAAATCCAGCGTGCTGCCGTCTTCAAAAAAATTGCGCCAATGCGGTTCAACGGTTTGAATAGTGACGTAATCCTCCATTTTTCTGCCCGCTTTTTCAAACAGCTTTTGAAAAATATGCGGCATGGTCAGAATGGAGGGCCCTAAATCAAAGGTGAAACCGTCTTTTTGTAAAATATTCAGTTTGCCGCCAACTTTGTCATTTTTTTCCAGCAAATCAACGCTAAAGCCTTCGGTAGCCAGTGAGATAGCCGCTGATAAACCGCCTAGCCCTGCGCCGATGACAACAATGTGCTTATTCTTCATTTAGTAATCTCTTCTTCTGCATACAAATATTAAAAAGTTTTCCCAGTGTTGCCGCGCATTGGATTGGGCATAGCCGCGAAATGCTTGTAAGGCTTCCCAGTTGCGGCGAGTGCGTTGCCAGAATGAGCCGTTGCCAAAGACAAAATCAAGAAACCCGCGCATTTGCTGATAGCGCACATCGGAATAGGGAAACCAGTTCGGTTCGTCATTGAGTGCGCTGCGGCTGGTTAATCCAGATACTGTATAGGTGAAATGTCGCAAGCCTTCCGCGCCGTGATAGCGCCCGAAGCCGCTGTTTTTTATGCCGCCAAACGGCAAACCCGCATGACCGATATTTTTAATCACATCATTCACCGCCCAGTTACCGACTTGTAATTGTCGGGCAACGCGCTCGGCTTTGGTTATGTCGCTACTCCAAACGCTGGCATTCAAGCCATAATCGCTGTCGTTGGCAAGGTCTACCGCTTCTTGTTCAGTGCTGAATGCCATGACAGGCAATAACGCGCCGAAGGTTTCTTCCTGCATGATGCGCATATCGTGCGTGACATCCCATAACACCACAGGCTGCAAATAACGCCCGTTTAATTGCAAGGGTGCGGAGGCTTTCGCGCCTTTGGCAAGCGCGTCATGATAATGAGCTTCAACAATTTTGTATTGCGCTAATGAAGTCAACGCGCCTAAATCGCCGAGCGCACCATGTCCGACAGTTAGCTTACTGGTGGCATCGCTTAGCCTTTCTACAAACTGCTCATAAATACTGTCCTGCACATACAAACGTTCTACCGACACGCACACCTGCCCACTATTGCTAAACGCACCATATAAAGCGGCATTGCAGGCGCGAGTTAAGTTGGCATCGTCAAAAACCAGCATGGCATCTTTGCCGCCTAATTCCAGTATCACGGGTATCGGATGCTGTGCGGCTCTTGCCATAATGGCCCGACCTGCGTTGATGCTGCCTGTGAAAAAAACCAAGTCTGGGCGGCTATCTATCAGTTGTTCGCCTGTTTTTACTTCACCGATAACGTGCTGCACTAAACCAACGGGTAACTCGATAAGGCTTAATAATTGCAAAATTAATTCACCAATCGGAATGCTTAATTCCGAAGTTTTAAACAGCACCGCATTACCGCTGAATAAGGCGGTCAATAAAGGGCTTAACGTCAATTGAAACGGAAAATTCCACGGCGAAATAATGGCAACCACGCCATAAGGACGGCGTTCAAACTGGGCGCGGGCAGCGGGAAATGCTAACGGCGAGGTGCTGAGATGACAGGGTTTTAGGATACGGACGGCATTTTTTTCATAATAACGCAGTAATTCCAGCACGGGATACACTTCGCCCAGCAAAACTTCGGTTTTGACTTTGCCTGTCACCGTCATAATGGTGTCAGTAATTGCGTCAACATCAGTCAGTATCGCCGTTTTTAAGGCGGATAATAAGGCAATCCGTTGGGCGACCGAATACGCCGCCCACGTTTTTGCCGCTAACCGCGCAGCGGTTATTTGTTCGCTTATGTCCGTTTGGCTGGTGATGGGATAAGTCTGTAAAACGTGCTCATTTAACGCCGAATAAACCGCTATAGATTCAGTCATTGTTAAATATCAACGCCGTATTTTTGACAAATCAAGTTGGTAGAAATCCGCGCCGATTCGTAAATCGTCGGCAAACCACTACCTGGGTGTGTACCGCCGCCGACCAGATAACAGCGGTCGAGTTCTTGAAATTTATTGTGCGGTCGCCAATATAAAAGCTGACTGAATTTGTGTGACAGACTGAACGTTGCCCCCATAAACACATTTTCTTCCGTTGCCCACGTTTTGGGCGTGATGATTTTTTCGCACACAATGTGTTCGCGAATATCCGTTAAGCCCAATCGTGTTGCCATTGCATCCAGCACTTGTTCACGCATAGCCGCGCAAGTGCTGTCCCAGTTGATGTCGCTTTGATTATTGGGCATCGGCACTAATACATACAATGTCGATTCACCTGCGGGGGCGAGACTGTCATCGGTTACCGAGGCATTCTGTACATAAAAAGAAAAATCTTTGCTTAATTTCTTGTTACGGAAAATATTAGCGATATTAGTGTTGTAGTCATTAGCGAAGACAATATTATGATGGGCAATGTCATAGCGTTTATTGACACCTAAATACAACATAAACGTTGAGCAGGAATATTCCAATTTTTTCAGCCGCTCAGGGCTATGTTGTTTTAATTCATCGGGCTTGACCAGATGAGTCATTGCATGAGCAAAATCAGCATTTACCACCACTTCATCTGCCAGCACTTCACTGCCGTCTGCTAAACGCACGCCTTTGACGATTTTGTTGTCAATAATTAATGATTCAACAGGCGAATTGGTGTGAATCGTGCCGCCTTGTTCGGTAATGACTTTTGCCATTGCATCGGCAATTTTATTGAGCCCACCTTTCACATGATAAATGCCGTATTCATGCTCCAGATAAGACAGCATGGTGAACAGGGCAGGGCATTCCCACGGTGACATACCTAAATATTTGGACTGAAACGAAAACACCAGCCGCATTTTTTCTTCTTTAAAATACCTGCCCAGATTGGAAAACACGCTGTGATTCAATGCCAAATGCGGTACGGCGCGGATTAAATCCCATGAAAAAAACGCTTTCCAACTGGAGTAATCGCGTTGAATACATGGATACAGTTTTTTAAACCGCGCCCCTTCCTGTTTAAGATAAGCATCAAAACCCGCGCTACCTTCAGGAAACGCTTGTTGTAACTCAGCCCGCATTTTGTCGCGGTCGGAATACACATCAACAGCGCGATCCGAAAATAACAGGCGATACATCGGATCCAGTTTAAAAAACTCCAGATAATCTTCGCTGCGTTTATCACAGTGCTGAAACATTTCATCGAGAATATATTTCATCAACAAAAACGTAGGGCCTGTGTCAAATACAAAACCATCCTGATTAATAGGTCTATTTCTCCCGCCTACATCGGAGTTTTTTTCAAAAATTGATACTTTAAAGCCGCGCTTGCTTAACAGCATCCCTGCACACAGACCGCCAGGGCCTGCACCGATAATCACAATATGTTTTGTTTTTGGCATTATTAATTTAATTTGAATTAAGGTTTGTTTGGTAATGTGCCTTTAGTGTCAACGATAGTCAAGACCTAATATGGTTTTTACCAAGATGTTCATGTGACCAGATTATGGCTTTATGCAGTCCCTCTGGCAGTGAAACTTTAGGCGCAAATCCTAATAATTCACGCGCTCGTTTTAGATTTGCAACATAGTGATAAACTGCTACCGTCTGCATGGGTAAATCTTCAATTTCGACTTCGATGTTCAGTGTTTTTGTTAAATGCAGACACAACTGATTCAATGTATGACCTTCACTGCGAGCCAGATTGATGGTTTCGTTACGCACACGCCCCGTCACCAGACAGTCTATGCCGAGCATAATGCCATCTATGCAATCATCAATATAGGTAAAGTCCAGCACCTTGTTACTGCCGAATACTTTGAGTGATTTATCGTGTTGTATATTCTGAATGAAGAGAGGAATCACACGCTCCATACGCTTCAGGTCGTTATCGAAGCGTCCGTAAACATTACTCAAACGGAAGACGATATAAGGTAACTCATAACAGCGGGCATAGCTGTATACCAGTGCTTCACCAGACAGTTTACTGGCAGCATACGCGCTGGTAATCTGGGTAAAATCAGCATCTTTTTCGCTGGTTTCAGGGCGATAAACATTGCCGTACACTTCGCGGCTGCTTGAAAAAATAATCGGCACATTTTGAATCCGACAATATTCCAGAATATGCTGAGTCATGGCGATGTTTTCGAGTGCTTTGTGCGCTTCAAGCACTAATTGATGAACCTTGGCGTGAGCAGCAAGATGAACAACTATATCGGGTGTTCCCCAGCTTGTTAGCAGTTGAGCAAGTGTGGTTGATGCACACGGATGAGTAAGATCGCAGTGTGATTGACGAATCAGCGTTGTCCAGCTGTTTGCACGCAGGTCTATACCATAAACCTCGTGTCCTTCTGCCAGACAGCGTAAGGCTAAATTAGTGCCGATTTGACCGCTGACACCCGTAATCAGGATACGCATACAGATTGCAAGTTATCGGGGTAACCTGCGTAGTATTGATTAAGAAATACAAAGCGCGATGAGCTCAGTAGTGAGGAGGCTTTGCCATGCTGTAGAAAGTCAGCGGCGGCTTGTTGTTCATTGTCTGTAAATACACTGGCATTGTTCAAAATAATCCGCGCATAAAGGGTTTCATAGTGTGGTAATAACTGCCATAGCTGGGAAACCGAATGGCGACGATGTAATAAATACGCTTCTGGCAGATACTGTGCAGTTGCGCCGCTGATAGCGGCTGCCAACCAAAAATCCCAATCATCAAATCCTGAAACATTGCTTTTGTAGCCTCCAATTGTTTGCCACAGACTGCGGCGATACAAGGCGCAATAAGATTATTTCAATCGTGCCAGTTCAAATTTACCCGCAGACCAGCGTTGATGACTATCGCCGAAATCTTGGCGGTCAGTATAAACAAGCGTGATACTCGGTTGCGCATCAAGCATTGCCGAATGAATAAGGTCATCAGCATCCAGTGGTAAAATATAGTCGCATTGTGCTAAAGCAATACCCAGATTACGCGCCGCCGCCGAGCCTTTATTGATTTGATGAATGGTGCGTATTTTACCATGTTCCGCTGTTTTTATGAGTTCGCTAATCACAGCGGGTGTGTCATCGGTACTGCCATCATCGACCAGAATAATTTCAAGGTTTTGACAGGTTTGCGACCACACGCTTGCCACTGTTTCACGCAGCTTGCCCATGCAGGTCATAAAAATACGGAGATTAGTCGGCAACTGTCTATTCAGGAAGAAAATGCAGGAAAATGGCGAAAGCGTTGGCTGTCAGGCTGTGCACAACTTATAGCGTGTGAAGGAAAGCCCAACGCGTTAG
>JAUYBJ010000209.1 GCA_030693155.1 Methylococcales bacterium
CCTAACATCACCTGTTCAGGTGATGTTAGCCGGAAAACAAGCCCTCTTGCCAAGGTAAAACTTAAATTGTGAGCGTTCTCGTGCCGATTGACTACCATTAGCAAGCGTTTAAATTATTTAGGTGGTATTTCGAGATGCCCAGTAGTACGCCGACACCAAACAATTAATCATCCCCCAACTGCGTCAACATCTCTGCTTGATGTTCACTTATCAAGGGATTAATGACGTGTTCTAAACCGCCTTGCATGATGTCGTCTAATTTATACAGAGTTAGGTTGATACGGTGATCGGTTAAGCGTCCTTGTGGGTAGTTGTAGGTGCGGATGCGTTCAGAACGGTCGCCGCTGCCGACTTGTAATTTGCGGTTTAAGGATTGTTCGGCGTGGTGTTTTTCTTGTTCGGCGGATAATAAACGCGATGCTAATAATGACATCGCCCGCGCACGGTTTTTGTGCTGTGAGCGTTCGTCTTGGCATTCGACCACTGTGCCGGTGGGAACATGGGTGATACGGATTGCCGATTCGGTTTTGTTGATGTGCTGACCACCTGCACCTGAGGCGCGGTAAGTATCGACTTTTAAATCAGCGGAATTAATGTCAATGGCATCGACTTCTTCCACTTCGGGCATGATGGCGACGGTACAGGCGGAGGTATGAATACGCCCTTGCGATTCGGTTTCTGGCACACGTTGCACACGGTGTGTGCCTGCTTCAAATTTCAATTGTGAATACACATCACGCCCGATAATACGCAAGATAACTTCTTTATAGCCGCCGTGTTCGCCGAAACTTTCGTTGATAATTTCAGTTTGCCAGCCGCGTTTTTCCGCATAGCGTTGATACATACGCGCCAAGTCGCCTGAAAATATCGCCGCTTCGTCGCCGCCTGTGCCTGCCCTGACTTCTAAGAAGATGTTGCGGTTGTCGTTAGGGTCTTTGGGCAGCAATAATAATTGCAATTCGTGGTCGATGGCATCCAGTTCATTTTGCGCGTCGCTGATTTCTTCTTTTGCCATTTCACGCATTTCAGGATCATTGTCAGTTGCCATGTCTTGCGCTGATGCGAGGGCGACTAAGGTCTCCTCGTAGCGTTTATAGCAATCTACCAATGGGGCGATTTGTGCGTATTCTTGGCTCAGTGCGCGAAATTTATTTTGGTTATTCTGGGTTTCGATTTCTGAGAGTAAAGCGGCGATTTCGTCGTAACGTTCGCAGAGATTTTCTAATTTTTGTTGTATGGATTTTTTCATTATTTTGATGTGTGTGGTGCAATAATCGTCAGTGTTATCATGTGTTGGGGGTAATTGTGCAGAAAGTACAGTCGGATTACAAACCTAAGTGGTGATTCAATCTTAATTTTGACGTGTACAACAAAGACCTCCGAGGTTTTAAAAACCTCGGAGGTCTTTCAACTTTACGAAATATCATAGAGATACAACTGACTGTCAGGTTTGCACTCCTGATAATTAATCGCCAAATTTAATCGAATCTATAATTTTCTGTAAATCAGGACGACAGACTTCAAAATGCTCAGTTTCAGCCGCTGCCATCATGTTGAGATAATAATTTTCTCTGTCATACGCCTGATAAATAATGCGTTGATGCCCGCTTTTTTGACCTTTTTCCATCAGTTCCCAACCGCGCGTAAACTGCACTGATTGACCGTTTTCCAATCCCGACTCATCACGGCGTTTAGCGGAAATATTCTTATCAATCGCAATGTCTTTAGGCTCTGTTGACATTTGGTAAAATCGCTAACTATATCAGTAAGTTATGATTTTGCTATATATCTATAACTGGTTGTTTCTGAATGACTATTCCCGAAATGTCAACAGAACCTAGTCGCACTGTCTAAAGACGCGGCAACCGAGGCTTCGGCAGGAAAATCTAATTGCATTCGGGTCATATTCACCTGAAAACTACAGGTTTTACTCAATGGTTGTGCCATGAATAACACGGTGTCGGAATTAACATCACCGCTTTGTTTTGCCCAGCCTGCGGGAATGGTGAAAGAAAAATGCCTGTCTTTATTGGTGTAAGTGACAGGTTCTGCGGGCGGTGCTTTGGGCTTGCCTTTAGTTTTAGCGGCACTGGTTTCGACTAGAAAAAAGTTACCTGCCAAGGCGATGGCGACTAAAAATGCGAGTTTATTTTTCATAATTCATATCCTATGGTGGTGTTAAACGACGCGTGAATTCTCATGGATTCAAACAATTAGCGCAACACTTTATCCGTTTTAAGCAAAAATCACCCCGTCAAATTATGTTAAAATTCCGCCGTTAATAACTCCACTAAGAGGCAAGCATGAAAGCAAATATCGGATTAATCGGTTTGGCAGTGATGGGACAAAATTTAGTCCTCAATATGAACGACCACGGCTTTAAAGTCGCTGTTTTTAATCGCACCACTAGCGCGGTGGATGATTTTTTAGCCGATGCGGCGAAAGGTACGCAAGTTATCGGTACGCATTCTTTGGAAGAATTGGTTGATAGTTTGGAATCGCCGCGCATTGTGATGTTAATGGTTAAAGCGGGCGAAGTGGTTGATGCGTATATTGAAAAATTAGTGCCGTTATTATCAGCGGGTGACATCATTGTTGATGGCGGTAACTCGCTATTTACCGACACCAACCGCCGAACGGCTGATTTAGCCGCACAAAATATTTTGTACATCGGCACAGGCGTTTCGGGTGGTGAAGAAGGCGCGAGAAATGGGCCTTCGATTATGCCTGGCGGTAACAAAGCGGCGTGGTCTGCGGTTAAGCCGATTTTTCAAGCCATCAGCGCACAGGTTGACGGCGCACCGTGTTGTGAATGGGTTGGTGATAACGGCGCGGGTCATTACGTCAAAATGGTACACAACGGCATTGAATACGGCGATATGCAGTTGATTTGTGAAGCCTATCAAATGATGTCGGAAGGTTTGGGTTTGTCTGCCGATGAAATGCACGCCATTTTTTCTGAATGGAATAAAGGCGAACTCAGCTCGTATTTGATTGAAATTACCGCTGGCATTCTGGCGTATAAAGATGAAGACGGTCAGCCATTGGTTGATAAAATTCTTGATACCGCTGGACAAAAAGGCACAGGCAAATGGACGGGTATTAACGCGCTGGATTTGGGTATTCCGTTGACGTTGATTGGCGAATCAGTATTTGCCCGTTGTTTATCAGCGCAAAAATCCGAACGTGTTGCGGCGGCGGCAGTGTTACCCAAACGTGTACAAACCTTCACAGGCGACAAACAAGCGATGATTGACGCAATTCGTGACGCGCTGTACGCGGCAAAAATCATTTCTTACGCGCAAGGTTTCCGTTTAATGCGTGAAGCATCGAAAGAATACAACTTGTCATTAAACTACGGCGAGATTGCTTTGATGTGGCGCGGCGGTTGTATTATTCGCAGCCAATTCCTGAACGACATCAAACAAGCCTACGACCAAAATCCTGAGCTGGAAAACTTATTGCTGGCGGATTTCTTTATCGAAGCCATGCAAAAAGCCGATGCAGGCTGGCGCAAAGCGGTTATTTTAGGTGTAGAACTGGGCATTCCCACGCCTGCATTCTCCTCTGCCCTCGCCTATTTCGACGGCTACCGCACTGAACGCTTACCCGCTAATTTACTGCAAGCACAACGTGATTACTTCGGCGCACATACTTATGAGCGCACCGACAAACCACGCGGTGAATTCTTCCACACCGACTGGACAGGTCACGGCGGTAAAACCGCTTCTTCTACTTATACGGTTTAAAAGTCGTTAGCGTTATTTCTACATAAATTGCCGAAAGCCAAAAGCCAAGGATGGCGTTTATAACATAAGAGTGAAATGCACAGGGGGATTCATGTCATAAGTGTGGATGAAAAACGGGTATCCAAGCCCGAGTCAGGACAGGTTGAACGGGTTGAGTTTGAATATCAGCGTCATGGTACTCAAGCTTTGATGGCTAACCCAATAATACACAGCCCACAGTTAAGTGTTTTTACAGAATTGTAGGAGTGGCTTTAGCCACGATGGTCGTGGCTAAAGCCACTCCTACATCTGTCTGAATTTACAAGCTAAAAATCACCTTCCCCGCTTGTAAAGTATGGGTCACACGCCCTGTCATAGTCTGTCCCCAAAACGGCGTATTGAGTCCGCGACTTTGCCAAGTGTCCGAATTAATCTGCCATTCCAATGTTGGGTCAAACACACACACATCAGCAGAAAAACCCACGGTCAACGCACCACTGGCTAAACCCAAAATTTGTGCGGGTTGTTGTGTTAAAGCGGTAATGCCCTGCTCCAGAGTGATGTCGTTTTGTGCAACCAGTTTGAGCATCAGCGGCAACAGGGTTTCCAATGAAGAAACCCCTGATTCCGTTTCGGGAAACGCGCCTAATTTAGCATCTAAATCATGCGGTTGATGGTCTGAACACAGGCTGTTGATGGTGCCGCTGGCGAGACCTTGACGCAGGTATTTTTTATCGGCTTCAGTGCGTAGCGGTGGCAAAACATGATAAGCACTGTCGAACGGAATCATGTCGGATTCCGTCAGGTGTAATTGATGAATAGCAACATCCGCACTGACATTCAAGCCGTATTTTTTTGCCTGATGGATTTTAATCACCGACAGTTTACAGCTCAGTTGCCCGAAATGGACGCGACAACCTGTCAGTTCAGCAAGCTCTAAACATTCTGCCAAAGCGATAGTTTCCGCAGCTTCGGGAATGCTGGGCAAGCCGTAGCGCGTGGCAATCGCGCCTTCATGAGCGCAACCGTTATTACTCAGGCTGAATTCATTGGGGCGGCAAATGTACAGTAAATTATGACTGGCGGCGTATTCCATTGCCCGCCTTAAAATCAGCAGATTCTTCACCGGCGCGTTGGCGTTACTGACCGCAATACAACCCGCCTGTTTCATTGCCAGCATGGAACTGAGTTCCGCGCCTTCCAGTTTTTGTGTTAATGCGCCTATCGGGTAAATTTGCGGATAACCTGCTTTTTCGGCTAGATCTTTAACGTATTCTGCAATAGAGGCGGCATCCATCACAGGACGGGTATCAGGTTGCAAACACATCGTCGTCACACCTGCACTGGCGGCGGCGCGGGTTTCACTTTTGAATGTGGCTTTGCGACTATGCCCCATATCACGCAAACGGGTACTTATATCAATAAATCCCGCACAGACCACTTTACCCGTCGCATCAATCACAGTATCCGCATGAAAACCTTCGGGCACGGCAAACAGCGCGGCGATTTTTCCATCGACAATACACACATCACCCACGCGGTCTATATTATTCGCAGGGTCAATCACTCTGCCGTGTTGAATATGTATAGTCGTCATACGTTTACTCCATTGTGCTGCATTGCCATTGCCATAATCGCCATACGCACGGCGATACCATTACTGACTTGTTGCAAAATAACCGATTGTTTCCCGTCGGCTACTTTGGAATCAATTTCCACACCGCGATTAATCGGGCCGGGGTGCATGACAATCGCATCGGGTTTGGCATAAAGCAGTTTTTCTTCGGTCAGTCCAAAGCATTTGAAATACTCGCTTTCACCGGGCAATAACGCGGAAGTCATGCGTTCTTTTTGCAGCCGCAGCATCATGACCACATCTATGTCTGCCAAACCTTGTTTTAAATCGTGGCACACGGTGACACCCAAGGTTTCCACTTTTGCGGGTAATAAGGTTTTAGGCGCAATGACGCGCACTTCTGCGACACCTAAAGTATTTAACGCCTGAATTTCCGACCGCGCCACCCGCGAATGCAGAATGTCACCGATAACGGCAACGCGCAGTTTGGAAAAATCGCCTTTATGCTGACGGATAGTGAACATATCGAGCATGGCTTGCGTGGGATGGGCGTGTTGTCCATCACCTGCGTTGATGACGCTGATATGCTGTGCAGTTTGCTGGGCGATAAAGTGTGCCGCGCCGCTGATGGCGTGACGCACGACAAACATATCGACAAACATCGCTTCCAGATTACGGATGGTATCGAGCAGACTTTCCCCTTTGGCAGTTGATGACGTGGTGATGTTCATGTTCAACACGTCTGCCGACAAACGTTTTGCCGCCAGTTCAAAGGTAGTAAGGGTGCGCGTGCTGTTTTCAAAAAATAAATTGACGATGGTTTTACCGCGTAATAACGGCACTTTTTTAATCTGTCCATCGGAGGGGTTGACGAAAGATGCGGCAGTATCGAGAATTTCGGTCAACAGAGTTTGATCGAGACCTTCAATACTTAAAAAGTGTTTCAGTTTGCCGTCTGAGTTTAACTGGATGTTATTCGTCATGACTATTTCCCGCAGGTTTCTATCACAATGGAAAGCGGCTCAGGGCCTGTCAATTTAATGCGCTGCCCTGCATCCAGCGTGAGGTGCGTACCCACACAATCAGGCGTAATGGGAATTTGTTTGCCATCCCGTTTAATCAATGCCGCGAATATCACTTGATGCGGTCTGCCATAATCAAAAATTTCATTCAGCGCGGCGCGGATGGTTCTGCCCGTATAAAACACGTCATCAATCAGAATAATGTCGCGCCCTTCCATGTTGGTGGGCAGGTGGCTGGGTTTTACATTGGGGTGCATACCGATTTGCGAAAAGTCATCCCGATAAAAGGAAATATCCAATAAACCCAAGGGTTCGTTAATCGCCAGTCGCTGGTGCATGACTTCGGCTATCCATACGCCGCCTGTGCGAATACCAATCATCAACGGGTCAACCAGTTGTCGTGCGGCAATGGTGTGTTTTAGTTCTGTTTCCAGATTATTTAATAATTCAGGTATTGCTAACACTTAATGATGCTCCTTGGCGGTGTGCTGATTTAACCATGTTTGCAGGATGAGCTGGGCGGCGAGCTGGTCTTGTACGTCCCACATTTTCGCCGCGCCTAAATTGACTTCATCAAATAACATTTGTTTGGCTTCAAAGGTCGATAAGGTTTCATCCTGTTGATACACAGGCAGTGCATAACGTCCTTCTAATTGCCGACAAAATTTTAACATACGCGGGGTAACGGGATTATCACTGCCGTCCTGTTGACGGGAAATACCGACCACTAAACCCACAGGTTGCCATTCGGCAATTAACTGGCGAATAATCTCCCAGTTAGGCGTTTGATTAATCGAGCGTATGGTTTGTAACGGACTCGCACTCGCCGTGCTGGTCTGTCCGACTGCCACGCCGATTTTTTTGGTACCGAAATCAAAACCCAGATAAGTAGTGCTGGTCAGTTTAGCGGCTAAGGGATCGCGTTTAAGCATGGCCAGCAGGAATAGTGAGTTGATTAATGTTAATACCGATCTGCTCGGCGGCAGTTTGCCAGCGACTATCGGCAGGCGTATCAAATAAAATCTGTTTGCTATACGGGCAGGTCAGCCACGCATTGGCGAGCATTTCCTGTTCTAACTGTCCTTGCCCCCAGCCTGCGTAACCCAGCGCGACAATATAGGATTCAGGGCCTTTATCCACAGCAATCGCTTCAATCACATCACGCGACGTGGTTAAGGAAACAGACTCCGAAATGGGCAGGGTCATATCCCATTCACCGCCTGTATTATGCAACACAAAGCCGCGCTCCTGCTGCATAGGCCCACCCGCAAAGACGGGGGATTCAGGCGCAGTCTCAGAACTGACAGGGCATTTCATTTGTTTAAAAACATCACCTAATTTCATATTAATAGGGCGATTAATCACGATGCCTAGCGCACCCTCGTCATTGTGCTGACAAAGATAAATGACGGTATGAAAAAAATACGGATCTGCCAGATTGGGCATGGCAATAATGAAGTGATTGTTTAAGTAGGTGACTGCGGTCATGCGTCTCGGTATCAAAAGTTAGGGGCGGCTGTTATTGGGTAACTAAGCCAGATTCGTCTGTGAATTTCCAGACACGGGTAATTTTTAGTATATCAAGCTCGTTACGCAATGCCATAGGTAACGGTGGAAACGGCGCACTCATGCGGACGATTTTTTTTGCCGCTTCATCCAGTTCTGGATTACCTGACGAGTGCGTGATGCGGATGCTGTCAATGTTACCATCAATATCAATACCTACATCCATCGTTAAGGTCGCAGAAAAACCGGGTTTGGTTGCCGCTTCGGGGTAATTGCGATTACCGACACCCGCTACTTTAGCTTCCCAGTCATGTAAATACTGGGCGGCGACATATTTATTGGCACTGACCTGATTAACTGATTTGGTTTTAATTTGCGGTGCCGCCACCGCTTGTTGAGTGGTCGCTACTGCTTGTTCAGAAATTTGCTGTTGCAAAGAAGCGGCTGAAAGATGGTGTGTTTCAGGCTGTCCCTTACTGAGCGTAGTATGAGTTCTGGTGGCAATTTTCTGCTCCGCTTTCTCTTGCGTCAGCACTTTTTGTGTTATATCAGGCTTGCTGGGCATTGCATCTGCTTTAAATACTTGCCCATGCGGCGGTGCAGGCATCAGTTTTTCTACAGGCTTGGCAATCGGCTTAGGCGCAGGTGGCGGTATTTCTATCGGCTTTTCTATCGGTTTGGCAACAGGCTCAGGTTTGGATACTGGCAACGGCTTGATTTTTTCGGGCTGTTTCAGCGCGGGCTTGACCTGAGGCGGAGGCGTAATTTTTTCCATCAGGTTTTTCGGCATCGGCTTAACGGGCGTTTTCGTCGGTGCTGGCTGTTGCTTCACAGGTTCAGGTTTGGCAATTTTCTCACCTGAGCCGATTTGATTGTCTTGCGCCAATAACTCAGTTTTTTCAGGGGCTTGAACACTGGGCGAATTGACCAAGGTAATATCAATACTTCTACTGATTTTTTCAGCGTCAGGCTTGGAAATCTGCACACCCAGCACCAACATAATATGCACAATAACCGCTATCACTAACGCGAATAAGAAAGTCCGATTCGTTGTTGCTACAGAGGGTGTTGTGGACATGACAGCATAACTCATATTAGCGAATCACTTGTTCAATATGATCCATCAATAAACCGCTGATATTCAGCCCGAACTGCGTATCCAATTCAACGACACAGGTCGGACTGGTGACGTTGATTTCCGTCAAGGTATCGCCTATCACATCCAGACCGACAAAAATCAGCCCTTTTTCGCGCAGTGTCGCGCCGACCTGATTGGCAATCCAGCGGTCACGCTCGGTTAAGGGGCGACCTTCAGCACGTCCACCTGCGGCCAAATTACCGCGCGTTTCGCCTTGCGCGGGAATACGCGCCAGACAATACGGCACAGGTTCACCATTGACCATTAAAATACGTTTATCGCCGTCTTTAATTTGCGGCAAATATTTTTGCGCCATCACAAAACGGCTTTTATATTCCGTCATAGTTTCTAAAATCACACTGATATTCGGATCATCCTGACGAATATGGAAAATAGACGTACCGCCCATCCCATCCAGCGGTTTTAAAATAATTTCGCCCTCTTCCGCTAAAAACTGGCGGATTCTGCTCGGTTCTCTGGTCACCAAGGTTTCTGCGCAACAGTGTGGAAACCATGCGGTAAATAACTTTTCATTGGCATCACGCAATGACTGCGGCTTATTAACCACATAAACGCCCGTACTTTCCGCGCGTTCTAACAAATAGGTCGCATAAATATATTCTTGGTCAAACGGCGGATCTTTACGCATCATAATCACATTCAACTCACTCAGCGGAATATCCTGCTCAGCGGTGAATTGATACCACTGCTGGGCATTACGCTCAACGGTCAGTGTGCGCGTGCGGGCGTACGCCACGCCATTGCGTAAAAATAAATCATTTAATTCCATGTAATGCAGTTCCCAGCCTCTGGACTGAGCTTCCAGCAACATGGCAAAACTGGTGTCTTTTTTGATATTGATAGTGGCGATGGGATCCATCACCATACCGAGTTTAATAGGCATTAGCGTTCCGAAGTGTTTGGCAAAAAAGGGTGCGTCATGCTGACCATTTTAATGGAATTGTCAAAATTTGACAGTGCTGTCTATAGATAACAAGCATTTAACAGTGATGCTAATTTATAAATGTGCATCATAGCCGATTGAAACATTTACTTTGATGCTGTTTTTTGGTATAAAGCTTGGCTAATTTTTGAATCTAGGCACAGCTAAAAAGAGGTTAATCATGTCCAGAGTATGTCAAGTAACAGGCAAAAGTCCCGTTACAGGTAACAACGTATCACACGCGAACAACAGAACCAAAAGACGTTTTCTTCCTAATCTGCAACACCACCGTTTTTGGGTAGAAAGCGAAAACCGTTGGGTACGTCTGCGTATCTCAACTAAAGCAATGCGTATCATTGATAAAAACGGCATAGACGCAGTATTAGCGGATTTGCGTAAAAACGGCGAAAAAGTTTAAGGAGCTAACATCATGCGCGATAAAATTAAATTGATCTCTACCGAAGGCACAGGTCACTTTTACACTACCACTAAAAACAAAAAAACGACTCCTGAAAAAATGGAAATCAAAAAATTTGATCCCGTCGTTCGTAAACACGTTATCTACAAAGAAGCCAAAATCAAGTAATCCTCTGGATAAACCTTTTTTCGGTTGCTTAAAAAAGCCACAGTTGTTGACTGTGGCTTTTTTTTGCTCACTGTCTGATGTTACCCACAAGAACATTTTTGTCCACGAAAAAGACTAAAAAGACTAAAAAATAATAAGTGTCGTATAAGTTATGGCTGGCAAAGTCAAAAAAACACCCAGAGTCAGCCCGTTTGATTCTGACGTATCCAATAAAGACCTGCGAGGTTTTAAAAACCTCGCAGGTCTAGCCTAGAAACTTATACAGGACGCATTAGCTTTGATTTTTTTCGTGCCTTTCGTGCCTTTCGTGCCTTTCGTGCTTTTCGTGGACTATGGCTTTTTCATGCGTAACATCAGTTACTGTTTAAAAATTGCAGTTAATCGGATTTTTGTGTTCCCCCGATTGCTCTTCTTCAACCGCTGTTTTAGAACCCACATAACAATCGCCAATAGGAATACTAAAGCCCTCCCCTTTAGGTTTCTTGGTATTTTGTGCCGCAGACTCTTCTTGTGGCATCATGTCGCCATAATTTTTCCGTTCTTTAAAGATAATCGAACCCAGTTTTTTACCTGATTTTCCCTGCTGTTCTGGCGGCAAACTGTCTTTATCCATATTGCCTTGAATGACCTCTTTGGTATGAAAACGATCATCGGTCATAAATTGTTCAGGAATAGCCTCTGTGCTTTCGGCAGGCTTAGTTTGGCTCACGGCTTTGTCTTGACGGGTTGGTTCTGCACTATTTTCCACAGGGACAGATTGCACCACGGCACGCGCAGGTGTCGGTGCAACGGGCGCAGGTACAGGTACAGCAATTTCTTCTAAATTTTTAAACCATCCTTGTGCAATCAGCCGAACGACTTGCGGAAAAACCGGCATAAAAGAGATTGCACTGTCTTGCAGTGACTCCAAACGTTGCTGAAACGCTGACGGTTTGACCGTATTAACAGGTACAGGCGTAGACTGGCTGGTTTCAATAGGCGTTCGCTTGACTGGCGGCGCGGGTATCGGCATTTCAGGCTCAGGGGTATCGGCGATACGCTCAGGCACAGGTGGAATAATTTTTTGTACGGACTGAACAGGCGCGGGCGCAGCTACGGATTTAACAACCTTAGGCACAGGGACTTTTTGTACCACCGTAGGCTGTGGCGCGGCTATTTGCTGGCTAATTGCAGGCTGTGGCTGAACGGGCGCAGATGCTTGCACAGGTATACCAATGCGCGGCAAATTCTGCATATCACTGGGCATATTAGAGGTAATCACCTCTGGTTGCGGTTGCGGCGGCGGTTGTACAGGAATGCCAATTCTGGGCAAATTAGCCATATTATCTGGCATATTAGATTTAGCAACAGGCGCAGATACCCGCGCTGGTTGAACGGGTACAGGCGTTCTGCGTACAGGAACGGGCGATTGTTTTGCTGCACTTGCTTTAGCCACTGTCGAATGCTGAACAGGGGGTGCTTTAATATAACCTTGCCGCGCCGCATTAGCAGGTGGTGGCGTTTGGGCAACGACTGGACGCGGAACTTTTTTAGCAACCACAGGCGCGGGTAAACGAATCGGGTTAGGTGCGGGTAATGTCTTTTCTGGCTCTACTTTAACAAGTTTAACGAGGGCAGGCTTAGGTGCATTTTTATCAACAGGCGGCGGCTTTATCGGCAAAGGCGCGGCTTGTAAAATCAGCGTAATCGGTTTGTTGGGCTTCAGTTTAGCGGGTACAGGCATTGATAGCTTAATATCAAGGCTGAGCATAATGATGATATGCAGTAAAAATGAGACGGGAACAAACAGCTTCCAACGATCCATCCTTTGATAACTCAATTTTCGTTGATACCTTGCCCCCATGTTCCCTCTAAAAAGCTCTTGGTGTTATTGCACTGTGCGTGGTTTAAAATGAATTTCAAGCGCGTATCTTAACACTGCATAACAAAAAGAGACTATTAGCAGGGTACCGCCACTGCCATTAAGTTAAGACAGGAGAGCGAGCTATGCTTACACTCCAACACTACTTACATTTGCCTTTTACCGTTACAGGTTAAGCTAAAAATCCTTAAGACAGAGACGCGCCGCGTAGGAACAAGAAAATTTACGCCGCCTGAGCTTTTAATAACGCAACCACTTCCTTTAGCCCCGCAATTTCCTTATCTTTCTGCGTCATCATTTCGTCTTTATGTTGTAACATCAATTGCAGTTTTTGAAGCTCGTAAGCTAAATCTTTTGATGAACCGATAATTTGCGAAATATTGACACTGTTATCACCAATTAAACAAATCACATTCTTTTCACCAAAACTCAACAACTCCACTATATCCATATCAAACACACTGGCAATCTGCTCCATTTTTGAAAAATTCGCATCCGTTCTACCCTGTTCAATTTTTGCATAACCCGCCACCGACATTCCCAATTTATCCGCCATATCCTCCTGCGACCAATTCTTAGACTGGCGCATAAAGCGAATTTTCTCGTGAAATTTCATAATTAATACCTAATAGTGGGGAAATAGTGACCATGAGTTGCTGGTTATTATCATATTTTAACACCACAATTAGCATCATCTACCACCTAAATTAACGAGGCTCTTAATGCAAAAAGAAGAACATTTTACCGATAAATTAGCCAATGATATTCAACGCGACGATACGTTAGATGCGGCTACTAAGGCTCAGATTATGAGTAACCTTAGAAAAATGAAAGACATCAAAGTCAATATATTAATTACGGGGGCGACTGGTTGCGGAAAATCATCAACCATCAATGCACTATTTGGCGAAAATAAAGCGAAAGTTGGACAAGGCGTTGACCCAGAAACAATGGAGATTAGAAAGCATGAGTTGAGTAACATTGTTTTATACGATTCCCCAGGTTTAGGTGACGGTAAAGAAGCCGATTTAGAACACGCAAAAAATATCACTGCCAAACTTTATGAAACAGATGATAAGGGTAACCTACTGATTGATTTGGTTTTAGTCATTCTCGATGGTGGAAGCCGCGACCTCGGCACATCATTTCAGTTAATCAATAAAGTCATTATTCCTAATCTGGGCGAAGATAAAAAACGTCTATTGGTTGCTATCAATCAAGCTGATGTTGCCATGAAAGGACGTAATTGGAATCATGAGAAAAACTTTCCTGAACTTGAATTAGTGGACTTTCTTGATGAAAAAGTTAAATCTACTCAGAAACGAATTAAAGAAGCCACTGGCGTTGATGTTGAGCCTATTTATTATAGTGCAGGTTATAAAGACGGCGACCAAAAACAAAACCCATACAACCTGTCAAAGTTAATGCTGTTAATCTTGCAACACACTAAACAGGAAAAAAGAGCTGTATTTGCTCAAGATATGAATAAAGACAGCAAAATGTGGAAAGATGACGATAGACTGTCAGATTATCGCGGAGAAATTAGAAGCACGCTTGCTGAGTCAATAACGAATGGCGCGTCAACAGGTGCAGATATTGGTAGTAATATTCTTGGTGGCTTGGGTAGTATTGTTTTTGGTAGTGCAGGTGAACGAGTTGGTGAAGCTGTTGGTAAAGTCGTTGGCGGTGTTGTGGGCGGCGTAGCGGGTGCTATAGGTGGAGCCGTAAGTAAAATTTTTAGTTGGTTTGATTAACAGATACTAAATATGAAAAATTATCGATTCCAAGACATTCAGTCGCACATACAACGTCATGGACTATTAACCCCGTTAGATATTTTGCTAGTAGGTGGCACAGGAACGGGCAAAAGTTCGACATTAAATGCGTTATTCAATTCAACCGTTGCAAAAGTAGGCGAAGGCGTTGACCCTGAAACACAACACATTTCCGCGCATTCGTTACATGATTATTTACGTTTTCACGATTCAGCAGGACTGGGTGATGGTAAGGAAAATGACTTAAACCATGCGAAAAATATCACTTGGGAACTACAAAGAACCTGCAATACCGATTACCATTTTATAGATTTGACAATGGTTCTGCTTGATGGTGGGTCTCGTGATTTGGGTACAGCTTTTCAGTTGCTTGAATCAGTTGTGCTAAAAGCTATTGAGCCAAAACGGGTGATTGTTGCAATTAACCAAGCGGATATGGCTATGAAAGGGCGTTATTGGAATGCCCATAGTAAAAAACCAGAACCCACGTTAGTTAATTTTTTAGAAGAACAAGCGCATTCTGTTAAACACCGTATTAACGAATCAACTGGTTTAACGATTAATAAACCTGTCTATTATAGTGCGAAGTTTAACTATAATACTCATCCTCTCCTTGACCACATTATTAAGCACTTTCCAACTAGCCGCAGAAAAATCACTTAACATTGAGAATATTTTGATGCCTAGATCGGGTTACGCTAACTAGACCTTGAAAGTATTAGATTTTGGAGTCAAAACTCATGAGTTTTGACTCTGGCATTTTCAACACCACCCAGCGCACCCTGTAGAATGTTTCAATCGCTTTGAGCATTGAAATTTTTTATACTATTCAACAAAGTCGCATTTGTTATGCTACTCACACCAAACACATTCAAGCAGAGGTAAAAATGAATATCGGAGAAGTGTCGTTTTATACAGGGATTCTATTGTTTTTCATCGGCATTATTGGCGGTGGTATTGATGTTAAAGAAGTCAAAATACCGCAGATCACAGGTTTACCCCGATATATGTGCTTTATAGGCAGTGTGCTGTTTATTCTTCTGGGTTTGTATTTGAAAAAAGAAATTACTGATACCGCTATTTCAAACGTTCTCAATACCGCAGCGTCTATTAATACACCTGCTGTTAGCCCTTCTGACGTTCCTGCGACTACGCCCCCAGTAGCCGCACAGCAACCCGTTGTCACTAAGGAGCCTCCTGTTAATGCACCCGCAGAAAATGCGGAAGCTGATAAGGCGATAGCCGCCAAACATCAGGCATTGATACAACTGGATACTGCCAATAAACGTATTAATGCGGTATGGAACGGCACGACTCAAGACATCAGAGATGTGTTACTGCCTGAACAAAATCAATGGTTAGCGCAACGGGACAATGAGTGTTCACTGCAAGCCGCCAGTGAACAGCCGATAGATAAGGTGATGCAGGAGGCGGTTAAATTAAACTGCATGACTACCATGACTGACCAGAGAACGGATGCACTGAAACAGGACATTGCCGAAACAGCCGCTTCTGTTGCAACAAATGACGATCAAATCACCGATTCTAATCCGTCGGAAGCGGAAGCCTCCAGAAATCAGGCGCAGGTTCGTCTGGATGAGGCAAACAAGCGGATTAATGTCGTGTGGAATGCTGCCACGCAAGACATCAGAGCTGCTTTATTGCCTGAGCAAAAACAATGGTTACAACAGCGTAAAGAAGATTGTTTACTGAAAGCCGTCAATGAACAACCTGAGGATAAAATGATGCAGGAGGCGTTTAAATTAAACTGCATGGCAACCATGACCGACCCCAGAACCGAAGAGTTAAAAGAAAAAATTGCGGCGATGCCGCACTAATAATCACTGTAGGTTGGGCTGCCGCTTTTGACAACCCAACTTAGTCGCTGGTTTTGTTGGGTTGACTTATCGCCAGCTCAACCTACAACGTGTTAAGCATTCGCCATAAAAATCGCCCGTCTTGGTGCGGGCAAGCCTTCACAGGTCAGTTGCGGATTGTCGGGATGGAGAAAATCTTGCAGGGAATGAAACTGCATCCATTCGGTGCTGCGTTGCTCTTCAATACTGGTGACAGTGACATCGACCAAACGCACGTTTTTAAACCCACAGCGGGTCATCCAGCTCATCAAGGTCACGCAACTGGGTAAAAACCAGACATTACGCATTCTGGCATATCGCCCTTCGGGGACTAATACTTCGCCTAAACCGCCTTCAATCACCAAGGTTTCTAATACCAATTCGCCGTCTTGTTGCAAACAGCCTTTCAGTTCTAATAAATGGTCGAAAGGCGAACGGCGGTGATATAACACGCCCATAGATAATACGGTATCAAACAGCTGTAAATTGCTGGGCAGGTCTTCGAGAGCCAGTGGTAATACGTCAATTGGGGCATCACCGTATAAACGTTTAACCGCTTGAAACTGCATCACGCTTAATAAAGTGGGATCTATGCCAATAACCCGTTTTGCACCTGCCCCTAATAATCGCCACGCATGATAGCCATTGCCGCACCCGACATCCAACACTAAACGATGCTCTAGCGGGGCAAGATGCGGTTGTAGACGATGCCATTTCCAGTCTGAACGCCATTCGGTATCAATGTGAATGCCGAAAAGTTGATACGGCCCTTTACGCCACGGATGCAAGGCTCTTAAAGAGTGTTCGAGTTGATGTTGTTCTGTGCCGCTCACATCATCGGCGCAACCGATATGCACTGCATCCGCGTCTAATAACCGTTGTGAGGGTGTAAGTTGGGGCAATTGTTGAATAGCGTGTTGCCAGCGTACTAAATCACCATGCTGGTCTGCATCAAAAGCGTGTGCGAGTTGTGCGGGTAATAATGCAACCCACGCATCGGCTTTTGCCTCTAACAATGCGTCATATAAGGCTTGATAATCGCTCATATTGAATCAGAGTTGACCAGCGGAAGTGGTCGTAAAAAATCACCCCGCCACGTTGTGACAGGGTGATTATTTGAAATGTGCTTAGGAATGTCTTGCAGGCTCACCGAATCGACTCAGCAAGCAACACTCATTCCTTTATGAGTTTTTTGGTGCCATTGCCTCAGCATTGCGCTTTGCCAAACCGTCAATCACCGCAGATAATGAACCTTTGGTTTCGACTTCATTGCTGAACGTAGTGCGGTAGTTAGTCACCAAACTCACGCCTTCAATCATGATGTCATAGGCTTTCCATTCGCCATCAGTCAACGCCATACGGTAATCTACGCCGATAGGTTTGATACCGGGTTGTAATACTTCCGTTTTTACCACCGCTTTAGTCGCGCCGTCTTCCATTTCCAGCGGCAAATAATGCACTGACCATTCTTTGAATTCAATAAAAGCGCGTGAGTAGGTTCTAATCAACAGGATTTGAAATTCATATTTAAAACGTTCTTTTTCGTCAGGTGTTGCTGTTTTCCACAGTTTGCCCAACACCAACGCTGAAATTTTATCGAAATCAGTATGCGGGTAAATCGTTTCATTAACAAACTGAGTAACTTGCGCAAAGTCTTTAACAAAATTTTTATCCTGCATTCTTTTTTGTAACTGATCTGAAGCAGCCGCTATGGGTTGTTGCGGTGCAGACAACTCAGCCGCCGTTACTTGGGCAAACGGCATAAAAGCCAATAATAATGCGAACAACCCAAATAATGTAGTGTGTTTAACTTTCATAAAAGCCTCTAAAAATAAAACCGATGTATTCTTACTTATCCTTTGCTTGCAACCATCAGAGAAACAATTCACTGATATAATGAGCCTCAAAATCGACCACTAATCCAGTGATATTCCTAACCTTTTAAGCCCAGAATAAGATGACATATCATAACATCACAATGCCTACGCGCATGAGAAGAATGCGTTACAACGAGTTTTCCCGCCGCCTGATGCGTGAAAATTCATTATCGGTTGATGATCTCATTTATCCGATGTTTGTCATCGAAGGATCAAACCAAAAACAAGCCATTGCCTCCATGCCAGACGTGGAACGTTACTCGCTGGATTTGCTGGTTGAACAAGCGCGTGAAATCTATGAACTGGGCATTCCCGCGATTGCCTTGTTTCCTGTCATCTCTGCTGATAAAAAATCCAACGATGCCGCAGAAGCCTACAATCCTCATGGCTTGGTACAGCGTAGCGTCAGAACCTTAAAACAAACTTTACCCCACTTAGGCATTATCACCGATGTCGCCCTAGACCCATTTACCCTTCACGGGCAAGACGGACTCATCAATGAAGCGGGTTATGTGTTAAATGATGAAACTATCGCCGTGCTGGTCAAACAAGCCTTATCTCATGCCGAAGCAGGTGCCGATATAGTCGCGCCGTCGGACATGATGGACGGACGTATCGGAGCAATAAGAATAGCATTGGAAACTGAACGTTACATGAACACGCTGATACTCGCCTACTCTGCCAAATATGCGTCCGCATTTTATGGCCCCTTTAGAGATGCAGTGGGTTCAGCGGGCAACTTGGGTAAAGGTAATAAATACAGCTACCAAATGGATCCCGCCAATTCTGATGAAGCCATGCGCGAAATTCAACTGGATTTAGAAGAAGGCGCAGATATGGTCATGGTCAAACCAGGAATGCCTTATCTGGATATTATTCGCCGCGTTAAAAATGAATACGGCGTACCGACATTTGCTTATCAGGTCAGCGGCGAATACGCCATGCTCAAAGCCGCGTATATCAACGGCTGGCTGGATGAAAAAGCAGTGGTGATGGAATCGTTATTAGCCTTTAAACGCGCGGGCAGTGATGCGATTTTGACCTATTATGCCAAGGCGGTTGCGCAGTGGTTGCGTGATGCGTAGATTGGATGGACGATAAGTCAAGTCAACGAAAAAGCGGTGTGGAATTGATGGGCGTTCATTAATGTGGGTTGCCGAAAAGCGGCAACTCAAGTCACTCAGCTTGGTTATTTGCGATATTCATCTGGCGGAGGCGGTGCTTGCCAATCGGGTTTCATAAATTCGTAAATATCTTCGTAATGGGCAAGCGGCTCAACAGGCATAAACGCCATTGGAATCAGAGGGCTGTCTACTTGTACTTCAAAGCCTTTGAGCCATGCCAATTTACATAAAACAACAGCATACCCTGCTAAAAAATCTTTGTAAGTTGGATTTGCGGTTTTCCAACGACAAGAACGCTTAATCGCTTTTTCCATTTCAGCTATATCTCCTTTCATTAAGCCTTCCATAAATTAGACTTGTTGCACCAGAATAAATAAGAATAGATAATTACTATTATCAATAAAACAGGACTAATAAACGGCTATGAAATTGGGATTATCTGATTTAAAAACAGAAAGGCAGTGTCGGGCGGCGATAGGGATGGATAAA
>JAUYBJ010000224.1 GCA_030693155.1 Methylococcales bacterium
GATAATGGCGGGGAATTTTTTAACTGCCAATAACAACACCCCGACAAAATCATCAGCTCGCTGGTTGACTAGGTTATCAATGCGATAAATCATCGCACTATAAAGCACACAGGAAAATAAAATAGCAATAAACGCAATGCCCAAGGTACTGGGCAGCATTTGCATCGCCGCCGCCATTTGTTCTTCCGCGTCAAGCGTTGCATCAACCGCAGGCATGGCATCGGTAATAAAACTCGAAAGCACACTGTTAAGAACAAATACAATCAAACTGTAACCAATCACTTTAGTAAAACTTTCAGCGTACAATTTAACACTGGCAGACAATATCTCTGTCACATTACTGGGTTGTTGCGGTAAAAACGACATGATAAATTCCTTGCAACTTTTGAAGAATGGTTACGCTCTTTTAACGTAAAAACTGTGTGTTAGTCTAGCGTTTTATTTTGAGGCTCCGTTATTTTCTTTACCACTTTGCACCTACTCAATTAAAAATTATTTTTAAGGCTCACAACAAATGCAGATTTTATTTTACGGCTTACTTATTTTATCGGGCATTTTAGGAATAGGTGTCGGCGGCTTGGGTGGTCTACTCGGCTACACTTTGAAAGCGTCATACACAAGCACCGACCAAGCGTGGGGCTGGGCGATTATCTTATTTAGCCTGCTTTATTTAATACACCCTGCTTTAATTTACTGGTTATATAACCACACTCATGAAACCCTCGCGCTATGGCTGAGTGTGTGTTTTATACTGGTTAGCGGCGTTCTGCTGGTATTTTTACCTACGGCAATTGAAGCAGGAGCAAGACCGTAACAACATAATCCTTTTTATTATCACAGTGCGAGAAAGACCTGCGAAGTTTTTAAAATCTCGCAGGTCTAAGTAACCTTACCCGTCATAACTAAGCTGACGGTGTACTAATCTCAGCAACACCGCTTCACGCCCTGCCATTTTTCATCCTGCCATTTTTTAAAAAAGGCTTGTTTACTCAGTGGTTCGCTCTCGTCTGCATGATGTTCTGCATGATGACGAAGATACCGCTCATAAGCATCATCACCCGATAACTGGCGAATGGCTTGCCAGACAATTTTAATGGCTTGCAGCATGATTAATCCCTGACCCATTCTTCTGCCAAGCGCGTAAAACTATGCGGTACTTCGGTCAACACGGGGACAGGTTTGCCCATTAAATAACGCACACACACGCGCACCATATCAAACACAATCAGCCACAATAAGCTGACAAAAAACAACGTAAGCACTGCATCCAGCTGAAAATTAAAAATCAATTTTGGCGCGACAGCCGCCTTGTCAGGTGGCAATAAACCTGCGGCTAATTTAGCCGACAAATCATTCGCCGCCGCCAGAAAACCAATACGCACATCGTCGCTGGTCAGTTTTTGCCATGATGCGGTGCTGGTAATAATAATCAGCCACAACAGCGGCGCACCTGTGATAAAGGCATACTTGCCTTTCGCGGATTTGACTAAAATCCCTGTTGCCACACACAATGCAATCGCCGCCAAAATTTGATTGGAAATGCCGAACAACGGCCACAAAATAATCACCCCGCCGTTGGGATCAATCACACCGATGTATAAAAAATAACCCCATGCGGATACTACCACCGCGCTGGTAACAATCACCGATGGTAACCACGAAGTCCGTCCCATTGCTTCCCATTTATTGCCTAAAATATCCTGCAACATAAAACGACCGACGCGCGTACCTGCATCCAGCGTGGTGAGAATAAAAATCGCCTCGAACATAATCGCAAAGTGATACCACAATGCCAACATACTTTCACCAAACGCACTGCCGAAAATACTCGCCATACCGACCGCTAAAGACGGCGCACCGCCTGTGCGGGCAAACAATGTCGCTTCACCCATTTGTTGCGCTAACACCTGCATTTGCTCAACAGTGACGGGATAACCCCATGAGGAAATCTTAGCGACCGCATCCACCGCTTCTTTACCGACTACGCCCGCTGAGCTGTTAATCGCAAAGAATACCCCAGGGTCTAATACCGTCGCGGCTATCATTGCCATAATCGCCACAAACGATTCCAACAACATACCGCCGTAACCAATCATGCGAATATCACGTTCATTGGTTAATAATTTCGGCGTTGTGCCTGAGGCAATCAGCGCGTGAAAGCCAGAAATCGCCCCGCAGGCAATGGTTATAAAGACAAACGGAAACAGTTTACCGCCAAAAATCGGCCCTGTACCGTCAATAAATTGCGTCACTGCGGGCATTTTCACATCGGGTTGCAACAAGATAATAGCGACCGCCAACAGCGTAATCGTGCCGAGTTTCATATAAGTCGATAAATAATCACGCGGGGCTAATAACAACCACACGGGCAAAATCGCCGCCGCAAAGCCATACGCCATTACCCACCACGCCAGTGTTAGCCCTTCGTGGTCAAATAACACCCGCAAAGTCGCGCTTTCATCAATCACTCGTCCACCTGCAACCGCAAGTAACAATAATATTACGCCCAACGCCGAGGCTTCCAGCACCTGCCCCACTCTTATATAGCGCATATACACGCCGACTATCATCGCAATAGGAATCGTCGCAGACACGGTAAACGTCGCCCACGGACTGTGTTTCATGGCATTCACTACCACCAAACCCAACACGGCAATCAGAATAATCATAATGACAAAGGTAGCAATCAACGCCGCTGTACCACCTAACGCGCCCAATTCATCCCGCGCCATTTGCCCCAAACTTTTGGCATCACGGCGCGTGGATAAAAACAGCGTCACCATGTCCTGCACGCAACCGCCCAATACCGCGCCAAACAAAATCCATAGCGTTCCAGGTAAATAACCAAACTGCGCGGCAAGCGTCGGGCCGACCAGAGGGCCAGGCCCTGCGATAGCGGCAAAATGATGCCCGAACACTATCCAGCGATTAGTCGGCACAAAATCACTGCCATTTTCCAGCCGTTCAGCCGGAGTGGCGCGGGTTTCATCGACCATTAACACCGTCGCCGCAATCCACGCCGCATAAAAACGGTAGCCGATAGCGTAAATACACAACGCGGCGGTAATAAACCACAGGGCGTTTATCGGTTCGCCACGATTGAGCGCGATACCCGATACAGCTCCTGCACCCAGTACCGCAACCATTATCCAGAGCGTGTTTTTTAGTAATGTATTCATGTGTTATTGTCTTTTTGGTGGTAGATTTACCAGTGATTATCCTGAAAATTGACGGTATTACCAACTGATGTTGCACACAAGAACATTTTTGCCTACGAAAGACAAAAAAAGAATTATTCCTATAGCGCATCCTGCACGGGGCGTGAATAATGACGCTTTTTACCGCACGCAACGGATTCCATGAGTTTACGCTATCAAATCAACATCCGAATTTTTTTCCTGTCCTTGTCCGTGCTGTTGCTGGGCGGTTCTATTGCAATCTGGCAAGCACAGACTGCTGTTAATAAAGAGGTGACTTCATCCGTTCAACTGGCAGTCAAACTAATCAGTTTCGGCTTTTCGCACAGTTCACAAAATCCCGACTGGCTGCCGCAACTGAACGCACTGGAAGAAATTCGCCATTTAACCGTGCAGATACAACAACCCTCAGGGCAAATTATCAACTTTCCTCATAACACTGCCGCCGCGCATGAACACAATCCGCCGCAATGGTTTATCAATCTGGTGCAGGGCGAACCGCTGAACACGCAACACATCTTGACGCTCAGTGATGGCAAACAACTGACATTGCTGATTCAAGCCAATCCGCTCGATGAAATTACCGAAGTGTGGCAGGAAAATATCGCCTTTTTTACTTCGTTTTGCTCACTGACTCTGCTGAGTTTTTTTGCAGTTAATCTGGTATTTAACAAAACGCTGAATTCCATCACCACCATTGTCAACGCCTTAAAAGTCATCGAATCAGGGCAGTATCAGCAAAAACTGCCGCCGTTTGCTATCAAAGAATACGCCGATATTGCCAACGCCATTAACCAACTCGCCGACAAACTCAGTAGCGTTAAACGGGAAAACCGCACTCTCACCCAGCACACGCTGGAAATTCAGGAAGATGAACGCCGACGTTTAGCGCAAGAACTGCATGACGAACTGGGGCAATCGTTGACCGCCATTAAGGTGATGGCAGTCACCGCCGCACGACCTAAAGCCGATATTAAACAAAGCACTGATGCCATTATTAGCACCTGTAATCATTTAATGACCGTGGTGCGTTCCATGATGCACCAGTTGCACCCCTTGATTTTGACCGAACTGGGCTTGACCGCCACGCTGGAAGATTTGATTAATCACTGGGCAATCAGACAACCCGATTTAACAATCAATCTGGATTGCAGTCATGAAGCCGATAAACTGGATGCTAAAATCGCCATCCAACTGTTCAGAGTGGTACAAGAGTGTTTAACCAACACCGTGCGTCATGCCAAGGCAAGCCACGTTAACATCAAGCTGGCAATTGACCGCTTCGGCTTGCAATTAACGGTATCCGACAATGGACAAGGGCGTATCAACAATGAAAAAACAGGCTTTGGTTTATTGGGAATGCAAGAGCGCGTCAACAGTTTAGGTGGTGAACTCCTGCTGCAAAGCAGCCCGCAACAAGGCATGACACTATTCGCGAGCATTCCCCATTCATGAACATACCGATAAGCATTATTTTAGTAGACGACCACGCCATAGTTCGCGCGGGTTTTCGGATGTTATTAGCCACGGAAGAAACTATCAACGTGATCGCGGAAGCGGAACGCGGCGAACAAGCCTGTCAACTTTACAGTGAATTACAGCCTGATGTGCTGGTGATGGATTTATCCATGTCGGGTATCGGCGGACTGGAAGCGATTCGGCGCATTTGTCACCGTGACAGTAACGCCAAAATACTGGTATTCAGCGTCCACGATGAAAGCGTGTATATCGACCGCGCTATCAACGCAGGGGCAAAAGGCTATATCAGCAAAAACGCTCATCCTGATATTCTGATTGAAGCGATACAAAGCATCGCCGCAGGTGACCTGTACATTGAACACGGCTTAGTAAAACACACTGAACCCTCGGCTAATGAACCGTTACCCAGCGGGGACGATTACAAAAAAATTATAGAATCATTGTCCGCCAGAGAGTTTGATGTATTTTTATTATTGGCAAAAGGCTACACCGCGCACAAAATCGCCGATGAATTGTGCTTGGGTTATAAAACCATTGCCAATTACAGCACACAAGTAAAAAGCAAACTGAAAGTCTCCACGCTAGCGGAGCTGGTACATATCGCGCTTTTATTGGGCATCATAAAAACGGAATAAACAGCAGGAGTCCAAAACAGGTTTTGGCAGTGCATTAAATCTATTATTTTTATGACTGCCAGTCCTTTAAAGCACTGGCAGTCATTCATGCTGTTGTCACTCATTAGCCACGATTTTTCTGTTCACCTTGAACCAATAACTCCATCACTAAGTAATCACACGCCCCGCACCCTGTGGTTGCCCCCGTTTCGTAGGCTATTCCTTCCAATGTATTCACCCCATCAGCAATCAATATCTCAATTTTTTCTCGCGTTGTACCCGTACAATAACAAATACATTCTGGTTGTTTGTTTAAACTATTGTTGGTCATTATTCTCACTTTTCTAAATCGGTGTATTCATACTTGGTGTCGGCAAGTAATTCACCAGTTAAACACCCTTCTACGCTGATAAAGCGATTTTTTATCACTGCACTCATGGTTTTAACTCCTCACACCGTGTTTTATATCGCACAAATTTTACCCTATATTTAACAGCCGCTGTGACAACTAACACTTAACAAGCCGCCACAATCGGACTAGAATAATCCTGCCTTGATAGACAAGGCTTCACATTAACCAAGGGGATTCCTTGCTATGAAAAAATATCAGTTCGCGGTCTTTATCGGTCGCTTTCAGCCGTACCATAATGGTCATCAGCACATTATCAGCCAAGGTTTGCAACAGGCTGAAAAAATGATTGTGCTGTGCGGCTCTGCGCATTTACCCGCATCACATCGTAATCCTTGGTCGTTCAATGAACGCAAGACAATGATTTTAAGTTCGTTTAGCAAAGAAGAAGCGGACAGAATCACGGTGTTGCCGTTAATGGATTCGCCCTATAACGATGCCATTTGGTCGCAATCAGTACAAACCATCGTCAATGGCGTGGTGCAGGCGTTAAATACCATGCCGCATAACACACCCGGCATTGCCTTAATCGGACATTCAAAAGATCACAGTTCGTTTTATTTAAAAATGTTTCCGCAATGGGAATCTATTGAAGTCGATAATCTGGATGGTTTGAACGCCACGCGGTTGCGTGATGATTACTTCAGCCACGCGGATAATTTTACCCACAGCGACCGCATTTTCACCACCTTAACGCCCACAGGCACACAACACTTTTTTGCCGAAGCATTCAGCCAAACCGCATTTGACACCATACGCGCTGAGCATGAATTTATCGAAGATTATAAAAAACAATGGCAAGCCGTGCCGTATCCGCCGGTGTTTGTCACGGTCGATGCCGTAGTGATTCAATCGGGACATATTTTATTGGTTAAACGTCGCGCCAGACCGGGTAAGGGCTTGGCTGCTTTGCCGGGTGGCTTTATCGGGCAGCATGAACGATTACAGGAGGGCTGTATTCGTGAATTGCGTGAAGAAACCAAACTGAAAATTCCAGAAGCGGTATTACGCGGCTGTATTAAACGCCAGCATACCTTTGATGATCCGCACCGTTCGGCACGCGGACGCACCATTACTCATGCGTTTTTGATTGAGTTACCTGTGGCAGAAGAGTTGCCTAAAGTGAAAGGCGGTGATGATGCGGAAAAGGCATTTTGGTTGCCGTTAGCCGATATGAAACCTGAAAAAATGTTTGAAGATCATTATTTTATTATCAGGCATTTACTGGGTGAATAAGTATCGCTTCCACGCCAGAACGCAGAAGCGATTACAGTAGCGCATTCACTGTGATGTTGCTTCCTGCATTATTTTAGTCAGCGTTGTTTCAACATCTCGTGCTACGTCTTCAAGTTGCGGCACATTGAACATCGCTAACAGAAGGCTGGGTTTTAAGGTCGCTAAAACGGTTCTGCCCTCCTCCTGATACAGGCTGATTCGACAAGGCAAGGCAGTGGAGACACTCATACTTTGCTCAAGCACTTTTTTGGCTTGTTGCGGCTGACACACTTCAAAAATCAGGCATTCATTATTGAACTCCACGCCTTTTTTGTTCATGGTTTCTTTCAGATTGTGTATCTGCATCACGCCAAAATGATTGGCTTGTACAGCGGCTTCTAACGCCGCCGCTGCTTCTGTGACCGTTTTGTCGGTAAAAAATTTGATTAGCATCGGGTTACCTTCGCATTGCTATGGTTCATTGTGAATAAGCGTCGATTATCGTTTCCGCGTTCTGACGCGGGAACGATAAAACGTGGACACTACAAAATAGCAGTTAAATCCTGCCCAGTAACAGCAGAACTATCAGAATAATAACTATCAGCCCGATACCGCCAGAAGGTCTATAACCCCAGCTGCGGCTATGTGGCCACGTTGGAAAAGCCCCGACCAGCATCAGGATAAGAATGATCAGTAAAATTGTACCAATTGACATGATTGCTCTCCGATTAGAGAAACTGAAAACCGTCATAAAAAGACGGCGTGATGTTAATCCTTGTGTTCAAGGATATTAGAGGTGGTGCGACAGTCCCAAAACCCCGAGGACAATCAAATAAACAGCCACGAAATAATTTAAAAACCGTGGCACTATCAAAATTAGAATTCCGATTATCAGAGCCAGTAAAGGTTGCATTGGAATATTCATGGCAGATCTCCTGTAAAGTGAAAAAGTTTGAAATAAAGCCGTTTATTTTGACCACGGTAAATCCGCATGGTTGTCTAATTGGCGACTGCCGTGACGAAGAGATAATGCGTGTCCATTGACTCCAAACAATAAAAATACGATAACACCCAAGATAAAAATCCAGGCTTGCGCAAGTTGCAAGCCATACGGAATGGGGTTGACACTGAGCAGTAAAGCCAGCACCACCAATGAAGGTACTAACCCGAACACAATAATCAGCGCGATAATAAATACAGGCTCTTCCGCGCCAGAAGGTTTTGTATGCGCAAATCCTGAAACGACTTTAATAATGGTTTGCCCGAACAGTACCGCTGAGCCAAAAGATAATTCAGGCGATTGAATGATCGCAAACACTGATCTACCAACACTCACGTCAACAATTGAAATCACCACCAACGGCAATATGATAAAAAGTAAATCGCCCAAGATGGCATACATTGCCGCCTTTCGATGTGGCTGTTTATCGCTGTCACCGTTAGCATTTCCGAATAAATCTTTAATCATTTGACGAAACCTCTTTCTCATATTTTCAAGTATTACGGAAGTGTCAAACTGATTGGCATTGAATCTCAGACGAATATTAATTATGGATTCGCCTTTGTTCGCTTTGCATCATTCGCCTTCATAGACGGTTCAAACTCATTTGTTTTATAACGGGACGTTAGCATCAAGACCAAGGGCAAAGCGGCATATAAGGTTCTCGCTGAACCGACAAGACTAAGTGCGACTTTTAACGGCGATGTTTCCGTAGCGTTTGGATTATCAGCGGTGCTACAGCCTTTCTGAGTCAGTTCGCCCGCTATAAAGCCGATACCGACCGCTAGCAGCAAGTTGGCAGGTTTAGCCATTTGCTGCTGTATTTTTCCAGCCAGAGCATGAGCGCGACTATCAACAGCGTTTTGATGGTTTAGTATTTGCTGCCCGGTGTTCTTGATTTCGGTATTAATCGAAGCGGGCTTAAAGTAATGAGTCATAATAATTTATCCGTATCCCTGTGCGTTGGCGGCATAGGTTTAACACTACCGAGTAGAGCTGGAAATTGGAGATAATGACTCTTGCGACGTATCACGCCACAAAGAAGCAAAGCAATCAGCAAATTGACTATAACAGCAAGCAGGATGGCGGTACTCGCCACCATGCCCTGCTCTATCATCATCAGTACAGCGGCAACCATAAGTCCCAGCCACGCACCAATCATTAACACCGCAACCATCACGCCTGCAATAATCATAGTCACCAAGCTTTCGCCTGCCCGCCGCGCTTCTAAGACGGCAAGCTGAAGGTATTCATAGATTAAGCCCTGCAGTTCATACCATAATAACTGGATATCATCCAACACATTAGAACCGATGGGGTCATTATGCGTTGCAGTTTGCTCAATCGTTGCATCATTGGCGGCGTTCGGTTTCATAATGGCGGCTATTTAACGACGGCTTAAACCTAACAAGCTGCCCACCAAAAAACCGGTGGCGGCGGCAATACCCAATGATGTCACTGGGTTGGTGCGGACATAGCTTCGGCAACTTTTCGCTGCGTACTGTTCTGCGCGTAATATTTGTTCGCTTCTTTCATCAAACGCGGCTCTGGCCTGATGACCTGCACTGGTAATAGTATCTGCGGCATCTTGTGCAAAATGGGCTACTTTATCTGCTGTGTTCATAATAAGTTTCTCTTCTGTGATTTTTATATTGAGATAACAGACCTTTGAGGTTTTAAATATCTCAAAGGTTTATGTTCCCGTTTTAAATTGCTGAATTAACGACCGCTCAGCAGGCGGCTTAATAAAAAACCGCCCGCGACCGCAATACCCAATGATGTCACTGGATTTTCGCGGACATAAGTTTGGCAATTTTTTATCAATTGTTGCTCGGCGTTCATTATTTGATCGCTTTTTTCATCAAACGCGGCTCTGGCATGATTGGACGCATCTGCAAGCGCATCCACTGTCTCATGTGCAAAGTCCGCTACTTTGTCTGTAGTCGTGTTCATGGTTGGTTCCTCTTGTACGTTAGTGTTCATAATATTTCTCTATTTAAGACGCATATCGTTTTTAACGGAAGTCACACCTGTGACACTACGCGCCACGTTAACGGCTTTGTTAATATCGGCTTTAGAATTGACAAAACCACTGAGTTGAACTACGCCTTTAAACGTTTCAACGTTAATCTCGGCAGAACTCAGGCTGGGCTCGTTCAAAATAGCTGCCTTCACTTTGCCGGTCACAACGCTGTCGTCAACGTATTCGCCAGTACCTTCCTGCTTCGAGGTGGATGCACAACCGCCTGCCGTTAGTAACGTCAGGGTTAAAAAGAAGGCGGCAAAAAATCTAGTAAAGTGTTTCATGGATAAATCTCCAAATAATAAAAAATAACTGTCGAGTGCCCGTGAATGACTTGCAAAGGTCAGCCTTGAGGCCAAGTGAAAGACAGCGAAGTTCTGTGCTTTCCACCTACTGTTGCTGTTTTACGAACGACTCGCCCATCTTGATTAGCAGTCACGATGTAACGCCCAGCCTTAAGATTGGCGAAGAGCTTAGGACCATCGGCAACCGTGTCTAAATAAACGTTGCCGCTTGTGTCTGTGATAGTGACTTTCACGTCACTGAGATATTCGCCTGTTCCCTGCACGGAGAATAACAAGCTCACGTTATAGTCCGACTGCATGGCTCGCAGGGTATTTTGTTCATCAATACCCACACCGCCACTGACAAAACTTACGTCGCCTTGGGTTTGCGGCTGGAGACCTGATTGTTCTGCAAGCGCAGGAAAGCTGGACAGGACGCAGGGAAGAACAAGTGCTAAATATAATTTTTTCATGGTAATTACTCCTTGAGGGTAAACATTAACAATCTTGAATTGCGGATTAAATTTATTGGTGCATGGTTTTAAGCGCGTTGAACAGCACAGCAACATCGTGCTGTCCTTTAAATACAGGTGGAATCTCTTTTTCAAGATTAAGCAGCTGGCAGACTGCTATCAGTGCCGATCTTATGGAGTATTCAACGGTAAACACCACATCATCGGGAATTTCACAAAACTGCCCGATAAAGGCGAAATTTTGCGCACCCGCAGGTACGACATCGGGTCTGTCGCCTTTCACTCTGGGCAGAAATTGGCTGGTGATGAACGGCATAAGGCACGGTATGCAATTGGCTGTCTTGATAATGGACTCCGCCTTATTACCCAGTTTGAGGTGCTGAAGTAATTCCATGAGAATCTCCTCACCCGTACAATAAGTCATGGGCTTGTTGACGAAATTACCGTAGCGGTCTGGAAATAAGCCATACCCCCAAAAGACGAAAGTATTGTCAGGTTGATTGATAAAATGCGGCTGATGCGCCAGCACGATACTCATAAACCAGTTGGAATCGACCAAGGTAACCAAGCCGCCCGTCCCTGCCTCATTACCTGTAAAATCTTCTATGAGCTGAAAAAAGGCAGGCTCATTGAGCGTTACGGTGAACGATTGCCACTTGCTGTGTTTAATATGATTGGCAAACACATCGGGGTGTCCGAAGCCAGGGCGACCGTTGGCAATGTCTTCCCATAAACTCCATGCGCCCCCTGTTTGTCTGGAATTTAAAATGGCAGGGGTGTTCATAGAGCCAAGACTAGATCCTTCGGTCATACAGCCCAATGTGACGAATAACAAATCTCGGTTTGCCAAGGCGATGGTGTTATGTTCACCGTCACAAGTGTAACGAACCCGTTTCACGGATCGGCAGCCGTTGCCTAAATCAAAATCAACGTTCGTGACTTTTGCATCCAGCAGGAAATGTACGCCCTGCTCTTTTAGCCACGTCATCAACGGCAGTACCATCGAATCATACTGATTGTATGGTGTACGCCAGACCCCGCCCATTTCGTTAAAATCAGGAAATAATTGAATGAAGCGCAACAAATAACGCTTGAGTTCGACCACACTGTGCCAAGGCTGAAAGGCGAACATCGTTGCCCACATCAGCCAAAAATTGTGCTGGAAAAATTCGGGAGAAAACCAGTCTTCTATGCGTTTTGCTCCAAGCGAATCCTCGGAGTGGATAAGCAGTGCGAGCAAATCCAGCCGATCTTTTTCACTCAAATCAAACGAGGAAACATCAATCTTTTCGCCATTTTTCACTAAACGACAGCGCGATTTGGTGACATATTTATCGCTGAACTCAAAAATTTCATCTTTGACGCTTTTGGTGTGGTCAGTTAATGCGGGAATACTGGCAAACAGATCGTAAGTACACGCATAGTGTTCTTCAATCATACGACCGCCCCGAATCACATAACCTTTATCCGCTGACCCTGCACCGTCCAGACTGCCACCGATGACCTTAAGCTCTTCAAAAATATGAATGTTGTCGCCAGAGAACGCGCCGTCGCGTATTAAAAAAGCAGCGGCAGCAAGAGACGCTATTCCGCCGCCGACAAAATACGCCTTTCGGTTGTTATTCTGAACCACGGTGTTTTCAATATTTGTTTTCTGTTTATGCGACATGGTGAACATCCTGTTTATTTATTATTTGAATGAGCAGAAAATACGGCGGCTCGTTTTATCGCCGATTCAGTGACTGGCTTTTTTATTTGCAAAAAGCAGGAGTCCGCCGCCGGCGACTATCGCCGCTACACTTGCCCAGACTGGAATAAACACAGTCTGAGTGTCTTTAACGGTCAGCTCCAGCGGCCCTATCTTGGCTTCCTGAGTGTCACGGGTGTAGTTGAAACTTCCATATCCCAGCCCCAAAATACCGCCGATGATTAATACGATTGCTATCAAATTGAGTGCGTTCATTTTGTCTTTCCTAAATATATTTACAAATCGGACAACACTCTTAAAAGTGCTTGCTGTTACAGGACTCGTCGCCCTTGGATAACACGCAATAGAATGATGACCACTGCGACAACTAATAAAATGTGAATAAATCCGCCCATTGTGTAGGCAGAGACTAGGCCGAATACCCAAAGGATAATCAGAATAAGAGCGATAGTTTCAAGCATGACTGCTTCTCCGTTAGAGACCGTCAAATGACGGTGGTGTGAACTGTGATAAAAAGATGGCATCTTGTTGACCGCGTAGCGGTTTTAGCTACGCGGTTTAAACATTTTGTCTTAGATACTGTCTTTAATATCTTCTTTTAAATCGCCAATGCCCGATTGAACCTTGCCGATATTTTTTTGGACATTGCCTTCCAGCTCTAACTCCTTGTCATCCAATATAACGCCAGTCGCTTCCTTGACTTTGCCTTTGGCTTCTTCGATTTTGCCTTTTACTTGATCTTTATTCATGACAGTCTCCTGATGAGTTGGCTATGACCGAATGGTAATAACCGAAGCGTGGAACATTGATTCCCAGTGCTTGACCTAGATAATACGCATAAAATTTAAGGTAGTCGGTACGGTAACGTACACAACTTGAATAAAACTGGGATTTTGATAGTGGTTTTATGTAAGAGTGACGTGGTGCATCAACCCCATAATACCCACAACAATCAAGTAGATAGCCACAAAATAATTTAAAAATCGTGGCACTAATAAAATTAATATACCGACGATAAGAGCCAGTAAAGGTTCAATAGCAAGATTCATGAGACATTCTCCTTAAGTGAAAAAACTGTGCAAATCCAGCGTAGCGACATGAGCGAATACAGTCTGTACGTTGTCGTACATAAACCCATGATGCTGACATTTAGTCACTACTTACACAGTGAAAATTCAAAAATATTTAACGACTTCGAATATTTAATGCTCTTATGTTCGGTAGCGAACATAAAGAAAGCCATTGAACTTATATAATCATAGAATTTCATAAATATTTAACTCTTAGCGCACACATAGAGAACTCACATAATGAATAGCACCCATAGCCCCAAACAAAACCATCTGCTTGCCGCATTGCCAGAAGAAGAATATGAATTTCTTTTCCCGCATTTGGAAGCAGTTAAGATGCCGCTGGGCGAAGTGATTTATGAGTCAGGTGGCGAATTGCGCTACGTTTATTTTCCCAGCACCTGTATCGTCTCGTTGCTGTATGTCATGGAAAATGGCTCGTCTGCTGAAATTGCCGTGGTCGGCAATGAAGGCATTATCGGTATTGCCTTGTTTATGGGCGGCGGCTCGATGCCGAATCGGGCAGTGGTACAAAGTGCGGGTCATGCTTATCGCTTGAAAGGCTCATTGATAAAAAAGGAGTTTGCTCAAAACGGCCCGATGATGCGTTTGTTATTACGCTATACACAGGCATTGATTACCCAAATGGCACAAACGGCGGTGTGCAATCGACATCACTCCATAGACCAGCAACTGTGTCGCTGGTTATTGCTCAGTCTTGATAGGTTGCCCTCCAATAAATTAACCATGACGCAGGAATTGATTGCCAATATGCTAGGGGTGCGCCGTGAAGGTGTCACGGAGGCGGCAGGAAAATTACAGCAGGCAGGTTTGATTCATTACAGTCGCGGACAGATTATCGTGCTGGATCGCGCTGGATTAGAAGAACGAGTTTGTGAGTGTTATCAAGTGGTTAAAACCGAAACTGACCGCTTGCTCCCCGCGCTTCCTGTGATAGCTAGACTATAAATCAATTAATTAATGTGCGCTAACACACCGATAGTAATGCGTTTGTATGTTAGCGTGGCGGTCTGGCTGATTGAACAATGTGCCAGACAATGACCGGCATCAGGATTTCTTCCGCTTGAAACTCTTGTATACACCCTTGTCGGGTTTTACAAATATCACAGGAGAGCATCCCATGTTACCTACTTTAGAAAGCCACTCGACCAATTTGCTGTTAGCCGCTCTACCTCAAAAAGACCGTGACGCGCTACTGAGCGATTGCGAGCAAGTGGAACTGGTTTTTGCCGAAGAACTGTATCGTGCGGGCGACATCATCCCGCACGTTTACTTCCCCATTAAAGGATTTATTTCCTTGATAATGCCTGTTGACGATGACGCAAATCTGGAAGTCGGACTCAGCGGCAACGAAGGTATGTTAGGTATCACCTTAATACTGAACATTGATGTTGCCCCTTTCCACTCTCTGGTACAGGGCGCAGGGTCTGCATTTCGCATCAGCACCGCCTTATTTCGCCATCACTTGGCACGCAGTCCCGCACTGCAAAAGCTATTAACACGTTACCTGTATGTGACCATCATGCAACTCGCGCTCACGGGAGCGTGTACGCGCTTTCATCTGGTAGAGGCGCGCCTTGCTCGCTGGCTGTTAATGACGCAAGACCGTGCGCACTCCAGTCATTTTCATATTACCCACGTTTTTTTGGCTTATATGCTGGGTGTACGGCGCGTCGGCATCACTAAAGCCGCGACTTCGCTGCAAAAGAGAAATCTCATCAGCTATCGGCGTGGGAATATCACCATTCTGGATCGTGCGGGCTTAGAAGCCGCTTCGTGTAGCTGCTATCAAGTAAATAAAGAGACCTATCAAGAGAGTTTAGGTCGCACTGCGGAGGATGAATTATTATTGCCAGTCACGGTTGAATAGATTCAAAAAACGGTAGCCCTAGTAATTTTTATAGCTTGATATGGCGGAGTACAAACTCAGTAGTCAGTCCATTTTACCGACGGTGCGATAGAGACCTGCGAGGTTTTTAAAACCTCGCAGGTCTACCTAGACACTTATACAAGAAGCATCAGCTTTGATTTTTTTCGTGCTTTTCGTGGACTATTGCTTCTTCATGTAACATCAGATACTGAATCTGCGAGGACTTAAAGACCACGCAGATTTTATCACTGCCTGTGTTGCTAGAAGTGGTAATGCAAGCCTAAGCCCAAATATTCCACTTTGCTTTTATAAAACTGTCCGCTTGGTGTGAAGCCGTTATAGTATTCCGCCATAAGCTGTAGCTTTCTGCTTAACACTTGTAACTGTTCAAACTCAACACCTGCTCTGGCTGATACGTCGGTACTCCAGTTATTTTCTTCAAAATTCTTGATGTCAACGGCGGCAATAGGTCGCATTGAGGCAAAATCAATACGCCACGGACTACGAAACTCAATCCCCGACTGTGCCGACCACGTTTTAAGATTACTGGGTTCTTTATGAAATATCCCGCCACCGCCGCCATAAATACGCACGCCATAAGGCAGTTCATAAGACAGTTTTAAATCTGCCCCTTCATAACTGAGGTTCACACGCTGAAATTTTGTGTTTTCCATGCGCAACAGAAATTCATCACCAAGGTGTGAGCTTTGATGATAGACCCGTCCGAATGCTGAAAATTGACCCGCACGAACGCTTGAATACAGCGAGGCGATAAAGTCGGTGTTAAGTAAATCAGCCGATGGTGCACCCAGATTAAAATCACTGAACACCCCGCCTTGAATACCTGTTTCAATTTGTGCCAGCGAATTACCAATGTTAGTGCGATAGAACGGTATCGTTTCTCCAAAACTCACGGATGCTATATTTCTGCCATCAAAATTATTGCTTTGGTAATTACGATAAGCGACTGAAAAATGCGCCCAACGCGGATCAGCGATTAAGGGTTTAAATAAATGCCCTCTGGGTAATAAGCCGTTGGGTAATACCGCTGTGCCGTTTTGGGACAGATTTTGATCGTTGGGCGGGCGGGCGGCTTCCTCGTCAGAGGTCGTTGCAAACGCTGGATTACTGGCATCGGCTATTTTTACCGCATTAACACCCGGTATTTCCGATAACATCTGCACAACTTTGCCTTCATCGGCAGACGCTACGCTACCGACGGGTAGAAAAATCACGCCATTTTTTACGGTCAGGGTTCGCGTATCCAGCTTTAAATTTTGTTTTAATACCCCCGCCGCGTAACCTGCAATGTAAGTGTCATCATGAGGGGTGGCATAGGCAGAAGAAACGGACGACAGCATCACGCCTAACGTGGTTAGTACTCGATAATAATTCATTGTTTTTACTCAGGTAGGATTACAAGCATTTCGCTGTGTATTGACTTTTTTTGCCTGTGTTGTTTTTATGCCGCATTGCTTAGAAAAATACTTGATTGAAATCAAGCGCGGCACACTGAAAAATGGTGTGAATACTGGCGAAGAGCCTGAATATTGTCGGTACGTTGCCGCACCTAATTTTTAAATGAGGGCTATCGCTCCCATGCCCTGATTTAACAGCGCATACTCATGCTCAGGGCGTGGGAACGATATAAACTTTGTTGCTATTTGACTGATATATTCAGTCGGTCACGCTATTATTTAGGCGCAGCAGGTGCATCGGGTGCAGCAGGTGGCGCAACAATGACAGTCGTATCACCCGACGCGCCAGTGTTGCCTTTGCCGCCTTCAGCACCTTGTGTGCCTGTTTTTCCTTGACTGCCTTGGTTACCTTGGTTACCTTGGTTTCCCTGATTACCTTGAGCACCATCATTGCCCGTTTTGCCCGCAGCACCTGTAGCACCAGCAGGGCCTGGGACGGGGACATTGACTACTTGGGTTTTATCGTCACAGGCAGTAATGGATAGTGCAGTAAATAGTGCTGCTGTTATTATTAAACGTCTCATGATAAATCCTTTAAAAATAGAAAGTTGGGTGGCGGGTGTTTTTGAGGTGTTCGCGAACAGACCGCTATGGCTGGTAATACCTTTGAGGTACAGTCACAGCATAGGGATATGTGATATACATTTCAGTACGTTACCGCACACAGAAGAAAATAAACTTTTATCCTGTGGGGAAATTAAAGTGATGATAAAACAGAGATGTTTAAACCTGTTTAAGCATGACTGGCAGTCATTAATTGCCGTAACAGACACCCGCTATTATTTGTGCGGCATTTGTTGGGCGAATGTTGTGCTTGTAAAAATCTCATCTTGAGATACTATAGCCTCAGTCGTCAAAACAAACGTTGAGCGAGTTTTTGAATTGAACCCTAGCAGGGAGTGAGAATTGAAAATGATGAATAATTTTTTATTAAAAGGTTATCAATATGCACATCATCGCATACCCCATGCTACGCGACTTCTTCACAAAACACCCTAACAGTGAATCATCACTGAATACTTGGTACAAAATTGTAAAGAAAACCGATTTTTCCGACTTCAACGACTTAACAGCGACGTTTCCCAGTGCCGATGTCGTTAAAAATGCTCAAGATAAAAGTTTAACGGTATTTAATATTCACGGTAACAATGTGCGTTTAATTACGGCGATACACTACAACACCAAAACCGTGTATATCCGCCATATTCTGACGCACGCCGAATATGACAAAGGACCATGGAAACGTTAAGCCCCATCGTTATAGAGGACAAGGTAATGAACAGCACACTCGCTACATTAAGCACTCATTGGCAAGACATCGCGCCCTTGGTTGCTACGCCCGACAACGAACAACAATACCAAGACCGCCTTGATTTATTACACCAATTAATAGACACCGTAGGCGAAGATGAACAGCATCCATTAGCTTCGTTGTTACATTTTGTGGGCATACAGATAGCGGAATATGAAAAACAACACTATGCAATGCCTGACGCATCACCGCAAGAAGTGTTAGCGTCATTCATGCAGGAACACCAACTGAAACAAAGCGATTTACCTGACATCGGCAGCCAAGGCGTAGTTTCCGAAATTCTTAACGGCAAACGCAGCCTAAATACCCGCCAGATTCAGGCACTGGCACAACGTTTTGGCGTATCGCCCAGCGTTTTTATTTAACTTTACGGGCATTGCCCACTTTAACGAACTTGGGATAGACCTGAGTTTTTAATCATTTTGGAGGATTTTCAAATGCACAACCCCATCTTTGACAATGTCATTTTAAATACTGACTCTTATAAATCATCGCACTATTTGCAATACCCAGAAGGTGCGCAGTTTGTGTCATCTTATATTGAATCACGCGGCGGCGATTATCAGGACATCGTGTTTTTCGGTTTGCAAATGTTCATTAAAAGCTATTTGCTGACACCGATAACAGCAGCAATGATTGATGAAGCGGAACAGATTTTGATCCCGCACGGTGTACCGTTTAATCGTGTAGGCTGGGAATATATTTTAAAAACCCACAACGGTTTTTTGCCAATTCGCATTGAAGCGATACCCGAAGGTATGGTCACAGAACCCAGCCAGATTATGGCGCAAATAGTCAACACCGACACCCGCTGTTTTTGGCTGACCAGTTATTTAGAAACCATGCTGTTACGCGCCTGCTGGTACGGCACAACGGTGGCAACGCGCTCCTATAATTGCAAAAAAGTCATTGCCCAGTATTTACGCGAAACCGCCGATAATCTCAGCGGTCTGGATTTTAAACTACATGATTTTGGCGCGCGCGGCGTGTCGTCACAAGAATCAGCGGCAATTTCAGGCTTGGCGCATTTGGTGAATTTTAAAGGCACGGATACGCTGGCGGCGGTGTTGGCGGCAAAACGTTATTACAACGAAGCCAATATGCCCGCGTTTTCCATTCCAGCGGCTGAACATTCCACCATTACCTCATGGGGACGTGATTTAGAAAAAGAAGCCTATCGCAATATGCTGACCCAATTTTTAGCCAAAGATAAGCTGGTCGCGGTGGTGAGTGATTCTTACAATTTATGGAACGCGCTGGAAATGTGGGGAACGGAATTTAAAAGCACCATTGAAAATTCCCAAGGCACGTTAGTGATTCGCCCAGACAGCGGTGAACCTGTAGAAATTGTCTTAAAAACCATGCAAAAACTGGATGCCTTGTTTGGTTGTTCTTTAAATGCCAAAGGTTACAAAATCTTGCCATCATACATTCGGGTGATTCAAGGGGACGGCGTAAACATCAACAGCATCGGCGACATTTTACACACCCTGAAAGAAGCAGGTTACAGCGCGGATAATCTGGCATTTGGTATGGGAGCGGGTTTGTTGCAAAAATTAGACCGCGATACGCTGAAATTCGCCATGAAAGCCTCGGCGGTACAGATTAATGGCGAATGGCGCGATGTGTATAAAGACCCGATTACCGATCACGGCAAACAATCCAAACGCGGACGGTTGGCGTTGATTCGTAATGGCGCAGGACGGTTGGAAACTATCGCACAAGGCAGTATAGGTACGCACACCAATTTATTGCGTCCTGTATTCCATAACGGCAAATTGTTGGTTGATGATACCTTCAGCCAAATAAGAGAACGGGCGATTATTTAATTGGTACACAAGACCTGCGAGGTTTTAAAAACCTCGCTGGTCTACGCTACCCACTGACGATTTACGCCTTGCAGTATGACGGCACCCAGCTATGCTCAACAATACGCGGCGGTAATTGATTAAAATCAAACTCTTCGCCATCTTTAATCATCTGTTCAACATCAAATAATAATCCGACTTCGGGAATATCATCGAAAAACATCGTATAAAACGGTTTCACCAGCCATTTAGACACTTTAATGCCGATGCTGCCGACAAAATTTCTACGTTGCCCGACATGAGCCGCTTCATCAATGGTAATTTCATCCAACAGAGCTTTTAAACGCTCGCGTACTTCTGGCTCATCAGCAAAGACATCATCAAATAATTTATCCAGATGACAGTAAAAAGTTACGCCCATTAATTCCGTCACAAACGCAGGTGCATCCAGTATAAAACTGGGCAGTTTAGGAAACACTTCGTAGACTTTTTCTTTCCACGGCGATAACGGCACCCATTCCACTTTATCCAAACCGCAGGTTTTCAGCATCTCGTCAAACAAGCGCACATGACAGAATTCTTCCGCTAAATGCACCCGCGAGATTTTATCTTGCAGAGTACGCGCCTCTGCCATACTCGGTGCGTAGTCCCACGCCCCTTTAATGCCCACCCATTCATGACGGGCGAATTTATAAATTCCTGTCAACATTAACGTCATGCGATCCAGTGATTCAGGGTCATCCATCATCGTAACGTAATTACGATAGAAGCTCTCTGGATTGGCGAGCGGGGTACGCAAGCGCACGGGGTTGTCTTGAAAATACTGCAAACGGGCGCGTTTTTTCAATAAATCCCTGTCTTCTTCCAACAACTCGCCACCGTGCTGTTGCGTGAAAATCCAATAATCGTCAAAGTTTTCTTGGCGTTGCTGCTCGGTACTTGCCGTAAAGATGGAACGATATTTCGCGGTACTCATGAGATGACCCTAATGTCTAAGTGAAGCAGGTATTTTACCTGAGATATAACGTTGCCATTGTATGGTTTTGTATTTAATCAGCAAAAAAATATCAATGTAACGATTGTGTCAAATTGCCTTGCTATGATGGAACTGATTACTGTGTGCTTGTCTAAACAGGCAAAACAATCAACATCTGCCCCGCATCGCCATGAAAAAACCTAAACATCAAAAACACAAATTAGATCTGCGCAATTTAACCGCCGAAGATTACGACAATCTTGCCGTATTAATGGAACACGTTTACGACAACTTGGGCGGCGCGTGGAAAAAAGAACAATATATGTCACAGATAACGCGCTTTCCAGAAGGGCAGATTGTCATCGAAGACAATGGCGTGATGGTGGCAGCGGCGTTAAGTATGATTGTCAATTATACGCGGTTCGGTGATACGCACACCTACTTGCAAATCACCAGTGACGGCTATTTAACCAATCACGATTCCACAGGCGATACGCTGTACGGTGTGGATATTTTTGTCCATCCCAAATATCGTGGCTTACGCTTGGGACGCAGATTGTATGATGCGCGTAAAGAACTCTGCCGTAATCTCAATCTGCGCCGTTTTATTGCAGGTGGACGTATTCCAGGCTATGCCAAACACGCCGCACACTTAACGCCGGTGCGTTATATTGAAGAAGTAAAAAATCGGGAAATTTTTGATCCCGTATTATCGTTCCAATTATCCAACGGCTTTCATGTACGCAAAGTATTAACGGGGTATTTACCTGCCGATGCTGACTCCTTGGGTTACGCCACGCTGTTGGAATGGGTGAATCTGGATTATGTGGAAAAAGTTACGCACCTTGGCGGCGAAAAAATTGTGGTGCGTTTGGGTGTCGTGCAGTGGCAAATGCGCACCATGAACAGCGTGGAAGAGCTGTTAAAACACGCCGAATTTTTTATTGATGCGGTGTCGGGTTATCACGCCGATTTTGTGCTGTTTCCTGAATACATGAGTGCGCCGCTGATGGGTTTGTTTAATGATAAACACCCGCCCGATGCCATTCGTGCCTTGGCAGGTTTCAGCATTGATATTCGTAACGGACTGCTGGAAATGGCAATGTCCTACAACATCAACATCATTGCAGGTTCGTTGCCTGAATACAGTAATCACGAACTGTATAACGTGTCGTGGCTATTACGCCGTGACGGGACATTTGAAGCGCAATATAAAATTCATGTTACGCCCGATGAAGTGGATTGTTGGGGTGTGCAGGGCGGACACGCGCTGAAAGTGTTTGATACCGATTGCGGCAAAATTGCCATTTTAATTTGTTACGATGCTGAATTCCCTGAACTGGCGCGTTTAGCCACCATGCAAGGAGCGCAAATTTTATTTGTGCCATTCTGGACGGATACTAAAAACGCCTATCAACGAGTGCGTTACTGCTCACAAGCCCGCGCCATTGAAAATGAATGTTTTGTAGCAATCACGGGCAGTGTCGGTAATTTACCTCATGCGGAAAACATGGATATTCAATATTCACAATCCGCCATTTTCAGCCCCAGTGACTTTTCCTTTCCTCACGATGCGATTCTAGCCGAAGCCACACCCAACACGGAAATGACGCTGATTGCCGATGTCAATCTGGAATTATTAAAACAAGTGCGCACACGCGGCGCAACCCGTAATCTGGCGAATCGACGCACGGATTTGTATCGGTTGGAGTGGTTGTAACACCAAACCTAGTTCCCACGCGCTGCGGTCTACAACGCGGCGCGTTAGCACTGCATCACTGCCATTAAGTTAAGGATTTTTCCGTTCGCCCTGAGCTTGTCGAAGGGTGAATGGAAAAATCCTTAACCCCGAAGTTAAGCCGTTCATGGTTCGACAAGCTCACCACGAACGACTTAACTTAATGGCAGTGACGCGGCGCGTGGGAGCTAAGAAACCGCCGTGGGAGTGGCTTTAGCCACGATGATCGGCTAAAGCCACTCCCACAATTCTGTAAAAATCCTTCAAATCTGGTTTCCACGCGACATTACGCCTTCAACGTCTCCAACAACTCCCCAATAAATCCCACCTTTTCTTCCACGCTGGTAAAGTTTTTCGTGAAGCGTAATTTATCCATACCATCCAGACGATAGCGTTGTGCTTGGGTTTGAATGAGGTGAATCAGTTGTTCGGCATTGATATTGGGTTGTGCGCCAAAAATAATGCGTCCACCTGTCGCACTGGCTTCTATTTTTTTGATGCCTAACAGTTCGGCGCGTTGTTTCAGTTCGGTCACGCTGAATAAAGTTTTCACTGGTTCAGGTAATAAGCCGAAACGGTCAATCATTTCAATTTGCAGCTCGCGCAAATCGGCGGTGGTTTGGGTATTGGAAATGCGTTTGTATAACACTAAACGCAAATGCACATCGGGTAAATAATCTTCGGGAATCAGCGCGGCGGCTTGCAGTTCGACATCTACGCCTCTGTCCATCGGGGTGTCGAGTTCAGGTAGTTTGCCCGATTTCAACGCATTGACCGCGCGTTCTAATAATTCGCTGTATAAACTGAAACCGATTTCTTGAATTTGCCCGCTTTGTTCATCACCCAATAATTCTCCCGCACCGCGTATTTCCATATCATGCGAGGACAGCATAAAACCCGCGCCTAATTCGCCTGAGGCTTCGACCGCTTCCAGACGTTTGACCGCATCTTTGCTCAACAACGATTTAGGCGGCACGATGAAATACGCATAAGCGCGGTGATGGGAACGCCCTACTCTGCCGCGCAGTTGGTGCAGTTGCGCTAAGCCGAGTTTATCGGCGCGGTTGATGATGATGGTGTTCGCGCTGGGGATGTCAATGCCGCTTTCAATAATGGTGGAACATAACAGCAGGTTAAACCGCTGATGATAAAAATCGCGCATGATGCGTTCCAGTTCGCGTTCTGGCATTTGCCCGTGTGCCGATTCAATCCGCGCTTCGGGAATTAACACGCCCAGTTCACGCGCCATTTTGTCCATTGTTTTCACATCGTTATGCAGGAAGAACACCTGCCCGCCGCGTTTGATTTCGCGCAAACAGGCTTCTTTGATTTGTGCATCGACCCATTCAGTGATGAAAGTTTTGATAACGTGGCGATTCGGCGGCGGACTAGCAATAATAGAAATATCGCGTAGCCCCGCCATTGCCATATTCAACGTGCGCGGAATCGGCGTGGCGGTCAGTGTGAGCATATCCAGCTCATGCCGTAATTTTTTGAAATGCTCTTTTTGTCTTACACCAAAACGGTGTTCTTCATCAATAACGACTAAGCCTAGGGCTTTGTATTTCAACTCTTTGGACAACAACGCGTGCGTGCCGATGATGATGTCAATCTGCCCTTGAGCCAGTTGTTCAGCGAGTTGTTTTTGCTGTTTGGCACTGACAAAGCGCGACAGCACTTCCACGCGCACTGGCCAATCGGCAAAACGGTCTTGATAGTTCTGATAATGCTGTTGTGCCAGTAGCGTGGTGGGAACTAACATGGCGACTTGCTTGCCCGCTTGCACCGCAATAAACGCCGCCCGCATGGACACTTCGGTTTTACCAAAACCCACATCGCCGCAAATCACTCTGTCCATCGGCTGCGGACTTGCCATGTCTTCTAAAATCGCTTCGATAGCTGCTTGCTGGTCGGGGGTTTCTTCAAACGGAAACGCATCGGCAAAGGCCTGGTATTCTTCGTCGTCGATAGCAAAGGCATGACCTTGTTTAACCGCGCGTTTGGCGTGAATTTCCAGCAGTTCAGCGGCAACATCATGAATGCGTTCGATGGCTTTTTTCTTGATTTTTTGCCACGCATCGTTGCCCAATTTGTGCAACGGCGCGTCTTCGGGACTCATGCCTGTGTAGCGGCTGATGACTTGTAACGCCGACACGGGAACATAGAGTTTGTCGCCATTCGCGTATTCCAGCATCAAAAATTCGTTGGCAATGCCGCCGACGGTCAGCGTTTGCAAACCCAAATATCGCCCGACCCCGTGTTCTTGATGCACCACAGGTGAACCGATGCTCAACTCGTTGAGGTTATTGATAATGTTTTCAAGTTCACGCGCCACCGATTTGCGCCGTCTACGGCGTTGTTCAACTTTTTCACCTGATAACTGGCTTTCGGTGATGATGGCGATTGCGGGATTTTCCAGCAATAAGCCGTGATCTATCGGGGCAACCAGCAGACACGGCGACACCTCAGAATTTAAAAAACCTTGCCAGTTATCGACCTGTTTGACAGTAATTTGATAACTTCTTAGCTTGTCGGCTAAGGCTTCTCTGCGTCCTGCACCTTCCGCAACAAACAGGATTTTGCCCTGAAACGCGCTGATAAAGTGTTGTAACGCGCTCGCAGGGTGTGGCAGTTTGGCATTGATGGTTAAATCGGGTAGCGCACTGCTCTCATCGTCGTTCGGCTGTAACACAATCCGTGCAAAGTGTTCGCTGGTGCGGGCGATGTCTTGTGCCGATAAAAACAACAGTTCAGGCTTGAGCAACGGACGTTCAAGGTCGTATTTGCGTTGTTCATAGCGTTCTTCAGCTTCGCTGTAAAAAGCCTGTGCCAGCTCATGAAACGATTCCGATAATACCAATACGGCGGTTTTCGGCAGGTAATCAAACAGCGTAGCGGTCTGTTCCACAAACAGCGGCAAATAGTATTCAATACCGTTCGGGGTTATGCCTTTGCTGACATCGACATACAGGGTATTTTTCGGACTGGCGTTCGGAAAATGCTCTCGAAAACTCAGTCTGAATTGTTTAATCGCTGCGTCGGTAAACGGAAATTCATGCGCAGGGAATAATTGAATCTGGTCGATTTTGTCTAATGATAATTGGCTTTCAGGGTCGAAGGTGCGTATAGAATCGACTTCATCATCCCATAATTCAATGCGAAACGGCACGTTACTGCCCATCGGGAAAATATCAATAATCGCGCCGCGTACCGCAAATTCTGCGTGGCTATACACTTGCGATACGCAGTGATAACCGACACTTTCCAGCTTTAAGCGATTAAGTTCCAGATTAAATACATCACCGACTTTTATCGCAAAACTGTTTGCTAAAACGTGTTCACGCGGGGCGAGTTTGTGCATTAACGTGTTGACCGACACCACTAACGCGCCGCGTTTGACTTCTGGTAATAACACCAGCGTTTTCAGGCGTTCGGAGGTAATTTCAGGCAACGGCGAAAACACGTCATACGGCAGGGTTTCCCAATCAGGAAAATGCAGTATCGGGTATTGGTTCTGTAAAAAGAACGCTAATTCATGGGTGAGCTGCAACGCGGTTTGATTGTCGGGCGTGACAATGACAAACAACCGATTTTCTTGTTCAATCGCATTGGCTATCGCCAAGGATTCGGCGCAACCAGTTAAATTTGTCCAGATAAGTGATTGCTGAGCTTTTGGAATAGAGACGGGGAAAACGGGCGTGTTAGCCATTGGATTTTCTAGCAATGAATGAAGTTATGTTGATCAGTTTGAATTTGGGATGGTGTATTAAATCCGTTAATTTTACTTTTAGATATGACTGCCAGTCCTTAAAGGACTGGCAGTCATTAACTGTCGTAACAGACACACCCGCTACCCAAATGTAAGCATTCGTTTTATTTTACCACCAGACTGTTATTCACGACTCTCACGCCTTTAATAGTTCTGACTGTCTGTACTGCTCGAGCAGCGACATCAGGCGAGTTAACAAAGCCGCTAAGCTGAACCGCACCTTTGAATGTATTCACTGTGATGTCCATCGACCTGAGTCTGGAATCAGCCAGAATGGCGGATTTAACTTTAGTAGTCACTATGGCATCGTCAAAATATTCGCCTGTGCTTTCGGTGACTTTACTCCCTGCACACCCCGCAACAGACAGAACCAATACCAGAGCTAACAAAACCCGCGCTATCAACTTTAATTTACGCATAATATTCACTTTATTTTATGAAAAACCGACACCTGAAAAATGTTTGATAATGCAAACAGCAACTCATTTGATGCTGCCCCATTTCAACTACATACAACAAGCAAAATTATTGACGAGGTGTATTATAACTCAGTGCCTTATTTTTACCGATACACAACGCCTTATCAGCATTATTGAACGCGCCAGATGATTAGCACTTGGACGCACACGGACACTCAGTTTATGATAACACCTATAACTACACCCACACTGAGCACTCATAAAACTATGTCTGACCTGATAAAGTTACTATTCGACATCTGCCTGCTGAAAAAAACACCACAGAACTTGCCCTACTCCTTCGGCTTATTAAAACTATTGGCTATTGCCAACCTGTGTATCAATTTTTTATTGATGAATCTCAGCACAGACTGGTTTGGTGCGGCGTTGAAAGCGGCGGTCGGTGTGTTGCTTATCGGTAGTTTCAGCTGGATTTGCTTATTTGTCAGCGGTAAACTGACACGGTTTTGTCAAACGACCAGCGCATTATTAGGCGTTGATGCTTTGCTTGATCTATTTGCGCTACCGCCTATCGCGACCATGGTCGTCAACCCAGAGAATTTATTGGCTTTTTTGGCAATGATAGGCGTAATTATCTGGCATTGGGTCATTACTGGGCATATCATGCGCAACGCATTGGAACAAAGCTTTGCTTTTGGTTTAGGTTTGGCATTCTTATATTTAGTGGTTGCATTTAAAGTGACCGCTTTAATTATTTCGTGAACACAGGAACACTGATGAATAATTACCAACATATATTACTGGCGGTCGATTTTTTTGAACAATGTGATGTTGTCATCCATCGCGCTAAAGACCTCGCTGAACGCTATCAGGCGACACTCAGTCTGGTTCATGTGGTGGACAGCTTGCCGATTACCGATGCGGGTTATGGCGTGGATATTCCCTTTAATCTGGACTTGACCGCTGAACTGATGGAAAACGCGAAAATAAGATTAATAGAACTCGCCACTAAACTGGCTGTGCCTGAAGAGTGTCGGTGGCTGGAAATGGGCAGCCCTAAAGTTGAAATTATCCGCATTGCCGAAGAAAACAACGTCGATTTAATTATTGTCGGCTCACACGGGCGGCATGGTCTGGCGTTACTGCTCGGCTCAACCGCTAACGCCGTTTTACATCATGCACAATGCGATGTACTCGCGGTACGTTTACAAGATAACTAAAATAATAAAAATAACACAAGAAGGCAGATAAGAAATGATTGGACATATTGAAAGTTACGACCCTAAAACACAATCGGGCGTAATAAAAAGCGAAGACCAGTTTTTTGCTTTTGATTTACAAGGCTGGGCGGCTGATGTACCGCCTGATGAAGGTGATGATGTTAATTTTGACATCGAAGGCAATGCGGCTGTTAATGTCAATTTGGTAGGGGCTTACTTGCAGCCACCACAAGCCGTTAAATATAAGTATGTTGCCGCCGTATTGGCATTGCTGTTAGGTTTTACAGGCGCACACCGATTTTATTTAGGCTTTTATAAACTAGGCTTGGCGCAATTAGCACTTCTTTTTCTCCTCAAAGGTTACGGTGCAGTCTGGGGGTTCACAGAAGCCATTCTGATATTTGGCGGACAAATCAATAAAGATGCAAAAGGTCGTCCGTTAAAATAACCGCCTTATGCAAATCAACTTTATTACGATAGGCAACCGTATGCCCAGCTGGGTACAGCAGGGCTACGATGAATACGCCAAACGGTTACCGCGTGAATGTGAACTGGTACTGAAAGAAATTCCCGCAGGTAAACGCGGCAAAAACAGCGACATTGCGCGGATTACCAAAGACGAAGGCGAACGCATGATAGCCGCGCTACCGCAAAGCACCCACATCGTCACTTTAGACATCCCCGGTAAACCGTGGACAACCCCCGAACTGGCGCAGGCAATGCAACGCTGGCTGGAAAACGGGCAATCGGTATCATTAATGGTCGGTGGGCCTGAGGGTTTAGCCGATGAAGTCAAACAACTGGCGCGGGAATCATGGAGTTTATCAAAACTCACTTTCCCGCACCCGTTAGTGCGTATTGTGGTTGCCGAACAGCTGTATCGTGCATGGAGCATTCTGCATAATCACCCCTATCACCGCTAAGCCTCGTTTTCAGCGGACAACAGGAGTAAAAACAGCTTTAGCTGTTTTTTTATTGTTATGTGGGAGGGGCTTTAGCCCCGCATTCGAGGCTAAAGCCTCTCCCACAGTATATAAAAACAATGACTTGCAAAGGTTAAAATCTGTTTTGTGAGTTATTTTCATAATACTTTCACAGTCTCGCCGGCGTGGGAACGAGAAAAATGCTTTTTTGCGCACCGTTGTTGTCAGTACATGGTGGGCAGAAGAAAGCTGCCCACCCTACGATATTACTGGAGTCAAAACTCATGAGTTTTGATTGCAAAACCATTTACTTGCCCCACGTTGCTCTGATGCTGAGAATTTCGGGCATTATCTGTAAAAAGCGGTCGAATAAGTGCGGGTCGAGATGACTGCCTGCATTTTGTCGCATGGTCTGTAGAGTGTCGTCGAGTGTCCATGGTTCTTTGTAGGGGCGTTTGGTGGTCAATGCGTCGAATACGTCGGCGATGGCGACTATACGCGCCGCTTCGGGTATGGCTTCACCTGCCAGTCCCAGCGGATAGCCGCTGCCGTCCCATTTTTCATGATGATAACGGGCGATGTCCGCCGCCATTTTAAAGACGGGGTTGTCGGCTTTGCTGAGAATGTCATAACCG
>JAUYBJ010000232.1 GCA_030693155.1 Methylococcales bacterium
AAGGTTTAGCATAGCTTCACATAGTATCGTTAAATAATAAAGTTGCAAATGGCAATCCTGTTTTTGCCTTGTTCGCATCATTTTTTGCCCACTCAACACCCGTATCAACATGACCAAAAACCAACTCATCGCCCACATTCACCTAGCCCAACAAGAGCAATGGCAGGAACTGAATTTAGCACAGCTTGCACTCATCCAATTACCGCCCGACATCGGGCAACTCGACAGCTTGCGCACCTTGTATTTATACCTGAATCAATTGCGCTATTTGCCGCCTGAAATTGGACAACTGACCGCCTTGGAAGAGTTGGTTATCGGCAGTAATCAACTGCGCTGGCTACCCGCTGAAATAGCCCAGATCAAGCAGTTACGCCGACTGTACGCACCTAATAATCAACTCAGTCGTTTTCCGCCTGATATTACCCGACTGAGCGCGTTGTACGCGCTGGGTTTGTCCAATAATCCGCTCACTTGTCTGCCGCCTGATATAGTCCAACTCAGCCGTTTACGCGAACTGTATCTGGACAATACCCAATTACACGCGCTACCGCCTGACATCGGGCAATTAAATTTAGCCGTGCTGGATGTCAGTCATAATCACCTGAGCGTTGTTGCGCCTGAACTGGCGTTATTTCCTGATTGTCGAGTATTGGATTTACGCCATAATCCCTGCTCATTACCCAACCATATCGGTGAATTAAAAAAACAAGGCGCGGGCGTTTATATTCCAGAAAACTGTTACTTACCCGATGAAATGCTCAATGAATCCAGCGGCATGATTGACCGTTATTTAACAGGCTGGTGACATATAACACCGCTGATTTATAAAGATTCACTGTGTATAATTATTAACTGCTTTTAAATAAGCCAATACCAACAATAAAAACCAATGAGGAATCACGTTGAGCGATTTTCCAGCCTATTACCCTGAACCATCAACCGAAAATATACAATCCCGACAAACCGCAGAACATCGGGATAGTTTGGATAAAATAAATACAAACAACGCTGATTACGCGGTAAAAAAAGAAGTCTGTAATTTACATTTTTATCCGCCTGATAATTGGGGCGCAGCAATGAATATCAAAGACTTGGGCAAAACATTAATTTATTTTCAGGAAGTCATCGACGCTATCGGACAAACCTGCTCAGGTAAACCAACGGTAAAAGGAGCTATTCCCGCTGATACCCTGCAAAAAACCGCATTAAATGCCTGTCAGATATTTAACAGTCCATTCGGTATTCAATTAAAATCCAGCTATATGGATAATGATATATTTGATTATTCACTTATCTCCAACGCATTATTAGAGCTGCTGTATCTTTTTATGGTAAACGATAATGAAGCCGCGTTGAAAAATAAACTTCATGAGCTGAAAGGCAGAGCCGCATCTAAATACCAACTATTACTAAAAGAATTATTAAGTATTCACAGTGATATAAAATTTGAATGGAGTTCACCTAGAATTCATCGCGGTGGTGAATTTCTACTAGATAAAAAAGTAATAAAAAGCGCGTTTGATATTATCAGCACCTTAGATATAGCCGAAAAAGAAACCATAACGATTATCGGCAAACTGGTCGGTTTCAATTCCAGAACAAAAAATTATGAACTATCATCAGACGACAGCTTGAAATTTTCAGGCAGAATTGCCGACTATGCGTATATTCAATCCGCAACGATTAACGAAACCTATCAAGCGGAAATAGAACAAACCATTAAAACACACCCGTATTCTGGCGAAGAAAAAATAAAATATGAGTTAATAAAATTAACGCCTGTTTTATAAGCACCTGAATTTAACTGGAATCAGAATAAAAATGAAACTCCCCACACTCAACACGCAGATTTTACTAGGAGCTTTGTTCGGTATTATTATCGGTTTAGCGTTGCTGGCGATGGGTAAAACTGCGCCGATTACGCAATCGAGTTTATATGTCGCTAATTTGCTGGGTACATTGTTTATTGATTTGTTGAAAATGGTGTTGGTGCCGCTGGTTTTTAGGTCGATTGTGGTGGGGGTGGCGAATTTGCAGGCGTATCAGCAAATTCATCGGGTGTGGATTAGCACTTTGGGGTTTTTTGCTTTTTCGATGGCGATTGCTATTGTGTTGGGGTTGGTTGCCGCTCATATTTTTAAGGCTGGACAGGGCTTGCATCTGGATATGTTTCAGCAAGCTATGAGTAATTTTGAGGCAAAGCAACAGAGCGTGGCGGAGTTTTTTGCGCAGTTTCTGCATGGTTTATTTATGAATCCTGTTGCCGCTTTAGCGCAGGGCAATGTGTTGGCGGTGGTGGTGTTTGCGTTATTTCTGGGTATCGCGCTGGTGATTGGCGGTGAGCGTTATCGTAATATTCTGACGCTGTTGCAAGAACTGCTGGAAATTGTCATGCAGATGGTGCGCTGGATTATGGTGATCACGCCGTTTGGCATTATGGCGTTGTTGGTCAAACTGATTGTCAGTCAGGAGCTGGCATTATTGAGCAGTTTGAGTAAATTTGTCGCGGTGGTGATGGGTACATTATTGGTGCATGGTGTCATTGTGTTGCCGTTGATTTTGTATGTGATGACGGGGATGCAGCCGCTGACTTTTTGGCGCGGTGCGCGTGAGGCATTAGTCACCGCCTTTGCGACCAGTTCCAGTTCGGCGACCTTGCCGATTACCTTGCGCTGTGTTGAACATAATCTGCACGTTCGTAAAGAAATCGCGCAATTTGTCGCGCCCTTGGGTGCAACTATTAATATGGATGGTACGGCACTTTATGAAGCCGCCGCCGCGTTGTTTGTGGCTAATTTAGTCGGTATCGAATTGAATTTAGTGCAGCAGTTGATTGTCTTTTTTACTGCTATGATTTCTGCAATCGGCGCACCGGGGATTCCCAGTGCGGGTATGGTAACGATGGTCATGGTGTTGCAATCGGTCGGTTTGCCTGCGGAGGCAATCGCTATTTTATTACCCGTAGACCGTTTGATTGATACCTTGCGTACTGCGGTGAATGTCGAAGGCGATATGGTGGGCAGTTTGGTGGTGCAAAAGTTGGTGAAGAAATAAATGCTAACAGCGGCTTGTAAAATATGTTTTGTACGCCTTTTAAGCAAACAGTTGTATATTTGGACTGCGTGACTAATCATTTACAGTATGAGGTGAGTTATGAATACACTACAAAAATCAATGTCGGCTCTGTTAATTGCGGGCTGTTTTTTAACCCTGCCTGTGTGGGCGGCGGATAAAGCGGCTGGCGAACAAAAAGCGGCGATGTGCGCAGGCTGTCATGGGGCGGGCGGTAAAAGTGCTAATGCGCAGTTTCCCAATTTAGCGGCTCAGCAACCTGCGTATATCGTTAATCAATTGAAGGCCTTTAAATCAGGCAGTCGCACCAGTTCGATGATGGCGGGTATGGCGGCGAGTTTAAGTGATGACGACATGGCTAATCTGGCGGCTTATTTTGCCGACCAACCTGCGGCTAAAGCGGGTGGTGATGCGGCATTGGCTAAAGTCGGCAAAGACAAGGCTGCAATGTGTTTGGGTTGCCATGGTGAAGCGGGTGCGGGTAATGGGCAGTTCCCCCGTTTGGCAGGTCAACAACCTGATTATTTAGTGAAGCAGTTGACTAATTTTAAAGACGGTTCACGCAAAGCAAGCCATATGCAGGCGATTGCGGCTACGCTGTCCGAGGATGATATGAAAGCGTTGGCGGCTTATTTTGGGTCGTTGTAAATGGTGTAAATTTCTCGTTCCCATGCGCCGCGTTTAAGAAAAGGTAGGCGCGAATTTATTCGCGCAGTACACTGTGAAAGCGCGAATAAATTCGCGTCTACCTTAGTCGGTCATAACGCTTTTCGGCTTAACTTAATGGCAGTGATGCGCCGCGTGGGAACGAGTGATTATATTTGTTGGGGTTCGTACCTCACCCCACCCTACCCTTATTTTCAACAGCCGTTATTAATCCCAAGGTTTTTTCAGGTAATTTATCCTGCGTATCGCTCTGCAACATTGCACTGGCATCTTCATGGACGGTGGTCATAAATTGAATCAACCGCATTTCGTGGCGCATCTTATCTTCAAAATTTTCCTCTTCCCACATTCTGTTTAACAGCTGTTTCGCATGATGATGAATAGTAAACGCGACCGCTTCGGGCAGTTGGCTGTAGCTATTTTTTATCGACTCTTTGAGTTTATCCAACGCAATCAGGTATTGCTGATAGTCTTTAATGTCCTGCTTGCATTTGATTTTCAGTAGGGCAAGATCGGTGCTTTGTTGGGTTTGTAATAAGCTGATGTCGTGTTCTAGTTGCAGACTTTTCTTTTTTAACTCATCGGCAAGCTGTTTTTCTGCCAGTATGCGGGCGTGTTTAAGTTGCAGTTGCCGCGCCTGATTATCGGTTTGCCAATGCAGTTTTTCATCTTTTAGCGTATGCAGCAGGTCAACCGCTTGCAGTACCCAGTGTTTAATAGTCATGACTGATTTTTTGCTGTAATTGTATTAATTCCGCGCTGTCTTGTTGCTGATAATAATAGCGGTTTTCTTGCTGTAGTTGTTTTAGTGTCTCTCTGGAGACGCGCGGTTTTAAAGCATTCAAATCCTGCTCTATGGCTTTGGATAATGCGGCAAGGTGTTGACAATTATTATTGTGTATTAGTTGTTGTCTGGTGCGTTCATTCACATAGCTGATACGCACCGCGCGGTAATAAAACATTTGTTTTAGTTGCGCTTGTTTAGTTTGAATAAATAATAACCGCCGTTGTCCGCGTTGTGTCGCTGAACAATAACTAATCACCGCCTGTATTATTTGTGTGCCAAGTGCAAATAAACCCATGATAATCAGCAAGGCAAATGCAGACAATAATAAGCCCAAACCTAATTGCGTGATGAAATCAGGCAGGATTGGCAGGGTTAATTCTGTCAATAAATCCGCCGATGCCATCATAATAAATGCACCAGCAAGCAGTAACAGAGCAATACGAATAATCATTAAACGACCGTTATTGTTGAGTGACTTAGTGTCTTATTGTACCCAAGTTTTTCGCAAAACAAGCCGCTTAAGTGGATGTACGGTATAATTACCCGATGTTCATCTATTACCACACATAAGCAATGGCTCAGTTTTTTGAAGTGCATCCCAAAACCCCGCAACTGCGATTAATTCATCGTGCTGTCGAGATTCTTCGGCAAGGTGGCGTGATTGCCTATCCTACCGATTCGTCTTACGCACTGGCGTGTATGGTTGGCGACAAACAGGCAATGGATAAGATTCGGCGTATCAGACGATTGGATGATAAGCATAATTTTACGCTGGTCTGTAAAGATTTATCACAAGTCGCTACCTTTACCAAAATCGGTAACGATGCGTATCGCTTGATTAAAACCCTAACCCCCGGTGCATTTACGTTTATTTTGGATGCCACCCGCGAAGTGCCGCGCAGTTTGCAACATCCCAAGAAAAAAACCATCGGTATTCGTATTCCCGATCATCCCGTCACACAATTATTATTGCAAGAATTGGGCGAAGCCTTATTTAGCTCGACCTTGATGTTACCCAATGACGATGAAGCATTGACCGACCCTTTTGACATTCGGGAAAAGCTGGAGCATGAGCTGGATTTAATCATTGATGCGGGCATCATTGAATTTGAACCGACCACGATTATTGAATTTTCCAGTAGTGGCACCGAAATTCTCAGACAGGGCAAAGGCATTGCGCCGATGTTGGATTAGTGAAACGGAAAAAGCCTTGAAAAAACCATCATCTGTTAAAACATTAGAAAACTTTGGTCGTGAAAGACTTTCGAAGTCTTTTTTTATGCGAGATTTTCTGTATTCAGAAATAGCTCAAATAGAGGGCATCCCCAATATTCCTGACGACCCAGAGCTTGCCATTATGGCGGGTAAAGCACTTTGTCAAAACGTTCTTGAGCCAATACAAAAACAGTTAGGGCGCATAAGTATCCGTTCTGCCTATAGGTCTTGTGCTGTCAATGCAAAAGGTGCTGAAAATAAAAACAACTGTGCGAGAAACGAGTCCAACTATGCGGCTCACATTTGGGATAGAAAAGATGAAAATGGTTATATGGGGGCAACAGCTTGTATTATTGTGAATTCCTTTATTCCATACTATGAACGAACAAATAACTGGGCTGCATTGGCATGGTGGATACACGACAATATACCCAATTATTCAAGCATGGAGTTTTATCCAAAGTTTGCCGCTTTTAATATTTATTGGCATGAGAATCCCCAAAAAACAATATCTAGCTATGTTGAACCAAGAGGCTGTCTCACTAACCAAAAGATGCCAAATTTCAGTGGCAGCCATAAAGCAGAATATGAGGATTTTTTAAGTGAAATTGCCACGCATAGCTCTCTTTAAAATTTCCCGCTCTAACGCAGAATTAATTTACTGGATTATTGGTATGGGGCTATTACAAACAACCATTATTGCAGGTCTATTTTTTAGGCTTGCAGGTAAAATTTAAAGGACACTGCAATCATGATGAATGAATTAAGTCTATTACAACGCATTATCGTCTGGATATTGCCCGTGGTGTTTGCCATTACCGTGCATGAAGTCGCGCATGGCTGGGTAGCGAAAAAATACGGCGATAATACCGCCGACAGTCAGGGTCGTTTAACCCTTAATCCCATTAAACATATTGATTTAGTCGGTACGATTATTATTCCTGGTTTGCTGTTAATTACAGGTACAGGCTTTATTTTTGGCTGGGCGAAACCTGTGCCTGTTGATCCGCGCAATTTTAAAAATCCACGCGCCGATATGGCAATCGTGGCATTAGCAGGGCCTGTGTCCAATATTCTGATGGCTATTTTTTGGGCATTGATTGCGCGGGTCGGTATGACTATCGGTTCTGATGCGGCGATGGTTGCTGAACCGTTGATTTATACAGGCATTGCAGGTATTTCTATCAATCTGGTATTGGCGTTGGTTAATTTATTACCGATTCCGCCGTTAGATGGCAGTCGTATTTTAAGCGGTCTATTACCTAATTACTGGGCGTGGCAATACAACAAACTGGAGCGATTCGGTTTTATTATCTTATTACTTTTATTATCGACTAATGTACTGGGTACGATTTTAGCGTATCCGCTGTTCATTGCTCAGCAACTGTTTTTTTATATTGCTGGTTTAAGTGCAGGATAATCACCAATCAATAATGGACGCAGTAACCACTCTTCCTACTCTCGCCACCGTCAATGGCACGTTGCTTCATACGCTACCCGAAGACCTGTACATTCCACCCGACGCACTGGAAGTTTTACTGGATACCTTTGAAGGGCCGCTGGACTTATTGCTGTATTTAATCAGACGGCAAAATATGGACATCGTGGATATTCCCATTGCCCAAATTACCCAGCAATATATCGCCTACATTCAACTGATGGGCATATTAAATCTGGATATGGCGGCGGAATATTTACTGATGGCAGCATTACTGGCAGAAATAAAATCCAGAATGTTATTGCCCAGAAAAACCGAAGAAGAAATCGAAGAAGAAGACCCGCGTGCCACGCTGATTCGCCGTCTGCAAGAATACGAAATTATTAAAAACGCCGCTGAACAAATCGACGAGCTACCGCGTATGGAACGCGAACTGTTCAGCACGCTAGTCGATGTTTCCGCATTAAGCGTAGAGCAAGCCTTGCCTGAATTGCCGTTGCACGATTTATTACTGGCGTTTAAAGATGTGTTAATCCGCGTCGATCAACACAGTCACCACCACGTTTCCAGAGAACCGTTATCGCTGCGCGAACGCATGACCCGCATTTTAGACACCCTGACCAGCGTTGAAAGCTGCACGTTTCCGCAATTATTCAGCCAACAAGAAGGACGTGCGGGCGCGGTCGTCACCTTTTTAGCCATATTGGAACTGGGCAAAGACAGCCTTATCGAAATTACTCAAGCCGAACCTTACAGCGAATTGCGCGTTAAAGCTGCTTAATCATGGACATAAAACATATCGTAGAAGCCCTATTATTTGCCGCGCATCGTCCGATGAGCTGCAAGCAAATACAACAGGTTTTCCCTGAAATCGAACAACCCGAACTTACGGATATTCAAACGGCAATCGACGCTATCGCCGCCGATTATCAACCGCGCCCGATTGAATTAAAATTGGTTGCCAGCGGCTATCGGTTTCAAGTTAAAGCCGAATTATCGCACTGGGTCGCGCGGTTATTTGAAGAAAAACCGCCCAAATATTCCCGCGCTCTGATGGAAACCCTCGCCATTATTGCCTATCGCCAACCTGTGACGCGCGGCGACATCGAAGATATACGCGGCGTAAGCGTCAGTTCCAGTATCATACAAACCTTATTGGAACGTGAATGGATAAAAGTCATCGGACAAAAAGCCGTTCCTGGTCGCCCCTCGCTTTACGGCACAACCAAACAATTTTTGGATTATTTTAATCTAAGCACCCTAACCGAACTCCCGACTTTAGCCGAGATACAACAACTCGACGAGCCGATACTTGATAACTCCACCGCACAGGCACACCGTGAAAACCCCCAAACAACAGCGTAAGCAAAAAACCACCCAAGCAACCACGCCCAAACAGCGTCCTGCCAAACCCGCACCGAGCGCAGTCGAAAAACCCGCGACCAAAGTCGTTTCGCAACCCACCAGCGAGTCAGGTGAACGCATTCAAAAAATGTTAGCGCGTGGCGGTATCGCTTCACGCCGTGAAATTGAACGCTGGATAGAAGAAGGTCGCATTAAAGTCAACGGCGAAGTCGTCACTCAAGGCGTAAAACTCAAAGTAGGCGACTACCTGCAAATCAATGACCGCGTAGTGCATTGGGAAAAATTTGCCGAACAACCGACTCGCGTATTGCTGTATCACAAAGCCACAGGTGAAGTGGTCACGCGCAACGATCCTGAAAATCGCCCCGTGATTTTTAAAAACCTGCCCAAACTGGAAACCGCGCGTTGGATTGCCGTCGGTCGTTTAGACATCAACACCTCAGGTTTATTATTAGTCACCAACAACGGCGAACTGGCTAACCGCTTAATGCACCCCTCCACCGAAGTGGAGCGCGAATACGCAGTACGCATTTTGGGTCATGTCTCCGATGCTACCTTGGAGACTCTGAAAACAGGCGTAGAACTGGAAGACGGCAAAGCCAAATTTGATGAAATTCATTTCGCAGGCGGCGAAGGCGCGAACAAATGGTACAACGTCATCGTCAGCGAAGGGCGTAACCGTCTGGTCAGACGCTTATGGGAATCACAAACGCTGCTCACCGTCAGCCGTTTAATCCGTGTGCGTTACGGGCCAATCGTATTACCCGAAGGCTTAAGAACCAGCCGCTTCTACGAACTCACCGACAAAGAACTGGATTTATTATTTGAATATGTGGGCATGGAAAAAGAAAAACACGTCGCGGTTAAGCCTGACGCTAAAGGTCAGCAAGGGCGTAGACGCTAGTGACTCAAACCTGCCAGGTCTTGAAGACCTGGCAAGTTTATTTATACAATTGACATTGAACCACTCGTTACAAACCTATCGCTGATAAGTACCAATTAATTCTTGATGCCCCAAAATATGCCCAGCCATCGCTTTTTCCAAGGTGGCTTTATCAGGTTCATGAAGGTCAGGAAGCAACACATCCAGCGCGTACAACTTGTGGAAATAACGATGCCGACCAATGGGCGGACACGGCTCACCGTAACCCGTTTTTTTCCAGTCGTTGACACCCTGCAACGTACCTTGCGGTAATTCCAGCGTCTGCACCGCCTCAACTAATCCCGACGCAGACGGCGGAATGTTATACAACACCCAATGCACCCACGTCCGTTTCGGAGCCGCAGGATCAGGCGCGTCAGGATCATCAACTATCAGTACCAGGCTCGCGCTATTAGCGGGCAACTCCGACCACATCAACGGCGGCGACACATTCTCCCCATCGCAAGTATAACGTTTCGGGATATTACCTTGCAGAGTAAAAGCGGTTGATTGCAATAACATAGTCTGTCCCCCTTGTTGATTCGTATCAGCTGCATTGCTGGCTGGTGCTGCTAATAGCGTTAGCATTAATAGACTGTATTGAAATTTTTTGTGCATGGGTTGAGCCTTGGGTGTTTCGATTTTAAAATGTAGCCCACACGGAGTAACACGCAATGTTGGGGCGTGTACAAGAACCATAGCGTCTCGACGAATTGCTACAGAGTTATTACATATTGGGAACGTAAAACGGATTCTGAGGTATTTGCTTGCTACAATAATCCTTGATTTGAGTATCTTGCTCGAAACGCTTATTATCATTAGCGAAGTTTTCTTTCATTTTCACAATACGACTAATCCCAAGATCGTTAATACTTCTCTTGGTTTCTTCTAAGCGAATCTGGCTGGATACATTTTTAGCATTCGTTATATTTGACATATACATTTGAAACACAGCTATGGCTTCTGGACACAGTTCTGGGTTCTCTGGAATTGATGTTACATAATTATCTAGGATTTCAGATATTTTATCTTTGTAGAATTGGTACTGATTAGACCAATTTGTTTTGGATGAACGAACACCCGTTCCCATCTCATATAAATAACTGATGTTACCCAGCCCTTAATTTTTGCAATGCTTCATAAGCCAACTGGTTTGCCTTGATGAAGAGCCTGGTACGCAATGCAAAATGATTGGTTTTGTGTTTTATCTTCAAGCATTCCAGCTTGAATACCGCATAAAT
>JAUYBJ010000247.1 GCA_030693155.1 Methylococcales bacterium
CCGATGAACTTAAAGAACGCATTTTGAAGTTTATTGCGTTTTTCAACGCAACTCTGGCTAAACCTTTTCGATGGACTTATATTGGCAAACCTTTGGTCGTGTGACACACCCTGCGTATTTTCGGTTTGGTGTACTAGGTTTGTACGCCTACGCGCTATTTTTATACGCCATCAAGACATAATCAGGTACGGCGGATTTTTGTGCGAAATACGAATGTTTATCCGCCCCTTGGATGACTAATAATTCCAGCCGATAATTCCCTGCGGCAAGTTCAACAATATTACCGATACCAGAATACTTGCCTAAACCGCCTTTAGGGGTAAAGGTGCTGCCCACTAGCGGATTGTTTGCGGCATATTCCGCACCGCAAATACAAAGCTGCCCACTGGGTATGGAAAAAGTATCAAAGCTATCGACTAATGTTGCCTTGCTGTGTAAAGACGGTGGTGCATCTTCATCGACATAAACATGAAATATATAGTTTCCATCCCCGCCAGTCTCGCTAAACCAAAGCACTTGCTGGGCTTGTAACTGTTCCATTAGTTCAACAGCATCCTCTTCGATTTGCACATCAAAGTCTACGGGCAATGCGGCGGGATCAAAAAAGCACAGTGTCGCACTGTCACAACCTGCATCAACAATATGTTTCATAACCTTATCACCTATGGCATTATGCTAAGTTATACGGATTCATCGTAAGGTTTTACAACAAAAAATCAGGCAACTCTTGCAACACAAAAGCCTGTTGCAGTGCGTGGGCTTTATCGTCTGCGGTGTTATAGCCCCACAAGGCAAATATTAATTGCACATCCGCCAGTGCTGGTTCTTTCTGCACATTCAATAAGGTAGGCAGGCGATCTTCGACAAAACGAATATCAGCGGTTGGTTGCTGTTGCAGTAACATGGTTAAAATTTCAGGCTTGGTTTTATTGCGGTCTAATCCAAAAATCCGCTCATCACTGAGTTCTATGCCATTAGCTTGTAAAATCTGTTTAACGAAACGTTCCTGTTTGGTGGTGATGATGTACCACTCATGAGTGAGCGATTGTAATTTGTCAGCAATAGCGGGAAACAATGGATTCATTGCCACCCAATCCGCCAAATCATCGGCTATCCACGCATCTCTAATCGCGCCGAAGCGTTGTTTCAACTCATCAACCGTGATCTGTGCATCCTGCATTAACGCTTGAATTTTTGCCGCATAATCGCGGTAAATCGCCTCGGTGGTGTTGCCTAAATATAACAAACGCATGGCTAAAATAGCTTCATAGCCTGTTTCAATAATCGGTCTTATCAAACGGAACTGTTCTACCATTTCAGGCGGTATCTCGGTTGGCATATCCTGCCAGATGGTTTGCGCCGCTTTCCAGCCAGTCATCCCCGTTTCTACCGCGCTGTCGCAAATTACGCCGTCAAAATCCAGCGCGTATACAATTGAATGTGTCATGATTTTCTTGAAGTTTAAGTGAAGTAATACGCGGTATTGTAGCCAATCGGAGCGCGAATAGGTAAGAAGCTCTTGTCCACGAAAGACACGAAAAGCATAAAAAGGATTAAAAAATAATGAGGTAACTGTGAGCTAAGCCTGTGTTTTTGCGTGGTGTATTATTTATTATCGTTCCAACGCTCCGCGTTGGAATGCGTCTGAGGACGCTCCAGCGTCCTTATTTCAGTTTGTGTTTCATTGATATATTGCCATTTTAATGAAGACGCTGGAGCGTCAACGACTACATTCCAACGCCGAGCGTTGGAATGATGATATTTTTTCGTGCTTTTCGTGGACTATGGCTTTTTCATGCGTAACAGCAGCCAACATTAAGGCACAAACTCCAAAGTAATCTGTCGTGAATCGGCATTGCCGACACTATCGACCGCGCGTATCAAATAAGTTCCGCCATAACTGGGCAACCATGAAAAGGTTTCTGACGCAGTGGTTTTGCCGATGAAACTTTTATTGGCAAACCAGAAAATATCTTTACCGTTGCGACTGTTGGCGCGTAAACCGATGGTGCTGGGTTTACTGGCGCGTAGCGTGTAGGTTCCCGCCATGGACGGCGAGACAATTTCAGGAATATCCGCACCTGCGGTCAGCGCATCGTAACAGCTGGGTAATACAGGCGGCTGGCGGCGCGGCATACCTGCTTCTAAAAATAATTTATACATCTCACTCGACCAAAATTCATACACTTCTTTGCGGCTGTTGGGTTGGTCTTTACACACCACCGCGCCGCTGGTGTTATCAAAATACACCGCGCGATGTAATACGCTGGTTTTAATCGGCGATTTGGTGGGAATAAACCACGTTTTTGCTAACGTGGGACAATCTGCATTGGGCAAGTCACCGCTTGCCGCGCACACATCAATCTCGCGCACATTGGCAGGTGGAAGGGCAGGTTCGTTGTCCAAACCTCTGAGTAAATGCTGGGTGCGCATACTGTCAACGATAGTAAAAAATAACGGCGCGGCGGTTTGAATGCCGACAAAGGCGGTATTGCCTGTGTTATCAAAATTTCCTACCCAGACCACCAACACATAATGCCCGACGACCCCCACCGTCCACGCATCTTTAAAGCCCCATGACGTGCCTGTTTTCCACGCCACTTTTGGCTTGGCACTGCGTTTGGAATCGGGACGGATATTGTTGGTCAGCATATCAAGGGTAATAAATGCCGCTGCGTCGCTGAGTAATGCCAGTGGCGGTTCGTTTTCTTGCGAGCATGACTGCCAGTCCTTCAAAGGACTGGCAGTCATCGGACAATCGGCTAGGTATTTGACAGAACGCAACACGCCCCGATTGGCTAACATGGCGTACAGTTTTGCCAATTCTTCCATCGTGACTTCACCGCTACCCAACGTGAGCGATAGCCCATAATGCTCCTCAGTATTCAAACCCGATACACCCGATTGTTTAAGAAAACCGTACAAACTGGGCGAGGATAATTTGGCGGCAACGGTCAGCGCAGGAATATTGCGTGAGCGTACCAACGCATCCTGCACGGTCACAGGGCCGATAAATCGCCCGTCAAAATTTTCAGGATTAAACGCGCCAAATGACGTGGGCGTATCTGCTAATACAGTACGCGGATGCACCAAACCCTGATCCAAGGCTAACGCATAAACAAACGGTTTTAAAGTTGAACCAGGGGAGCGTTTGGCAAATACGCCATTCACTTGCCCCGAAATGCGTTTATCCCAAAAATCTGCCGAACCCACCAGCGCGTTCACCTGCATGGTGTGGGTGTCCAGCAATAACACCGCCGCGTTGCGGATACCAGCGGAGCGATTCTGGGTAATGTAGTTATCCACCAGTTGCTTGGTATTTTTCTGCACGGGCAAATCAATACTGCTGTGAATACTGCGCTGTTCGGGGTAATGTTTGAGCAGCCAATTGGTTAAATGCGGCGCGAGAAACGGCTTATCGGCTCTGGCATTGACCGCTAACGGCAGCGCAAAATCAGCCGCATAACGTTTATCTTGCGGGTAGTTTTTTAACCAGCGTTGCCACAGGCGTTGTCGTGCGTCTAATAATGGAGGCGGTAATTGCCGATTAGGCGCACGGCGTACGGGATTTTGGGGAATCACTGCCAATGCCAGTGCTTCGGTTAAACTCAGATCGATAACGGGCTTGTGGAAAAAAATCAAACTCGCCGCCGCTACGCCTGAGATATTGCCGCTATAGGGGGCGATATTCAAATAGGCTTCCAGTATTTCTTGTTTGGTATAACGCAATTCCAGCCAATACGCCGCCGCAATTTGCCACAGTTTGCCGCCTATCGTGCGGCTGTTGATGTCGTATAACTGGCGTGCCACCTGCATGGTAATGGTCGATGCACCTTGTCGGGCTGCTTTGCCGTAAGTCATCCACACCGAGCGCGACAAGGCAAACGGATTTACTCCCAAATGGCGATAAAACCAGCGGTCTTCATACAATAACGTCGCTTGTTGCACGCTGTTGGGAATGTCCGCTAACGGTGTCCAAACGCGATATTGCTGATCGGTTGCCAGTGTTAAGCGCAATAATTCACCGTGCCGCGCATAAATGGCGGTCGAATTGGTATAGAAGCTGGACAGCGGCGGTTTCGGCGCGTAATGCACATAAAGGATGCCGCTCATCATCAATAAGGTGCTAATGATGATTAGCTTATGAGAGAGCCTAAGGCGGATTTTGCGCATGGATGATGAGGTTGGGTTATCAGTAAAGTGTTATATCTTAGTTTGAAACAACAATCGGCGAAAATCAAAACGCCGTTACGATTTAACTTTGCATGACAAGTTGCTAGATGTCATTCAAAGTTAATTATATTGTTAGTCAAGAGGTTTTTGGTTATTTTTAATGGTCAGTAAATGTGTATACGATAGGTTTAAAATAAGTATTAAATAGGTTTAAATTAGGTTACTATGGGCATTCTATAGGTGATTATGTGGAGATTAAAAGTATGTCAGATCAACAAAATAAAGTTTTCGGTGTTTTCGTCGGAGAGGGCGGTTATCAGCTTCCAGCTTTTAACTCACAGAAAGGGCCATTTCCTCCAAAACCGAATACCGAGGGTTATATCAGTATAGGCTGGCCCGCCATAGGCGATATGCGTCTTTACGAAGATGGTTATGCAGATTATCTTTCAAAGTTCAGCAAGGTATATCCTAGTCGAAACTCTCAGCAGACTAATAACGCTTTACAAGCTAATATGGCGTGGAGGTTTGCTTTTGAAATGAAAGAAAATGACTGGGTAATCTGCCCATCTGCGGCAACAGGGTACTTGCTTGTTGGGCAGATTATTGGTGGTTACATTTCCGATTTCCATAATGAATCTGGATTACATAAGTTCGTAGATGAAGCGTATTTTCACTTGAGAAAAGTAAATTGGCTTTATATTTTGCCAAGAGAAGATGCGCGATACTCAATGTTGAATCGAATTGGAATGTTGACGGTTTCAGAGTCTCGCTTCTCTATTGAAGAATTGAAATCTATATTGAATACAAATACCACTAATAATCGATGGTCTGATAAATTGATAGAAGAAACTCGTAATGTATTAGATTTAGGCTTTATGCCGCATGATGATTTTGTGTATATGAAAAATATCAATGGTGGCTTTGGGAAAATTCATATAAAAGATTGGATGGTTAGAAAACTGTTGATTCAAGACAGTAAGACTGATGTCGAGTATCTTTATACTACTGTTGACGAGCTAATCGCGGCTGGTTGGGTAGCTGACTAGCTAAGTAAATATCATCTGTTTATAAGATGGTAAAAACAATCAACGAAAAATAAAAAGCCGTTCAGTTATAATGCAAAATTACTGACGGCTTAAGTAACACAGTCCATAATTTTACCATTTACTCCAAACCTTATTGATACATCATGTTTTTAATTCCAGATGCAGTTGTTCGTTTTTTTCATCGCATGGCTTCACCGCCGCATTTTTACGCATTGACTGAAAAATTAATGCCGTGGTTGGTGACGATTTTTGTCCTGCTTACTGCCGCAGGATTATACGGTGGTTTAGTGTTGGCACCGCCTGATTATCAGCAAGGTGACAGTTACCGCATTATTTATATTCATGTCCCTAGTGCGTGGATGTCGCTGTTTATTTATATGGTGATGGCAGCGGCGGGCGGTATCGGCTTGGTGTGGCGTGTTAAACTGGCGGAAGTGGTCGCTATCAGCAGCGCACCTATCGGAGCAAGTTTTACTTTCATCGCGCTGGTTACTGGCTCATTATGGGGCAAACCGATGTGGGGAACGTGGTGGGTGTGGGATGCACGGCTGACTTCCGAATTGATTTTATTATTTTTATATCTGGGCGTGATTGGCTTGTATGGCGCGATAGACGACAAGCGCGTTGCCTCGAAAGCAATTGCAATTTTAGCGTTAGTCGGCGTGGTCAATATCCCCATTATTCATTATTCAGTGGAATGGTGGAACACTCTGCATCAAGGCCCGACAGTGACTAAAATGGATAAACCGTCGATTCATGTTTCTATGCTGGTGCCGCTGTTATTAATGGCTCTGTCCTTTAAAATGTATTATGTCATCGCCATGTTACAACGTGCGCGAGTGGAATTATTACAGCGCGAACGCAATGCCCAATGGGTTAAAAACAGATTTTTGGAGCAACAATCATGACGTTTAACAGCTTAGCTGAATTTTTGGCAATGGGCGGGTATGCCTTTTATGTGTGGACTTCTTACGGCTTAACGCTGGTTGTCATGCTTGCTAATATCATCATTCCCATCTGGCAACGCAAACAATTTTTACGTTCTTTATCTCTTAAGCAACAACGGTCAGAATAATGAAACCTGCAAGAAAACAACGCTTAATGCTTATCGGTTTAATGGTACTCGGTGCCAGTGTCGCGACTGGGTTTGCATTAAAATCGTTTAATGAAAATTTGATGTACTTTTTTTCCACCACTGATGTGATGGACGGAAAAGCCCCGAAAGACGCGCTGTTTCGCTTGGGCGGCATGGTAATTAAAGGCTCAGTCGAACGCCCCAATGACGGCATGATGGTACGTTTTAAACTGACTGATTTCAGCAAAGAAGTCACCGTAGAATACACAGGCATCTTGCCCGATTTATTCCGTGAAGGGCAGGGCATCGTTGCCAACGGCAAACTGGATAGTCACGGCGTATTCATTGCTCAGGAAGTTCTGGCAAAGCATGATGAAAATTATATGCCGCCTGAAGTGAAAGGCAGTTTGAAAAATCAGCCCGCCGCGCCGCAAAAATAGTGGGTAGAGGGTTAATCTGTTGTAAGGCATGACTGCCAGTCCTTTGAGGACTGGCAGTCTTAATCCCTCAGTAACAGAACACCGCCACCATCAATAATAATTGGATAATGTTGCACCCAGTCACTGTGGAATACTCCTCATGCCCACCGATAAACACAAGCCGTTCAAACTGCACAGCCAGTTTCAACCAGCAGGCGATCAACCCGAAGCGATTAAACAGCTTATTGAAGGGCTGAATGATGGTGAAGTGCATCAAACTTTATTGGGCGTAACAGGCTCAGGAAAAACCTTCACTATTGCCAATGTCATCGCGCAAACGCAACGCCCTGCGATGATTATGGCGCCGAATAAAACACTGGCGGCGCAGTTATACGGGGAAATGAAAGAATTTTTCCCTGAAAACAGCGTGGAATATTTCGTGTCCTATTACGATTATTACCAGCCCGAAGCCTATATTCCTGCTTCCGATACCTTTATCGACAAAGATGCGTCGTTAAACGAACACATCGAACAAATGCGTTTGTCTGCCACTAAAGCCTTGATAGAACGTAGCGACACCATTGTGGTGGCTACCGTGTCGGCGATTTACGGCTTAGGCGAACCTGAGTCCTATTTTCAAATGGTGCTGCATCTGGTCAAAGGCGATTTAATCAATCAACGCGCTATTGTGCGCCGTTTGGCGGAAATGCAGTACACGCGTAATGATATAGAACTACGCCGTGGTACTTATCGGGTACGCGGTGAAGTGATTGATATATTTCCTGCTGAAGCCGATGCCGAAGCCTTGCGCATTGAACTGTTTGATGATGAAGTTGAGCAATTATCATTATTCGATCCCTTAACAGGGGAAATTCGCCAGCGTGTCGCCCGCTTTACCGTGTATCCGAAAAGCCATTATGTTACGCCGCGTGAACAATTATTAACCGCTGTCGAATCCATCAAAATAGAATTAAAAGAGCGTTTAGCCGAATTGTATTCACAGAATAAATTGGTCGAAGCGCAACGCTTGGAACAGCGCACACTGTTTGATATAGAAATGATTTCAGAAATCGGCTATTGCTCAGGCATTGAAAACTATTCCCGCTATTTATCAGGCAGAGGCGATGGCGAATCACCGCCCACGCTGTTTGATTATTTACCCGACAACGCGCTATTAGTTTTGGATGAAAGTCACGTTACCGTGCCGCAAATCGGCGCGATGTACAAAGGCGATAGGTCGCGCAAAGAAACGCTGGTACAGTACGGTTTTCGTTTACCGTCCGCGTTGGATAATCGCCCGTTACGTTTTGATGAATTTGAAGCTAAATCGCCGCAACGCATTTATGTTTCTGCCACACCTAGTCATTACGAAAAAGACCATTGCGGCGCGTTTGTTGAACAAGTGCTCAGACCGACTGGCTTACTGGATCCTGTGGTTGAGGTGCGTCCTGCCACTACGCAAGTCGATGATTTATTATCAGAAATTACCAAGCGCGTTAAGATCAATCAGCGGGTATTAGTTACCACGCTCACCAAACGGATGTCCGAAGATTTAACCGAATACCTCACCGAACACGGTATCAAAGTGCGCTATTTGCATTCCGATGTCGCAACTGTGGAACGTATGGAAATTATTCGTGATTTACGTTTAGGCACGTTTGATGTGGTGGTCGGTATCAACTTATTACGCGAAGGTTTGGACATTCCCGAAGTGTCGTTGGTCGCCATTCTCGATGCGGATAAAGAAGGCTTTTTACGTTCCGTGGTGTCGTTAGTGCAAACCATCGGACGCGCCGCGCGTAATTTGCATGGCAAAGCGATTTTATACGCCGACAAAATCACCCGTTCCATGCAGCAAGCGATTGATGAAACTGACCGCCGCCGTGAAAAACAACACGAATTTAATATCAAGCACGGCATAGAACCCGTCAGCATTAACAAATCCATCACCGATATTTTACAAACCATCATGCCTGCCAATGGCGCAACGTACACCAAGATAGGTTTACAGGTCGTCGAACCCCAAGCTGATTATCACAGCATGACTCCCAAACAACTGAGTAAAAAACTCAAGAAGCTGGAAGACGCAATGTATCAACACGCGAAAAATCTGGAATTTGAACAGGCGGCGAAATTCAGGGATGAGATAAAATTATTGCAGGAACAGGTGTTGGTTTAATTGGTTAGCAGTGCATTCCCAGTCTACTGAGACTGTGAAACTATTATCAAAACAATCTATGAAACTATTTTTTAATTTCATAACCCATTGTTTTTATTGTTATGTGGGAGGGGCTTTAGCCCCGAAATCGAGGCGTACTTTGCCAGAGAAACACGGTGAAGTACGCATGGATTCAGGAACAAAGCGCGGATTATTGCGTCACCTTGTTGTGTGCCGTGTTGTCAGTCACCCGCAGTGCGTACTACGCGTGGGCAAAAGCAGTGCAAACACCTACAGCGAAGCAGGATGCGGACTTGAAATCCGTGATAACCGCCGCCTTTACGAAAAATAGGGCGGTGTATGGCACGCTCCGTCTTAAAAAAGTGTTGGAGAAACAAGGCTACACGGCGAGTCGGCGACGTATTGGACGACTCATGCAAGAGGCGCAGTTGAGGTGTAATACCAAACGGCGGTTCAAATCGACAACGAACTCTAAACATAACTTACCCATTGCACGTAACCAGCTGGCACGC
>JAUYBJ010000249.1 GCA_030693155.1 Methylococcales bacterium
TTATCCATCCCTATCGCCGCCCGACACTGCCTTTCTGTTTTTAAATCAGATAATCCCAATTTCATAGCCGTTTATTAGTCCTGTTTTATTGATAATAGTAATTATCTATTCTTATTTATTCTGGTGCAACAAGTCTAATATGTCACTAAATTATTTGTGAATCCAACTAATCCACAAGAAGAACAGGATTTCATTAATATAATTAATAATATTAATGAAGCCTCTGTTTCAAGCATTAAATTTGATGAAGACAGTTATGCGGGTGTATTGGCTGCTATTAATCAAATTAATTGGGAAAATTTTTTAGGGCGTAATATTGTTCTTATTACCGATGCGGGAGCGATTGAGTCTACTGAAAAGTTACCCGATGGCTCTCAAATCAGTTCTGTAGAAGATTTAGACAGTAAGATAATTAAAGAAATTGCCCAAAAAACAAAGGATATTAATATTTATGCACTACATCTTAAAACACCTAAGGGTATTAAGAATCATAAAAAAGCCGAAAGTCAATATAAAGAGTTAAGCCGCAACAGTATAACTAATAGCTCACTTTACTATGATCGGGAGATTCAAGAAGGTCAAACGGATTTTTTCGGCGACTCACTCGACTGTATTGTTCAACGTTCGACAGCGGGGATGCTTTCACTACTTGAAAATAGCCAAGGCCAAGAAAAACAATTAAATAACGAGCTTTGCCCTAAAACGGCCTTGGAAAATGCAAATCCTGATTATGCTAAACAAAAAGATAAAATGCGTAGTGACCAATTGCTGTTAGGTAATGCCTTACGACTTAAGTATTTAGGTGTTGAAGAAGGTACGCAAGTTCCAGATATTATCGAAGGTTGGATTAATGACAAAAGCACAGAAACTTCGCCGATGAAAGTACAGGTGAATGTTTTACTGTCACACGCTGAGTTAAATACGCTAGGGGAGAAAATTAAAGCCATTATTGACAGCGATGCTGATTCTAAAAGCAGTACCAGCTCACAAGCCGAACAGTTCTTTAAAACCTTAAAAATGAAGGCAAGCACCATAGTACAAGACCCTAAAAGGCTTAACGATGATGCAACGGTAGGCGAACTATTGAATTTGGAGGAGTTACAAGACCTGCCTTATAAAAGCCAAATTATGGGTATAACTGAACAGGATTGGGTAGCTAAAGGGCCTAGTGGGCGTGAGACTTTACTGTCTACTTTACGTGGTAAATTGAAGGCTTATGAGAAAATGGAAGGAGAGTCTTCTGCTTGGCATAAACTGGCAGATGAAAGCGACACGACCGATGCAGTTGCTCTTATTCCACTCGATCTTTTACCTTAGAGTAAGTCCGTGATTGAAATCGACAATCTTTATTGTATGCGTGGCAGTGGCGAACAGGCATTTTCCATTCATGTACCATATTTAAACATTCAGGCAGGTGAAATCATTGCTATTACGGGCGTGAGTGGTTCGGGTAAAAGCACGTTATTGGAAATATTGGGGCTTATTTTTCCGCCGCAATCGGGTTCATTACGCTGGCAATTACCTAAACGAAATATTGATATAAGCCATTTGTGGCAAAACCATCCGCAGCAACTAGACAGCTTAAGAATGCGCTATTTAGGTTTTGTGTTGCAAACAGGTGGTTTGTTGCCCTTTTTAACGGTTCAAGAAAATATCTTGTTACCCAAGCAATTATTACGACAGGGCGAGAGCTGGGATGTGGAATTACAAGTCATTGTTGAACAACTCGATATTTTGCATTTACTCATTAAAAAACCGTATCAACTCTCTATCGGTGAACGGCAACGGGTAGCAATTGCCAGAGCCTTAGCTCACCACCCGTTATTGTTATTAGCAGATGAACCCACTTCTGCTCTCGACCCTGCGCGTGCCGAAAGCGTTATGCAGCTTTTCGTGGAGTTAATGCGTAGCCAAAAACGCACCGCAGTTATCGTTACCCATGATTATTCATGGATCGGGCGTTTGGGTCTGCGTGAAATCAGAGCGTCCCTTCAATCGGGAGGCAAAACTGCCTGCTTCAGCTAAAAAACGTTTTACGGTAAGTAAAAAACTGGTTTTAATCTTAGCCTTTAAAGAATTAAGGCATGATTGGAAGGCAACAGGGGTATTACTGTGCGTTATTGTGAGTATAGTGACACCACTGTTAATTCTTTTTGGCTTAAAACAAGGTGTTATTAATACTCAGCGAGAATTTTTGTTAAATGATCCCTGTAATTTAGAAATTAAAATGCTAGGGCATTATCATCTTTCACCCCTTTGGTTTGAACAAAAGACTAAGGATTCTCGTATTCAATTTATTATTCCTATCACTCGATTTCTTAATACCGATATTAATATTATTGATAAGGAAAATAAAAATAACTCCGTTGATTTAATACCCACAGGACAAGGTGATCCTTTATTAAAATTGACAGCTATTGACGCACCTGTACAAAATAACGAAGTATTAATCACCCATGCGTTGGCTAAACGGCTGCATATCAATAAAGGCGAGAAAATACAAAGCCAGTTATTTCGCACAGTGAGTAATGAATCACAAACCAGCCATGCATCTTTAATAGTAAAAGATATTCTTCCTGATTATAGTTGTTTACAACGCTCAGCGGTTTTAACTACGCTGGATTTTTTAAAGACAGTTGAAGATTTTAAAGAAGGTCAGCAAGTAGATTTATTTAAGGTTGAAAATAATAAACTTGTTACTCTGAAAAAAGAACAACCTAATTATTTAAAATTGACTAGCTTTAATAATTCATTCCCCTCTTCTTTTAAACAATTAACCTTATTACCAAATAATATAGAAATACTTAGGCGTTGCGTGATGCTTAAATCTCAATGGAAACCTTCTTACGAAGAGCATAAGATGAATAATATCATGGCTGGTTGTTATAATTTATTTCCCTTTTCTTTTGAACAGTTATGGAAAAATAATCATTCATTTTTTTCACCAAAAAATAAGAATTCAGAATTGATTGAACAACCAATAAAAACAGAAAGTGTAGTCCCTACACAAACAAAAAAAACGTATGCTAAAGCGCGAATTTTTGCTAAAAGTTTAGAGGACGTACCTGCATTAAGTGACGAGTTACGCAGTAGTTCCGAAGAAATTGAAGTTATTTCTAAAGCTGCTGAAATTGAAAAATTAAAACAACTGAATCACTTTCTTAATATTCTATTGCTCATTGTTTTACTTATTGGTGCTGTCGGTGGCGGCTTGGCATTAGGCGGTAATTTTTTATTAACGATAGAGCGGAAACGTTTACAAATTGCACAGTTACGCTTATTGGGAATAGGTAAAAAACAGATTACTCTGTTTTTATGGGTGCAGGGTATTGTTATTACTAGCACCGCTTTTATAATGGCTAGTTTATTGTCATTAATTACCAAGCTTATTTCTGAGCTTTATAGTCAAGATATTTTAGGAGAAGTTATTCAAATAACTAATAATGAAGTTAAAATTTTCTATTTAAGTGGGCAGGATTATTTATTTGCCTATATGGCTACGCTTATTTTCTCTAGTTTGGTTATTGTGACAGGGACAAAACGCGCTAATTCTATTGAACCTGGAGAACAACTGCGTGAAATATAAATATATTACTCTATCGATAGTTATCGTTATTATACCTATCGTATTTATTTTAATTAAATCGTCTCGTACTGAATTAACGAGATCACCTGTCACTGAGTCAACAGCATCACCTGCTACCGAATTAACTCCACAAAGCCACGCAGATTGGGATGTTTCTTTGTTTAATCCAGCACAACCTATTAGCAATGATGATGTGATACTGCCTATGCCCTGCGGTGGGAAAATGGCTTTTCGTAAAGTGGAAACCGAAGCTGACGGATTATATGGCGATCAAGCCATTCGTATGGGTGATGCTAATGTTGAAGAAGATCGCTATAAAAGCAATCCCGTTAATGCTTATATTGCAGGTAATTTTGAGAGTAGTAATAAAGGTAAGCGTTATTTATTAGTGGGTAAATATGAAGTAACCCAATTGCAATATGCGGTCATGAAAGCGGGTTTAACTGTATGTCCAGAACCTGATGAAAACGCGACCTTACCGCAAACTGGGGTTAATTGGTTTGATGCAATTGAATTTACTAAACGCTATTCACTGTGGTTACAGCAATATAGTTTGCAAAACAGTGGTGTTGCTCTTCCAAAAAGAGACAATGAACTGGGTTTTGTGCGTCTGCCTACAGAAATCGAGTGGGAATTCGCGGCTCGCGGTGGGTTATTAACAAAAACACTCGCTGATTACCAACAGTCTACTTTTTTCTCAGCGGATGAACCAGCAAGCCAATATGCGTGGTTTGCTGGTAGCGAATCTGCTAATGGCAAACTGCATAAAATTGGCAAGCTAAAACCTAATCCCTTAGGTATTTATGACATCTTGGGTAATGCCGATGAAGTTGTTTTTGATCTATTTCACCTAAGCCATCAACGCGCAGATCATCTGCATGGAGAAACAGGCGGCTATGTTGTCAGAGGTGGTAGCTATCAAGATGATGCGCATAAAATTTACAGTGCGAGGCGTGAAGAAATTCCTTTTTTTAGCGAAGGGAAGCTTCATCCAGCAGCATCTTCTACGGGCTTTCGTGTTGTTGTGGCAGCCCCCGTTATTACTAATACTAATGCGGGTCAATTGCCTGAGGCTTGGCAACAACTGAGTGCAACCAGCACTTTAGCAACCACAGCCACGACTAGCGAACAACCCTATCAATTGGTCAGTAAGTTGAGTGAAAAAACTGACGATACCGCGTTAAAAAATAAGTTAAATGAGCTGTCAACACAACTAAATGCACAAAAAACACAATATGATGAGCAGTTGAGTCGTGCCGCTCGTGAGGCTTTACGCACCGCTGGTATTTTGTGCCAAAAGTTAAATGACGATAATCAGGACATAATAAGGACAGAAGATTTCTGCAAAGAAGTGGCTTCAGCAAGTGTATCCTCAAAAAGATGCGATAAAAATTATCGAGAAAATAATAAAAAGGTTTACAACTTTAACGAACGAGTTTATGCCGATGCTGTTCTTAACCTAAGCGGTTTTAATCTCGATATGCTTAAACGCCAAAAAGAACTCTGGGTGCAAGAAATTGAAACTAAGGAGTTTACGCATATAAAACTTTATCCTGACATCGTGTATTCGCATATCGAGCAGTATGTTAAAACGGGGAAAATGGAAATTGAGCATTGGCATAAAAGCTGTACCAATGTAAAACCTCAACTTTAGCTACACATTCGCCACATTTTTAAACCAAAGGAAAAAACAATGATAAATAACCGTTTTTTAAATATCGGACTTTTGTTCACCGTAATCTTGTTATCAGGTTGCGCAGCCCACCGTACATCATCCACTTCCTCTTGTGTCAATTCTACCCCACTACCCGTGGATACAAGTTTGCAAGGACAATCCAATCAATTTTCGGGCGATTTGTATAACTGCCAAATGACTGCTCGCTTAAAAACCATAGGAACTGACGCGCTTGTTGGTGCAGGTGTCGGTGCTGCGCTAGGGGCTATTATTGGCAAGGCTACAGGTTTTGGTGCAGGTTATGGTGCTGCCATTGGCGGAGCTGCTGGAGGGTTAGCAGGAGCGGGTTATGGTACGTTAGAAGCTGATCGTAATGAAAGTGCCGATGCAGTAATAGCCGCAAAACAGGCATTAGCAATGCTGCAACAAGACAACCAAAGATTAGCCACTTTTATTAGCCAAGCGAACAACACTGTTATTGCAGATAATGAAAGGTTTGCTGAAATTCAAAAAAAATTGAAAAAAAGAAAAATAAATAAAGCTACAGCCATGCAGGAAGTTGAAAAAATGAATGAAGAAAGGAATGTGTTACAAGCAACGCTGAGTAATTTAAAAAAGCGTAAAGCCAATATCGCTCAATCAATGCCAAAAAATGATCCAAACTTTACTACTGAATTGCAAAAATACCAAAATCAGATTAATACTCTTGAAATAATTGTTGTCCAGATACCGCAACGTAATCTTTCGGCAGCGGGGTAATACGTCATGTCTACATCAAAAGTTATTTTATTAGCTCTATTTTTATCAGGCTGTGCGGGCAATCAACGCTGTGATCCTCGATTTGATACGGATTTTGTTAGTACAATTAATTGTTCAGCCACTGGCGGTTATAACAAGTCTGTGGCGCAAGCCAATAGCGAACTTAATGGGGCTAGGCAAGACAATACAAATCTTCGTCAACAGCTTGAAACGGCTCGTGCTGAACAAACTCAGCTTGAGCAAAGTATTAGAATGAATGATGCCGAATTATTAGTATCCGAAACCGAATTAGCGGCAATAGAAAGAAAATTGGCCGTTTCTAAGAGTAATAATAGACAACTCAGTAGAGAAAAGACCAAAATTAAAAAAGAAACTCAGAAAATAACAGCATTAAAAAATAATGGCGAACAACAGAAACAAAAATTAGTGGCTAAAAGGAAACAGGCAGAAGCCTTGCAAAGAGCGGTTGACAGTATACTTTAAATTTTAGCATTGCTTATTTATTACTCAAGCCTATGGAAGATTGAGTAATTAAGTTCCTCGTAATAAATTCGGATGTTTTAAAACACGTCATTCTGTCAGAGCCCGCCCCTTTGAGGGGGATGCCAGAATCCAGTCACAGGGATGTGTTCAACATAATGCTATCCTTGGCACTGGATTCCAGCATCCCCACTGGAATGACGACGACCTAGCTTGAGCTAAATATACACGCTGACTTTTTGTTGGGAACTTACCTGTTCAAATGGTGATAGCTTGGCAAGGTAGGACTGTTACAGAAACTTAGAATTAAAACTGGGCAAAGCACAACGAACTAGTGATAAAGAACGGGTAAAAGCCATTCATGCAAAGATTAAAAATACCCGCAAGGATGCAATCCATAAACCCACCCACAAAATTACCAAAGAAAAACAGTTTAATCATCGTTGGCAAAGTCTGTTCTGGATGCGGGCTGGTTTATGCTGAAAACACAGCTTGACTATAAGTCGATAGTGACGCAAGCCGTATTTTTAGAGGTCAACGAAACGAAACTACCCAAACCTGCTCGTGCTGTGGCTTGATTAGCTCCAACAGTCCGAAAGGTAGAGCTGATTTGCGAATAAGAGAATAGACGTGTGCTGAGTGTGGCACAACACATGATAGAGATATTAATGCTGCAAAGAACATTCTCGCGCTTGGGCATAAGCGTCTAGCGGTAGGAATCTCACTGCTTTAGCTGGAGGAGGATGTCAAAAAAACCTATCACCCTTGCTATTCCCTCAACAAGCTATCACAACTATGAATTGACTGTTGTATAATCAGACTTTCGTAACGATAACCACCCACAACAGGGCAAAAAAGAGCCAGATAATGATTATGCAAAAATTTACCATCAATAAAAAGCTGTCATTGACCAGCTTGGCTGTTTCAATTGCACTGGGAGGTTGCGCCTCGACAGGCTCTAATCCCAATGATGAATGGCAAGGCTGGAATGAAGGCGCGCAGTCATTCAACGACACGGTTGATAAAGCCGTTTTAAAGCCTTTGGCAAAAGGTTATGAAGCAATAACCCCCGAACCCATTGATGAAGGTGTGACTAATTTTTTCAGCAACCTTAATGACATAGGCGTTACGGTCAACGATGTATTACAACTTAAATTCCTACAAGGCGGCATGGATTTAAGTCGCTTTGTCATTAATTCCACCGCTGGGGTCGCAGGTTTTTTTGATGTCGCAAAAATGGTCGATTTACCCAAGCATAATGAAGACTTCGGACAAACCTTAGGTTTTTGGGGTGTACCCGCAGGACCTTATCTGGTATTGCCGTTCGCAGGTCCTAGCTCACCCAGAGATTTTGTCGGTATTCTCGGCGACGCGCTATTAAACCCGTTAACCTATGTATCTGGATTTGGTGGTGTTGCCGCTAATGCCGCAACCGCTGGAGCGCGTCTGGTGGATGTCACTGATACCCGTGCAGGCTTAATGACCACTGAAAAAGTCATTGATGAAGGCTCGGTTAATCGCTACGACTTTATTAAAAATGCCTATGAACAACGCCGTGAATATCTCATTCATGATGGCAATCCACCCAGCAATGATATTGACTTAGAGGAGGAAGATGCCTCAAGCAAAACTGATAAACCGTCTGGTAAAACCAGCAGTACCGCACCCGCGAAAGCCACCAACACTTTCAACAGTGCGCCGATACCGCGTTCTACCAACACAGGCCCTGCACCTGTTATCAACGCCCCTAAACATACCTTGGAACTGTCCGCACCTGAAGAGAAAAAATAATGCCTTATGCCTAACCGACCCTATCCCGATAACTGGAGCGACATAGATACTACGCTCTACGAGCGGTCGGTTAAGGTATTTGGTACGGTCAAAAAAATGTTGAGTGTCAAAATGAAGCTTCATGCTGACACTCAAGTACAACAAGGCGATATTTTTTTATTCAATCATTTTTCCCGCTTTGAAACCTTTATTCCGCAATTTTTAATTTTTGAACAAACAGGCGCGTACAGTTGTGCGATTGCCTCAGCTGAATTTTTTAAAGACGACACGGTTTTATCCCGCTATTTAAAAACCGTCGGCGTATTTCCGCACAATCATCAACGCTTGTTTCCTCTATTAGCCGCGCAAGTATTACGCGGACGCAAAGTTATTATTTTTCCCGAAGGCGGCATGGTTAAAGACCGCCGCGTCATGGACAATCAGGGGCATTACAACATCTATTCCCGCATTACGGGTGAACGGCGCAAACAACACACGGGCGCGGCAGTGCTGGCGCAAGGCATAGAAGCCTTTAAAGCCACCGTGCGCAACGCTTACGCCGCCAGAGACTATGCCCAATTGTTGCGCTGGAAAGAAGAATTGCAATTCGACACGCTTGATGAATTACTACTGTCCGCACTCAAACCCACGCTGATTATTCCTGCCAACATCACTTTTTATCCGATTCGTTCTGCCGAGAATATGTTGCTATCAGGCGTTGAGCTGTTTGCCGAACACTTAAGCTATCGGCAAACCGAAGAGCTGTTGGTGGAAGGTAATATCCTGCTGAAAAATACCGACATGGATATTCGCATGGGCAAAGCCATTGACGCTTATGCGGTCTGGCATTGGTGGAATCGTTACCTGCTTGAACTGGTTGCCACCGAATTTAAAAATTTAGACGAAGTTTTTACCCTGCATTCATCGCCTAAAAATTGGCGACAAACATTAATGGGCGTGTATTTTCAAAAAAGTGCCGATGCCACGCGCGATCAATACATGAAGGAAATTTACGCCAACGTAACGGTCAATTTAAGCCATCTTGCCGCCACGCTGATTATGTATTGTCTGGAAAACGGACAACAACAAATCAGCCATCAACAATTTTTCACCAGTCTGTATATTGCCGTCAAACGCCTGCAACACAACACTCGCATTAATTTACACCGCAGCCTGCTCAATCCTTACGAATACAGCGATTTAACGTCGGGGAAAAATAAACGCTTCGAGCAATTTATGTGCGTCGCCCAACACGCCAATCTGATTAATGAAGAAGCCTGTTGTTATCATTTTTTGCCCAAATTACTGCAAGAATTTAATTTTGATACCATTCGTCTGGAAAATCCGATTGCGGTTTATAACAACGAAGTCAGACCGATAACCGCCGTGCGTACTGTCATGATTGAGGCATTGCGAGAATGCGACACCATTGATAAGCAACAACTTGCCGACTGGTATTTTGATGATGAATGCCGTTATCTGGCGTGGGAACGCCATGCGTACAAAAAGCCGCGTTTTGATGACATCAACAACACAGAAACCGCCACTGCCGACCCCGCGCCTTTTTTTCTGCAACCGACACAGCCGAACGGCATCGGCGTATTACTGATACACGGACTACTTGCCAGCCCTGCCGAATGTCGCGACTACGGCAATTATCTGGTCAAACAAGGCTACACTGTACTCGGCGTGCGCCTCCGAGGTCACGGCTCATCGCCCTACGCCTTGCGTGAACAAACTTACGAAGATTGGTACAGCGCGGTAGTGCGCGGCTTTACCATGCTCAAAGCGTACACGCCGCGCCTGTTTGTTACGGGTTTTTCGTCTGGCGGCGCGTTGGCAATTAAACTAGCCGCCGAACAGCACGCGGAAATTATCGGCATTACCGCACTTGCCGTGCCTGTTAAATTCACCAATCCTGCGTTTATGCTAGTGTCGTTATTACACAACACTAATCAGCTGGTCGATTGGGTGTCCGCCTATGAAGGCGTTAAAGCCTTTATTGACAACGATCAGGAACATCCTGACATTAATTACCGTCATATCCCTATTAAAAGCCTGTACGAATTAAGACGTTTGATTCATGACATGGATGATTGCCTGCCGCAATGTAGCTGCCCTACGCTCATCCTGCACGGCGACCACGACCCTGTGGTCGCGGTAAAAAGTGCTTATCACGTCATGGATGCCCTGACGACCGCGCACAAACAACTGAATATTGTCCGTTCTCATCAACACGGTATTTTGATGGACAATATTGACGGAACGTGGGCAATTATTGATGAATTTATGCAAGCAGGTTTAAACCTGCTACCGTGATATTAATGACTGCCAGTCCTTTAAGGACTGGCAGTCATGCCTTGGGATAATCTACCCTCTGGAGTAAAGACCATGAAACACGTTGTTATTGCTGGTTACTGCCGCTCACCTTTCACACCTGCCCACAAAGGGCAATTAAGCAAAACCCGCCCCGATGATTTAGCCGCCTTGGTGGTCAAAGGACTGCTCAAACAAACGGGCGTTAATCCCGATGACATAGAAGACCTGATAGTCGGTTGCGCGTTTCCCGAAGGCGAACAAGGCTTTAATGTGGCGCGATTAATTGTCCATTTAGCAGGACTGCCCGTCACCGTCGCAGGCATGACATTAAACCGTTTTTGCGGCTCATCCATGCAGGCGATTCATATTGCTGCGGGTGCAATTCAACTCAATGCGGGGGAAGTGTTTATTTGTGCAGGCGTGGAATCCATGACGCGCATCCCGATGGGCGGCTTTAACCCGATGCCCAATCCTGCACTGTACGCCAGTTATCCCGAAGCCTTTATCAGCATGGGCGATACCGCTGAAAATCTGGCGAAACGTTATGCAATAACGCGAGTCGAGCAAGAGGAATTTTCCCTGCTCAGTCAACAAAAAGCCTCTCACGCCCAGCAACAAGGACGCTTTAATGATGAAATTATCGCCATCAACGCCGTGACACAAGACGGCTGCATCCGCCCCGATTCCACCGCCGCGACACTGGCGCAACTTAGCCCCGCATTTCAAGCCACAGGCAGTGTCACTGCTGGAACATCCTCACCCTTAACCGATGGCGCGGCGGCGGTGTTAGTGTGTAGCGAAAACTACGCCGATAAACACGGCTTACCGAAGTTAGCGCGTATCAGAGCTATCGCTGTGTCAGGTTGCGCACCTGAAATCATGGGTATCGGGCCTGTTGCCGCAACCCACAAAGCCTTACAACGTGCGGGTTTAACGTTGGCTGATATGGATATAGTTGAACTCAACGAAGCCTTTGCCGCGCAAGCCTTAGCTGTATTAAAAGAACTGCCTATTCCCTTGGAAAAACTCAATCTCGACGGCGGTGCAATTGCCTTAGGTCATCCCTTAGGCGCGACAGGTGCGCGAATCACAGGCAAAGCCGTGAGCCTGTTACAACGCGAACATAAACGCTACGCCCTCGCCACCCAATGTATCGGCGGTGGTCAGGGCATAGCCACCATTTTGGAGGCGATATGAACATCAACAAAGTCGCCGTCATCGGCGCAGGTGTCATGGGTGCGAGTATTGCCGCGCATCTCAGTAATGCGGGCATCCCTGTTTACCTGCTGGATATTGTGCCGAAACCCGAACTCAGCACCAACCGCAACCACATTGCCGAAACAGCAGTTGAAAAACTGCTCAAAGCCCAACCCGCGCCCTTCATGCACAAAAACAATGCACGTTTAATCACCACTGGCAATATCGAAGACCATCTGCATTTGCTCGCCGATGTTGATTGGGTGATTGAAGCGGTGATTGAACACCTCGCTATCAAAAAATCGCTGTACGAGAAATTGGAAACCGTGTGTAGTGCTGATTGCGTCATTTCCTCCAACACCTCCACCCTGCCGCTGCATTTATTAACGCAAGCCATGCCTGAAGCGTTTCAACAGCGGTTTATGATTACCCATTTTTTTAATCCGCCGCGTTATATGCGCTTGCTGGAAATAGTCACAGGCTCACAAACACGCCCTGAACTGGTGGCAATGATTCAAGCATTTGCCGATGTGCGTTTAGGCAAAGAATGTGTGCTTTGCAAAGACACCGCTGGGTTTATCGCCAACCGTATCGGCATTTACTGGCTGCAATGCGGGTTGCATCAAGCCATTGCTTTAGGGCTGAGCGTTGAACAAGCCGATGCCGCATTATCGCCATTCGGCATACCCAAAACAGGCATCTTCGGGTTATTGGATTTAGTAGGCTTGAATTTGATACCGTCAATTTTAACCAGCATGAAACGGGCTTTGCCGCCTGAAGATGCCTTTCATCAAGTCAGCGAATTACCGCCGTTAGTGGCAAAAATGATTAGCGACGGCTACACAGGCAGAAAAGGCAAAGGCGGCTTTTATCGTTTGACTGCCGAGCGGGTGAAAGAATCTATTAATCTGCAAACGGGTGAATACAGCCGTAGTGTTAAGACCTCGGAGGTTTCAAAAACCTCCGAGGTCTATGCGTGGCGCGTCATATCAAAAACCATCAGTTACGCCGCCAGTTTAATCCCTGAAATCGCCGATGATATAGTCAGTATTGATAGTGCCATGCGTGAAGGTTACAACTGGCAACGGGGCATTTTTGAATTGCTTGATGAGCTGGGGGTAACGTTTTTTACCGACAAACTCCGCGCCGAACAGCACACCATACCGCCGTTATTAAACAATACAAACTTATACAAAGTGGCAAACGGTACGCTCTGTTTTGCCGATTTAACGGGACATTATCACCCTGTACCCAGAGCGGCAGGGATGCTGTTACTTTCTGACATAAAACGTCAATCCGCACCCGTGTTAAGCAATGCGTCTGCCAGTTTGTGGGATGTTGGCGATGGTGTGGCGTGTCTGGAATTTCACAGCAAAATGAACACGCTGGACATGGATTCTATGGCGATGATTCAGCAAAGTATCGACAAAGTTAAACATGAGTTTGCCGCGCTGGTTATCCACAATGACGCGAAAGATTTTTCAGCGGGAGCCAATTTAGGCCTATTGATACACGCCATTCATCACCGCGATTGGGCAGCCGTCGAGCAACTGATACACACAGGGCAAAACACTTATCAGACGTTGAAATACGCGCCCTTCCCTGTGGTCGCTGCACCGTCTGGACTGGCATTAGGCGGCGGCTGTGAAGTCCTATTGCATTGTGATGCCATTCAGGCACACGCCGAACTGTACATGGGGTTGGTGGAAGTGGGCGTGGGGTTAATTCCTGGCTGGGGTGGCTGTAAAGAAATGTTACGCCGTTGGCAAACCTATCCCAAACTCCCGAAAGGCTTTGTGCCTGCGGTCGCCAAAACCTTTGAAACTATCGGCTTGGCGAAAGTGTCCAGCTCCGCGCTGGAAGCCAAAGAACTGTTATTCCTATCGGCTACCGACGGCATCACCATGAATAAACAGCGACTGTTAGCCGATGCCAAAGCCCGCGCATTATCACTGGTTGAACATTATACGGCTCCTGCACCGCACAGTTATGTATTGGCAGGAAAAACACTACAAGCCTCACTAGCAATGGGTATAAAATCGCTGTACGCCTTAGGCAAAGCGACTGACTATGATATGAATATTGCGGAAAAACTGGCGTTTGTCTTAAGCGGTGGCGATGCGGATATGAACACCCCGTTGACCGAAGCGAAACTATTGGCATTAGAATTGCATACGTTTGTTAGTCTGGCGCAACAAGCAGGGACATTGGCGAGAATAGAACACTTATTGAAAACGGGTAAGCCGTTGAGAAACTAAACTACTTCAGGATAACCATCATGGGATTATTTGACACCCTCAGAAATGAATTCATCGACATCATCGAATGGACGGATGACGCGAGCGATATTATTTTGTGGAAATTTCCGCGCTATGAAAATGAAATAAAAATGAATGCCAAACTGACGGTGCGTGAAAGTCAGGTAGCGATATTTCTGAACGAAGGCGTGCTTGCCGATATTTTCCCCGCAGGTATGTACACGCTCAGCACGCAAAATATGCCGATATTGGCGACTTTAAAAGGTTGGAAATACGGCTTTGACAGCCCGTTTAAAGCCGATGTTTTTTTTGTCAACACCAAACAATTCACCAATCAAAAATGGGGTACAAAAAACCCGATTATGTTGCGTGATGCCGAATTCGGCCCTGTGCGCTTGCGGGCTTTCGGCTCGTTTGCCTTTAGAGTCAATGACGCGGCAAAATTTTTTAAGGAAGTGGCAGGCACAAACAGCGAATTTACTGTTGATGGTATCAACGAACAATTACGCAATTTAGCTATTACGCGCGGTATGGATGCGATTGCCGAAAGTAAAATCCCCGTGCTGGATTTAGCGTCCAATTATGATGAAGTGTCGCTGCTTATCACCGACAAAATCAAAGCGGAATTTAATGAACTGGGTTTGGAACTCACCAAATTCCTTATTGAAAATATTTCCCTGCCGCCCGAAGTGGAACAGGCTCTGGATAAACGCAGCAGCATGGGCATTATCGGCAATCTGGGCGCGTATACCCAATTTCAGGCAGCGAACGCAATGGAAACAGCGGCGGCGAATTCCAATGGCGGCTTAATGGGCGCGGGCTTGGCGGCAGGTATGGGTGTGGGCATGATGAATCAGATGGGCAATGTGTTTCAGCCGCAACAAATCAATCCCAATGCAGGCAGTGCCACACCGCCGCCGTTACCGTCTGCTCCCCTGTATTTTGTCGCCGTCAATAGTGCGCAAACCGGGCCATTTACCCTGCCGCAATTACAAGCAATGGCGCAATCAGGGCACATACAGCGCACGTCACTGGTCTGGACGCAAGGCATGAGCGGCTGGTTGGCCGCTGAAACTCAAACCGAATTGGCGGTGATATTTGCCACTATGCCACCGCCACTTGTATAAATAAAAATCACTAATCGTTGAAAAATGAACTTATGACAGTGCGACACATAAATTCATATACGCCAGAGGAACGTAGGCAAATCATGGTTAATCGTCTTCGTCAGATTGTCGTTGAAAGAGACGGAAGTTTTGATGAAGACGATTATGCAAACAAGCGTACACCAATAAAATTCAAAGGTGAAAAACTGTAGGAGTTATGTGATAAAAGCACCGGTACGGATGTCATTACCGCCGTCACTAAACGCATTAATGGCGGCACTATCGGACTTGAGGATAGAATCCATCACTTTAATATCTATTACAATCGTTTGAAATAAATCTGTTTAAACATGACCTTATAAATAAACCTGCCAGGTCTTTAAGACCTGGCAGGTTTGAGTAATAAGTACACACCAACTTTTTGCCAAGCACTTATCGAACCACGCAATATAACAAAATCAAATTACTAATCAGCAATAACACCGACAATCCTTTCCAGAATCTCAAGGGATTACGTTCAATTAACGGCACAAACTGCTCACCTTTTAAAAACGCGGGATTGGGTGTTTCAAGGTCATACAAAAACTCTGAC
>JAUYBJ010000251.1 GCA_030693155.1 Methylococcales bacterium
TTCCCACAAGAGGTGCTTTTCGTCCGTCGGGTCTTTACAAACAAAGACGGCAGCATCGGCCTATTGAATCTGATAGGCAGCGATTTGGCGTGCGATGGCGAACAAGTGTCTACAATCTACCAAAAACGGTGCAAAGTCGAAGCATTCCATAAGTCATTAAAATCTAACGCGGGATTGGCGAAATCACCGACCCGCACAATCATGACACAAAAAAACCATATTTTTATGTCTATTTATCCGGTATTCAAGCTGGAATGCTTGAAGATAAAACACAAAACCAATCATTTTGCATTGCGTACCAGGCTCTTCATCAAGGCAAACCAGTTGGCTTATGAAGAATTGCAAAAATTAAGGGCTGCGTAACATCAGTTAATAATTATTTTATTGGCGGTTAGCTATAACATTTGTGAATTTATATCGCGCTATAAGCACTCTCTAAGTAGCAATGTCGTTCCTCAGAAAAGCAGCATATGCAATCAATTAAGATGGGGTATTTTTGGGTTTATAATGGGTACTAAAAACACCCATCATAAAAATAATTTTTTTAGAAACAGCTGTTTAAGTGATATAGAATCGTTGGATAAAACAAAGACTGGAGGGAGAATTCAGTCCCTCTCATTCAAGAGGAAAGAGACTGTATTGGGTCGTATTGATTGAATTTTTAGCCGGCTAATAAGCCATCTAATTTCTTTTGTTGCTCTAATGCGTGTAACTCATCAAAGCCACCGACATGAAAATCGCCGATGTAAATTTGCGGCACGGTGCGACGGTTGGTTTTACGCATCATTTCTTCGCGCAGCCCCGGATCGCTATCAACGTTAATTTCAGTGTAGCTCGCGCCTTTTTTATCAAGCAGTCGTTTCGCCATGACACAGTAAGGACATATTTTGGTGGTATAAATAAGGATGTTCGGCATATTTTATGGCTATTTGTTAGTATAATGTTTTGTAGTTTACCAGAAGGGGCAAGCTGTTTGCCTTGATCTTTACGTCGTCATTTGATTATTTTTGAGAGCTATCTATGAGTGATTTACCTGAAAATTTAAAATATGCACCATCCCATGAGTGGGCGCAGTTGGAAGATGATAATGTGGTGCGCGTGGGTATTACCGATTTTGCTCAGGAGCAATTAGGTGATTTGGTTTATATTGAATTGCCTGAATTGGGGCGTAAAGTCACGGCAGGCGAGCAATGCGCAGTGGTCGAGTCGGTTAAAACCGCCTCGGATTTATACAGCCCTGTGTCGGGTGAAATTGTTGCGATTAATGAAGCTGTGGTGGATGCACCTGAGGAAGTCAATGACGCTCCTTACCAAACATGGCTGTTTTGCATTAAAGCGGACAATCTGTCCGAATTAGATGCCCTGCTCGATGCTGACGCTTATCAACAATCAATCAACCAATAATTATTTTATGGCAAATCCAAATGCAAAAGGCATAAAACGCCTCATTAACGCGTGTTTCTTTTCTGTCGCTGGTTTTAAGGCAACGTGGACACATGAAGAGGCATTCAGACAAGAAGTTGTTTTATTTATTGTGACTACGCCGCTGGCAATCTGGCTGGCTAAAAGCAATATTGAAATGTTGTTGCTCATCGGTAGCATCGTGTTGGTAATGCTGGTGGAATTACTTAATTCAGCAGTAGAAGCAGTAGTTGACCGTGTGGGTTTTGAGCATCACGAATTATCAGGCAGAGCCAAGGATATTGGTTCCGCCGCTGTTATGATGTCCCTGATTTGGGCTGCGGTCACCTGGGCATTAATTTTATTATAAAAAGGAGAAATACATGAGTGCATTAATATGCGGTTCAATGGCTTACGACACTATTATGGTGTTTCACGATAAATTCAAACATCACATTCTGCCTGAAAAAACACATATGTTGAATGTGTCGTTTTTAGTGCCGTCCCTGCGTCGGGAATATGGCGGTTGTGCGGGTAACATCGCTTATAACTTAAATCTGCTGGGTGAAGAGCCGCAAATTATGGCAGTGGTCGGGCATGATTTTGAACCGTACAGTGAATGGTTGAGCGAAAACGGCTTATCCAGTCAATTTATTCATGTGCTGGATAATCATTACACAGGTCAGGCGTACATCACCACCGATGAAGACGATAATCAAATTACTGCGTTTCATCCGGGTGCAATGAATTTTTCCCATTTGAATTCCGTTCCTGCAAATAACAGTGACATCAGCATCGGTATCGTCTCGCCCGATGGCAAAGACGGTATGCAGTTACACGCTGAGCAGTTTGCTGAACTGGAGATTCCTTTTATTTTTGATCCAGGTCAAGGTATGCCTATGTTTAACGGTGCGGAACTGTTGAAATTTATCGACCAAGCCACTTGGATGACACTGAACGACTACGAGTCTGAAATGATGCAGGAGCGCACAGGCTTATCATTAGAAGAAATGGCAAGCAGAGTCGAAGCCTTGATTGTCACTTTAGGCAGCCAAGGTTCTAAAATTTATACTCAAGGTCGCGTGATTGATATTCCATCGGCGCAACCCAACGCGCTGTGCGATCCGACAGGTTGTGGTGATGCGTACCGTGCGGGCTTGTTATACGGTTTGATGAATGATCTGGAATGGGAAGTCACTGGGCGTATTGCCTCGTTACTGGGTGCGATGAAAATCGAACATCACGGCACACAAAATCACACGTTTGATATGGATAGTTTCAAACAACGCTATCATGAAAACTTCGGTCATTCTTTTTAAAAGCTAATGTTACGCACCGACCCACAAAAAATATAAAAAGTACGAAAAGGTTGCCAGTTCCCAAGTTAGAGAAAATGTAATGTGGGGAGGGGCTTTAGCCCCGAAAAGCGAGGCTAAAGCCTCTCCCACATCAATACCTCTTTAGCCGTGCAAAAACTACTTCCGTGCTTTTCGTGGACAATGAATAACCTGCACCACAGACTTTTATGCTAAAAAACACCCAACAATTATTAGACATCATGGCGCAACTGCGACACCCTGAAACGGGGTGCCCGTGGGATGTTAAACAGGATTTTACCAGCTTGATTCCCTACGTTATTGAAGAAGCCTACGAAGTCGCCGATGCTATCGAACGCAATGATTTAGATGATTTACGCTTGGAATTGGGCGACTTATTATTGCAAGTGGTGTTTCATAGCCAGATTGCCGAAGAGCGCGGTTTGTTCACCTTTGAACAAGTCGCCGCTGGCATTACTGAAAAACTCATTCGCCGCCATCCTCATGTATTTGGTGACGCAGTGTTTACTGATGATGCCCAGCGTCATCAGGCATGGGAACAAGCCAAAGCCGATGAACGACTGGAAAAAACCCGTTCGCTTGAGCCTGTGAGCGTGTTAGCAGGCGTGGCAGGTAATCTGCCTGCGCTGATTGAATGTGAAAAAATTCAAGAACGCGCCGCACAACATGGTTTTGACTGGAAAACCGTGCCGACTGTGTTTGATAAAGTCATGGAAGAACTGGATGAAATCAAGGAAGCGTGGCAATCAGGCGACCAAGCGCATATTCAGGAAGAAGTCGGCGATTTATTGCTGGTTGCCGTTAATCTGGCGCGTCATCTCAACGTCAATGCTGAAGCCGCTCTCAAACAAAGCACCAAAAAATTCGCTAAACGCTTTAATTATATTGAACAACAAGTGGAAGCGTCTGGTCGTAGCCTAAGGGACTGTGAGTTAGATGAACTGGATGCGTTTTGGGATGAGGCGAAGGTGGTTTTGAAAAAATAATACCCATTAATGACTGCCAGTCGTTTAAGAACGGGCAGTCATGTCTAAACAAAACCAACAGACTTTTCCATCACTCGGATAACACCCTCTTTTATCAGGAAACATAATATGAAATTGCACCCCGTTCGCCACACCTCGCTATTGGCGTTATTGTTACTCAGTGGCTGTTCTGAAACACCGATAGTCACGCAAGCCCCTGTATTTGACACTAATCCGCCTATTAATCAACCGTTCAAATCACCTGTTACTGTTTATCAGCCCAGCACACCCAGCGTATTGGAAGCCGCTACACCGCCTGTCATCACAGGTGCGCCTATAAGCACCAGAGTCAGCAATGTGCAACTGCATCCCAGCGATTTTAATGTACTGGCAGGCTGGACAACAGACGATCATGTTGCCGCATTCAAAGCCTTTAAACATTCCTGTAAACGCTGGAACGGTATGCCTGCTGATAAAGTCATGAGCGGCACATTTCATTTAGGTCGGATTGCCGATTGGCAGGAAGTCTGCTCGAAACTCGTCACACGCGGACAGGAACGCCAGTTTTTTGAACAATGGTTCAAGCCTTACGCGGTCAGTGAAAACGGGCAATTTGATGGAATGTTTACAGGCTATTATTTGCCTGAACTGCATGGCTCACGCGTCCGATCTGCTCGTTATGACGTGCCTATCTACCGTATGCCCAGCGGCGGGTTGCGCAATTTCAGCCGCGCCCAAATAAAAGCAGGTGCATTAGAAGGTAAAGGCTTGGAATTATTGTGGGTCGATAATTACATTGATGCCTTTTTTATGGAGATCCAAGGTTCAGGGCGTGTCGTCATGGAAGATGGCAGTATTGTCGGCTTAGGTTTTGCGGGCGGTAACGGGCATGAGTATTATGCGATTGGTAAAACACTGGTTAATAACGGCGAAATTGCCAAAGCCGACATTTCCATGCAGACCATCCGCGCGTGGATAGAGCAGCACGCGGTTGAAGGTGAGCAACTGATGCTCAGCAATGCTTCGTATGTGTATTTTCGCTACACGCCTGTAGACCCAAATGTAGGCCCAGCAGGTGCAATGGCAGTGCCGCTGACTGCACAACACAGCTTAGCTATCGACAATAAAAACCTGCCTTATGGCGTGCCTATCTGGCTGGATGCCGACCATCCTGTACAAGGCAAAAGATTACATCGCTTACTGATGGCACAAGACACGGGCGGCGCGATTAAAGGCGTGATTCGTGGTGATGTCTATTGGGGACAAGGCGAAGAAGCCAGTCAAATGGCGGGGCCGATGAAATCAAAAGGGCATTACTTTTTGTTAGTGCCGCGTAATCTTTAGTGGTTGACACCAGAAAATCTATTGTAACACGCTGAATGACTGCCAGTCCTTTAAAGGACTGGCAGTCATCCGTAGCGCAACCTGTTACCAGTCCGTGCAAGACCTTCGAATATTTAGCTGCATTCAGTGATATGCCTTATTTATTGCGACTATATCACATAGTTTTAAAATAATTTAAATACAACACCTTGATTTTAAAGTATTTTTATTTTGGCATAATTATTGCTTTTATTAATTTTTAATAAAATTAAAGGCTGTCATTATGAAAATAACACAAAAAATAACAAATCCTTTGCTCTGGTTTCCGTTAAGTCTGTTCAGTTTGGCTTTTTCTAACGCCATTGCAGCTGAAAAAGTGTCTTCCTTGCCTACAGTGAATGTAACGGATCAAAAAGAAATACAAAGTTCAACCACACCAAGCCTTGAAGTAGCAAAAAAGCGCATGAATCGCATCGCAGGCGGGGCAAATGTAGTGGACGGAGAATCGTATCGCAATGGCAGAGTGTCGAATTTAAAAGATGCGTTGGGTTTTTCGCCGGGTGTATTTATACAACCGCGTTTTGGTTCAGATGAGGCGCGTTTATCTATTCGCGGTTCGGGTTTGCAACGCACGTTTCATATGCGCGGAATTAATATGCTACAAGATGGCATTCCCGTCAATCTTGCCGACGGTGGTGGCGATTTTCAAAGTCTTGACCCGTTAAATTACGGTTACATTGAAGTGTTTCGCGGTGCAAATGCCTTGCAATATGGCGGAACGACATTAGGCGGTGCGATTAATTTTATTTCGCCTACAGGTTATACCGCGCCTAAATATCAATTACGCATGGAAGGCGGCAGTTATGGCTATTTACGCGCTCAGGCGGCTACCGCAGGCGTAAAAGATAATATTGACTATTTTTTAAGCTATACCCACACGCAACAAGACGGTTTTCGTGATCATGCTCAACAAAATAATCACCGTGTTTCTGGCAATGTGGGCATTAAAATCAACGACCAATTAGAAACCCGCTTTTTTGCAGGTTATGTGGATACTGATTCCAAATTACCTGGCAGTTTGACCAAACGCGAGAACAGAGAAACGCCAAGAAAACGTCAAAGCGATCCGTTTTCTTTAAGTTCAGATCAAGCCCGCGATTTCCAATCATGGCGTATCGGCAATAAAACCACCTATACTTTTGGTAAAAATCGGGTTGAGTTAAATGCCTTCTACTCTTACAAAGATTTATTTCATCCGATTTTTATGGTGATTGATCAAATCAATCATGATTACGGCGGCGGTGCCAGATTTGTTTCCGAAGAAGATTTATTCGGACGTAAAAATATATTTACCGCAGGTATCACTGTGCAAAACGGTGACACACGCGACCGCCGCTATGTTAATAGAGGCGGTAAAGCCGTAGGCTTACCTGTTAATGCCTACAATCAAAATGCGTTGAATTTAACTGCATTTTTGGAAAATCAACATTATTTAACGCCACATTGGGTTGCAGTAACGGGCGGTTCTTGGACGTATGCCAAACGCGGTTTGGATGATTTACTGGTACGCCGCAACAGTTTTAATGAAGATTTCACCAAATTCACACCAAAAGTAGGCGTGCGTTATGAAATCAATGATGACACGCAAATTTTTGCTAACTACAGTCAAAGTTTCGAGCCGCCAAGTTTTGGTGAATTAACAGGCGGACAACTCATTACCAAAGTTTATGACCAGCGCGGACACACCGCTGAAGTGGGTTCACGCGGTAAATTTGATAAATGGAATATGGAGTGGGATGCAGCTTATTACCATACTTGGATTAAAAACGAAATGCTCAGTCTGTCTGACAGTCGAGGCTTACCATTAGGCACAGTCAGCGCCGATAAAACCATACATCAAGGTATAGAACTCGGTTTAACCAACCGTTTCCTCGAAGACCACTTAGCACTTCGTCAGTCTTATATGTGGAATGACTTTCGTTTTGATGGTGATAAAGTTTATAAAAACAATCGCTTGGCGGGTGTTCCAGAACATTTTTACCGTGCGGACTTGGTGTATAACTGGGATCAGGGCTTTTATTTTGGCCCAAATGTTGAATGGACACCGTCTAAATATGCCGTCGATCACGCCAATACATTTTATGCGGACGGTTTCGCGATTTTAGGTTTAAAAGCGGGTTACAACATCAAAAAATATGGCTTAGAACTGTTTGTCGAAGGTAGAAACCTCACCGACGCACATTACACCGCCAGCACAGGGGTCATTAGCGATGCTAGAGGCAGGGATCAAAATCTGTTTGCACCGGGTGACGGCACAACGGTTTATGGCGGTTTGCAATGGCGTATGTAAGCTCCTCTCCGCGCTAAAGGTTGCGGCATCAAGCCTCAACACGCGCAGGTTCAGCAGTAGTCAGTCCATTTTATTATGACGGCGCAATAAAGACCTGCGAGGTTTTCAAAACCTCGCAGTATCGCTGCTCGTGACATAGCTTTCCAGCTCTTCCACAGAACCGAAAAACCACCACGATAATAACGACTCTTTAACCAGCCAACCTTTACCCGCAAACCACACCCCATAACCTTTATCCAGCAATCGCTGTGCGTATTGCGCGGCGTTGAGTTGCTCGACTGCGGACAATACCAGCGGGGAATTTAACTGGTAGCGGGCGACATGATAGCCGCTCAGGGCAAGTTTCCGCACGATGATAATGCCGTTATGCCAGACGACAGGCGCGGTTTTCAATACATAATACTTGCTTGCAGATAGTATCGGCACTGCCCATGCCTGCACGCAGACCGCCATTTTTTTCACTCGCGCTTGCTGCGTATCTGACAGCAGAAACTCTCCAAGCCACATTTGATACAGACTGATAACAATTTGCGCACCCATAGACACACCCATCAACGCGCCAGAAGCCACCACCACATAAGCAAAATTAGGATTGTTGCGCGTAATAAACCACGACAGCGTGTCGATGAGCATGGATAAAAACGGAATGACGACAATGATTCGTTTCAAAGCAACGCTCATATCAGAATAAATAAAAATCCTGCCCACCAGTAATAAAATAAACGCGATGCCGAACAAGTGAATATGGGAAATTTTCACCAAGCCCGTCAATGACGCGCCCTTGGAGGAAGCGACTTCCATCACGCCGTCGTAGCTGGTCAGATTGGGCAAACTGGGATTGATGTCAGGATTATGGCAACCGACACAACTGCTATTCAAAATCGGGGCAACGTGTTGTGCAAAACGCGCCTCGGATTTATCGCTACTGAGCCACGCCAGAATTTTTTCTTTGTCATTGGCAGATTTCAGATTCGCCTCCATCGGCCCGCCGTTGATAGCTGCACCCAAACGGGTTTGGTCTTGCGAGCCATAATAGGCAATCATCACATCCTGTATCGACATACCTGCCTGCCCATCGCGCATTTGGTGGGTGTAATACATATGCGTCAAGGCAAATAAATAGCCGATGCCGATAGTCATTAAAAACAGCGAATAGAGCATCTTTTCGCTGACCGATATGTCTGCAAATCGTAAACATCGCTTTTCCATAAATCACCTTTCTACTTCGTGAACGTGCTTTTTACGGTTTGATTGCGACAGTGTTTCGCTTGAGCAATAGACACTGCCATTCTCCTGTAATTTTCAGCAAGTGCAGTGCCAGAAAGATGTAGTTATAATTTTATTTAATAATTACAATGGGTTGCGCTATTTTGTTATTTGAATTTGGAAGCTCTGATAGCGTTAATTACGCTTTAATGTTGTGCAGAGCGTGATGCTCTGCACTGGATTGGATGGTGTTTGCCGCTCAAATTACCGATTTTATCCGCCATCCAATAAAGTACCGATGCGTTGTAAAAAATTACGGGTAGCCAAATCAACTGTCACTGTTTTTTCAATAGGCATATAGCAAATACCCGCATCGGCGCAGCCTTGATAGGTGACTTTTAAATCCAGTGTATTGAGTTCAGGGGAATAGGTTTGTAGCGGAAGCTCAAGGTCTAAATGTTGGCGGTAAATTGTCACCGTGCCGAAAAACTTATCTTGTTTAATGTCGCCAGCAGGAAAAATAGGCTGTCCGAGTTTTATACGCGTAGTCATGCTGGTAAATTGAAATTTTTGTTGATACAGATAATGCTGATCGGCAATATCCCAAGACAATAACACGGTGTTTTTATTTTTTACTTTGACTGTTAAGGCAAAGGCTTCATCGGGAGGCAGCACATCGTCTGCACAGACGGTGTTCATCAGTCCAAGCAAGCAAATTAAGAGTAAGTGTTTACGCATATAAAGTTTAAAGTGTAGTTAGACCTTTCAGGTTTTTAAAACCTGAAAGGTCTTGATGTTGCCACTACATTTGCGGTGAGTCACGGAAAGTCCATTGAATGGCGATATTGCCAAAAAATCCATCGCCTAATTGTACTTGCTCAAAGGGCTGACCTCTGGCATTGACTACACTTCGGGAATTTAAGTTTTCATAAATGGGTAAGCCCACCGAACCGCGCAGTTTAAAATTGCCACCAAACGCATTTAAAAAACGCCAATCGCCGACAAATGCCAGATTAGTCACAGTTCCGCCGCTATTACCGATTTTTTGCCGTTGATCCTGATTTTTCTCAGTGTAGCTGGTATCCAGTTCTACGCCGACCATCAGATCATAATTAGGCGTGTAATGCAGTGCGACACCGATATTAGCCACATCACCAAACGCAAAATCGTCATCATTTTGGGGATTGACGGTGTACAACGCGGAGGTATGTAACCACCAGTCTTTCCAACGTTGTGAATACAATAATCCGCCTGTAAAACTTGCCACGCCTTTACCTAATTGTAACGCGGGGCCTGTGGCAATCAGTTTGGTTTTAGTGCCAGCATCGGCGGTTAGCGAACGAGTACCCGTGAATTGCCCAGTCGGTAAGGTTGTACCCAGTAAAACAGTGGCGAATTTATCCCAGCGCGTACTACGCCACAGGTTATAGCGACCTTCTATGGTAATATCACCAATGCCATTTTCATTACCCACCTCTTCATTGATTCTACCAGCTACGGCTTGAGTGAACGTTTTGCTTCTTCTTTCGATCCAAGGCACGTTCATAAACAGTGCAAGATCATCGGTAGGCGAATAATTGAAAGTTATGGCTTGTTGATGCCCTTCAAATTGACTGGGTGCGCGGGGTTGTGCGCGATTGCTACTGATAAAATCATAAGGTTGCGAGCCATTAGAGCCGTTTTTAATACGATCTTTTTGCGTGTAACCATAGACCATCCCGACACTAAAATTCCCCTGCCCTGGTGTGACTGCGGTACGAAGACGAAACGGTGCGGTCGTGCCGACAGGTGAAACATCTTGGTAAGCAATATTAAAATCCATAATATCGCCGCCTTCTTTAGCGGCAAAGGCTTCGGCTTCATTGCGATTAGCAAAAGCAATGTAATTAGGCACCATATCGGGTATGACTTTACTGCCGACTACATAGGTCGCACTTTCAGCATCCACTAATTTTCCGCTAATCCAATCATGTACTTTGACCGATTCAAAGGCATCAATACCGCCTTCATCCTCGATTATCCGCAACATACACGCAACACCGCAGGTAAATTCTTTTTTGCCATCCTTATAAACCAATTCAGCCGAACTTTTTTGATACTGGTCGATCCACATACCACAGACTCGACAGCTAGGTCGCTCATGATGATCATCGGCAATCACCCACGATGACATTAACAACAGCGGGCAAATGAGTAACAAGCCCATTCTTATATACTTAGTCATAAAGACCTCCTAGATAACACAGTGATTAAACGTTTTTCGTATTCTGCCATACCCGCTTCACCCGTCACTTTTTCGCGTAACACGCCTGTGCTATCAAATACAAAGGTGGTGGGTAAACCGATAACGCCGAATTGTTTGGCAATCAAGCCGTATTCATCCACTAACAGCGGATAAGTCAGTTTCTCAAAGCGTTTTAGCCGTTCATCATTCGGTTTTATGCGGCTTTCGTTAATGGCGATGGGGACAAAACCTTGTTGTTTGTATTTTTCATACAGTGGTTCTAAGGCTATCAACACTTCTTTGTCACAAAAATGACAGTCAATGGACCAAAAATGAATCAACGTGACTTTGCCTTTAAACTCGTCTGGTAGCTTGACAGCTTTACCCTGAAAATTAGTTAAGCTGACTGAGGGCATGGCATCACCCACTTGCAAGCCGCTACTGTGCTGTTGACAGGCGGTCAATGTCATAATGAGCAAGGCTAATAACAGGGGTTTCATTCGCGTTTGTCCAGTGCTTCAATCATGGCAGGAGTCACCTCCTGAAAACCGATGATGGATTTTCCGTGGTGATCTTCCATAAATTCCTGCGCCGCTGCTTTGTCTTTAAACGGCAATAATTCATGCCCCATAGGGCCTAAGAACCTGTTCAAAATCTACAGTAATTAAGTAATAATAGCAGGATGAGAAAAAAATATCCGAGTGACATTAGTCGAGAACAGTTTGAACAGATTCGTGAACTATTGGAAAGTGCGCGCAAGAAGACGCGCCCGCGCCA
>JAUYBJ010000252.1 GCA_030693155.1 Methylococcales bacterium
CAACTGATGAACTTAAAGAACGCATTTTGAAGTTTATTGCGTTTTTCAACGCAACGCTGGCTAAACCTTTTCGATGGACTTATATTGGCAAACCTTTGGTCGTGTGACACACCCTGCGTATTTTCGGTTTGGTGTACTAGGACAGCGCAAGGATGGTCACCTGTTCGCCGTGGAAATGACGATAAGCGAGATGTGGCTTGGTGGGCAGCGTTATTTTACCTGTATTTTGCGCGATATTACTGCCCGCAAGCGAGCCGAAGAAGAACTAATTAAAGCAGGTGCATTGCAGAGCGCAATGTTTAACAGTGCCAACTTTTTAAGTATCGCTACCGATGAAAAAGGGGTGATTCAAATATTCAACGTGGGTGCGGAGCGTATGTTGGGTTACACAGCCGCTGAGGTAATGAACAAGATTACGCCTGCCGACATTTCTGACCCGCTAGAATTAATTATCCGTGCTGAGGTGTTAACCCTCGAACTTGAAAATACCTATTACCTCAGGTTTCGAAGCCTTAGTATTCAAAGCCTCGCGGCGCATAGAAGATATTTACGAACTTACTTATATTCGTAAAGATGGTAGCCGCTTTCCTGTGGTGGTGTCAGTGACCTCATTACGCGATGCTAAAGACAAAATCATCGGCTATTTATTAATAGGCATTGATAATACTGCCCGCAAACTCTTGGATAAAGAGCGCGTACAGCTCTACGTCGCGTTGAAAGAGAAAAACATCGAACTGGAGGTTGCTACTTCGCTGGCAGAAAAATCCAATCTTGCTAAATCGGAATTCCTGTCCAAAATGAGCCACGAACTACGCACGCCGCTGAATGCGATTCTCGGTTTTGCGCAGTTGCTGGAGCTGGGTGCGCCAGCACCAACGGATGCTCAGATAGTAAGGTTACATCAGATTATCAAAGCAGGCTGGTATTTGCTGGAGCTGATTAATGAAATCCTTGATCTCGCGGTTATCGAATCAGGCAAAATATCGCTGTCAAAAGAAGCGGTGTCGATGACTGAAGTGATGCGTGAATGCCAATCAATGACTGAATCGCAGGCAGAAAAACGCGGCATTACAATGATTTTGATGCCTTTCGATAACACGTTGGTTTGCTCATGGTGATCGCACACGCATTAAACAAGTGATTGTCAATTTGCTGTCTAATGCTATTAAATACAACTGCGAACATGGAAAAGTTAAAGTGAAAACAGAGGCTTGTAAAATATGTTTTGCAAGCAGCAAATATAACTGCGAACATGGAACAGTTGAAGCGAGCTGTTATAGCACTGATGATTATATATATCAACATTAAAGATACTGGTCAGGGCATGACAGCCGAGAAACTGGGGCAACTTTTTCAGCCGTTTAATCGTCTCGGACAAGAGTCGGGTAATGAGGAAGGTACAGGGATTGGTCTGGTTGTCACCAAGCAACTGGTCGAACTGATGGGTGGCAGCATTAGCGTCAACAGTACCGTGGGTGTCGGTAGCGAGTTTTGTGTTAAATTCCCGCGAGATATTCCCCCTCAACTGAATATTAATAATATTAGCCTTACAAAACTGTTGCCAGCCGTTTCCGAAAACGTCGCGTCACGCACACTGCTTTATGTAGAAGACAATCCAGCTAATCTACTGTTGGTTGAACAAATCATTGAAGTACATACGCACTTACAAATATTAAGTGCGTATGATGGCTATCAAGGCTTGTCGCTGGCGCGTAGCCAACTTCCAGATGTTATATTGATGGACATTAATTTACCCGGTATCAGCGGCATTCAAACTATGAATATTTTGCGCAACGACCCGACCACTATGCACATTCCCGTTATTGCTCTCAGTGCTAATGCCATGTTGCGCGATATTGAAAAAGGGCTGGAAGCAGGATTTTTTCGCTACCTCACTAGGTTCTGTTGACATTTCGGGAATAGTCATTCAGAAACAACCAGTTATAGATATATAGCAAAATCATAACTTACTGATATAGTTAGCGATTTTACCAAATGTCAACAGAGCCTAAACCCATCAAAATTACTGAATTTATGAATGCTTTGGATGATGCTCTGAAATTTTCTAAAGAGGACTTAGATAACACCCAAGAAACGGATACCTGCCATGATTAGCGAACAAGAAATTTTTAACGCCAGTATTCTGATTGTTGACGATCAGCAGTCTAATATATTTTTGCTTGAAGAAATGCTGAGTGAGATTGGCTACACTCAGCTGGCTTCAACAGTGGATCCTTGTGCAGTCTATGATTTACACCGTAAAAATCGCTACGATCTCATTCTGCTCGATTTGCAAATGCCCAATATGGACGGTTTTCAAGTGATGAACAGACTTAAAGATCTCGAAACAAATGACTATCTTCCTGTCCTCGTCATCACCGCACAACCCGCTCATAAGCTACGCGCACTGTGGCAGCGGGTGCAAAAGATTTTGTCGCTAAACCCTTTGATTTTATTGAAGTGAAAACACGCATACACAATATGCTGGAAGTGCTACTGTTATACCGTAAGCTGGAAAATTACAACCAAGTGCTGGAACAAACTGTACTGGAACGCACCGCTGAATTGTGCGAAAGCGAAGCGCGGTTTCGCCGCTTGACTGAATTGTCTTCTGATTGGTATTGGGAGCAGGACGAAAACGGACAGTTCACCAAAATTTTTGGCCCCGTACTGGAAATGCTCGGCATACGGATTGATTCAGAGCTGGGCAATATGCGAGATAATAACGGTGCAGGCTGGAATGAAGTTGAACGTGATATTTTAGAAGAAAATATAGCAGCCAGAAGACCCTTTCTGGATTTTGTCTACCGCCGAATTAATCCAGATGGTTCGCAAAAATATTTAATGGTGAGCGGAGAATCGGTGTTTGACCCCTCGGCTCGCTTTATCAGTTACCGTGGTATCGGCAAAGATGTGACCGAAAGCATGATGAGTAGCAATTGATGTATCAACATTTTTCATGACACATTAGTTTTTCTGGATGTTCCCTATTACGCCCTCATGGCGTAATAATTGACACCCTCGAAGAAACGCTAAAAATTGCCGTTCTTTGTTGCTAATGCGCCCGTCAATTCCAGCAACCGTGTTACGCCTATCGGCTCTTCTTTCAGTAGCGGTACGATGGCATAGCGTTTAGCGTGTTGGTTAGCGACCGCGTTAATCTCACGCAGTTCATTCATGGCGCGTTGATGTAATAAAGCAGAATGCGTCACGGTTGCCGCGAGACTATTGTTAATAATCCATGCCCACGGTTCAATGCCTGCCCGTTGCAAATCGGCTTGTAAGTTAACGGCTTCCAGTACGGGCGTGGTTTCTGCCAGAGTGACCAGCAATACTTTAGTTTGTTTGTCATCTTGCAACTGCATCATCGGTGTCAGGTAATGTACGTTTGAATCAACCATTTGTCGGCTGACTTCGCGGTGATACGCACCTGTCGCGTCAAGCAACAGCAAGGTGTGACCTGTCGGCGCGGTGTCCATCACGACAAACTTTTTTCCCGCTTCACGAATAATGCGCGAGAAAGCTTGAAACACCGCAATTTCTTCGGTGCAAGGTGAACGTAAATCTTCTTCCAGCAATGCCCGACCTTGAGCATCGAGTTTCGCGCCTTTGGTGTCTAAAACGTGTTGACGATAGCGTTCGGTTTCAACTTGCGGGTCAATACGACTGACGGTCAAATTTTCCAACACACCATTCAGGGTTTCGGTTAAATGTGCCGCAGGGTCGGAAGTGGTTAAATGCACGGGCAAGCCACGATGTGCCAGTTCTACGGCAATCGCAGCGGCGAGTGTGGTTTTGCCTACGCCGCCTTTACCCATCAACATCACTAAACCGTGACCATCCGCCGCGATACCATTCACCAGTTCAGATAAGTTAGGGGCATTTAATGCAATCGGTGCATCAATCGCTACTTGAATGTGTGGCGGCGATTCAACCAGCAAGTGGCGTAACGCATCAAGCCCAACCAAATTAAAGGCTTTAAGCATCACAAAATCGCAAGATAAGGCTTGCAACGGAGCAGGAATGGTATTCAGCGCAGTTTGTTCACGCTGGAAAATAGCGGCGGCTAACGCATCATGGTCTGCTTCAATGCTGGGTAAAATGCCATTGATGACTAAATATTGTTGCGATAAACCAATAGCCGCCAGTTCTTCGTGAGTACGAGCCACTTCGCGTAAGGTTGCCTGTTGCGCTCTAGCCACCAAAATTAAACGTGTGCGTTGTGGGTCAGCCAAGGCATCGACAGCGGCTTTATATTGAGAACGTTGTTTTTCCAATCCCGCTAATGGCCCAAGACAAGACGCATCGCCTTTACCTACTTCCAAAAAACCACTCCACGCGGTGGGCAGTGACAATAACCGAATCGTGTGTCCTGTCGGCGCGGTGTCAAAAATAATATAGTCGTAAGCGTCGGTTAATGTCGAATCAATCAGCAAGGCGGTAAATTCATCAAACGCAGCAATTTCAGTGGTGCAAGCTCCCGACAATTGTTCTTCAATACTTTTAACCACCGATTCAGGTAACACGCCGCGTACAGGATCAACAATGCGGTTGCGATACACTTGCGCCGCCGCTTGCGGGTCAATTTCTAACGCGGCTAATAAAGGAATGCTAGGAATGGCGGTTATTTGATTGCCGATGTGAATACCAAAAACCTGTCCGACATTTGAAGCGGGGTCGGTACTGACCAATAACACTCGTTGCCCTGTTTCCGCTAAATGAATCGCGGTAGCACAGGCAATGGACGTTTTACCGACACCGCCTTTGCCCGTAAAAAACAAAAAACGCGGTGGCTTGATTAAATAGTTCATTGCAGTGTTTAGCACGATTGTTTGCCAGAACAGCAACTTTTGACGGGTTCTGCTTCGGCTTCAACTTCAATGATATTTGCCCAATGGGTTAATTCGGCACGACTCGGATAACGTCCTGCTAAGGCGATTTCGCCGTCCAGCAAAATCAACGGCAATGCGTCTGCACCAGAGCGTTCTAAAAACCCTCTGACAGTTGAATTTTCAGCAAATACCAGCGGTTGTTGTGCTAAATTAAAACGTGCAATTTGCGCCCCGTGTTGCTTTGCCCACTCTATATCGGCGGAAAAATCGACTAACTGTTGCTCAACATCGACACCACAAACGCCTGTGCTACAGCATAACGCAGGGTCAAAAACCTGAATTTGTTTCATTCGAGAATCTCCTTAATTAACCAAACCAATGTCATGTACACTCTGTTTCAAAGCTAAATCATTTAAGCTGGATAAGTTTAACGAAGCAAACAAGGCAATGCGGCGGTGCAAAATCGTAAAGGCTTGAGCAAAGGCAATATTCTTTTGATCTTCCTCAGCGGCGGCAGGATCAAATACCCCCCAATGTGCGGTAATGGGTTGTCCTGCCCAGACGTGACACACTTCACCCGCCGCGTTATCGCATACTGTAATGACAAAATCCAAGTGCGGTGAATCGGGCTGTGCAAATTCATTCCAGTTCTTACTACGCGGATTTTCTAAAATCATGTTTTCTTTTTCCAATTGCTTTAAGGCAAATGGATTGACAACCCCAGTAGGCATACTGCCTGCACTGTAAGCCTGAAAACGTCCTTTGCCGACATGATTTAAGATCGCTTCTGCCATAATGCTACGCGCTGAATTACCCGTACATAAAAACAGTACACTAAACACTTTATCTTGCATAAAACACCTCTTTGAAAGGTAAATAGTTAATAAATTTCTGAATTAAATGGCTTAAGATTTTATTGGCGTTGATAACAGTGCAGGTAATACCGCATCACAACATTCTGAGGCTTCACGCAATTCTGCGCATTGTTCAGGATGCCCAGCACAGCACTCTTCGGTGAGATAAGCGATTAAATCCAGCATGAGCCGAAGGTTAGCCCGATAGCGTTGAAAACGCCCTTCTTGCTCAACCGTCACTAAACCTGTTTGCGTGAGTGCTTTTAAGTGAAAAGAAAGATTCGTCGGCGGCACATTAAGCGCGGTCGCAATTTCACCCGCGACCAGTCCGTCCTTACCTTTTTTAACGAGCAGACGGAACACATCAAGCCGCACGCCAGACGAAAGTGATTCAAAAATAGAAGTTGCAATGTTTTTTTCCATATTTCAATAGTACAACTACCATTGAAATAATACAAATTAAAAATATTCATTAGAGAAGTAATGGAACGAAAAACCCTGTTAAGCATCTGAGTTAGTTTGGTTGCTTTACTTTTTCGTTCAGCGTCCATTAATGTTACAGGGAATAAGCTGTAGGCAACGTTAAAAATAATACATTCACTTTAAGAGGATACACCCATGAAAAAAATATTTTTATTGGCGGCGGCTGTTATTCTGTTTTCGCCGTTGTCTTATGCCGATTATGATGGTTATGGGCGCGGCGGTTACGGGCGAGGTGGTTATGGTGGAGGCTGGGGGCATCGTGAACATCATCATGGTCGCCGCTACCAGCCACAGGGGCGTTATTATGCGCCACCGCCGCCTGTTGTCTATTACCAGCCCCCGCCTGCACGTTATTATCAACAGCCGCCAGTGCGTTATTATCAGCAACCGCCTGTGCAGTATTACCCGCAACCGCAGTGGTATCGGCAAAACAGTTTACGGTTGTCGTGGTAAATGGGCGTGCAAAATAATTGCCCGTTTGTTAACAAGCGGGCAGTTGTGGTGCAAAATTAAGTTTGACAATCCGCATTTCCCCGCGTAGAGTGCCGCGTTTTCCCATCCACTCATCTATTTTAAGGAGGCTACTATGTTCGATATTGTGATTAGATTCAGCCTCACATTCGTTATTCTTCGCTAATTCATTCGATTCGACGAATCGGGGCTTTCAAAAAAATCATCCATTTTTTTAAACTTGACCGATTGCGGTAAGGCTTTTTATTGCCTGCGATTTTCGGTTAATGGGAGCTATTTTGTGCCTATTCAAAAAATCATCACCAAGGGCAAAGTCCCTGTGAAAATTTACACCGACGAGATTGATTCGGCGGCATTTCAACAGCGTTATAACTTGTCGCAATTACCGTTTATTCACAGTCATATCGCGGTGATGCCTGATGTTCATGTCGGTAAAGGTGCGACGGTGGGTTCGGTAATTCCGACTAGCGGAGCGATTATTCCTGCGGCGGTCGGTGTCGATATTGGCTGTGGGATGAATGCGATGCGCTTGTCGATTAAAGCCTACGATTTGCCTGATAATCTGCGCTCTCTGCGTTTGTTTATCGAAGAGGCGATACCTCTCGGTTTCAATATGCACAAACAAGACCGCGCAAAACAATCAACAGTAACGGGTTTGGCAGTCGGTTTGCACAGCATTTTAGGCAAGCATAAGAAAATTAATACCATGCAGAAAAAATCCTATGCAACGTGGGTGCGGCAACTCGGCACGCTGGGTGGCGGCAATCATTTTATCGAGTTGTGTCTGGATGAAAATGACGATGTGTGGGTAATGCTGCATTCAGGCAGTCGCGGTATCGGTAATGTCATCGGTGAGTATTTTATTAACTTGGCAAAAAAAGACATGGGGCAGCACCTGATTAATTTGCCTGATAAAGACTTGGCGTATTTCAGCGAAGGCGCGGCGCATTATGATGATTATCTGGAAGCGGTCGGTTGGGCGCAAGATTACGCGCTGGCAAATCGCCGCGAGATGATGCTGTTGGTGTGTGAAGCGTTGCGCAAAAAATTACCTAAATTCGGTGTGACTAAAGAAGCTATTAACTGCCATCATAATTATGTGGCGCGGGAAGCGCATTTTGGTCAGTCGATATGGGTGACCCGCAAAGGCGCGATTCGTGCAGGTGAAGGCGAGTTAGGCATTATTCTGGGTAGTATGGGCGCGAAATCTTACATCGTGCGCGGCAAAGGCAATCCGCAATCATTTTGTTCGTGCTCACATGGCGCGGGTCGGGTGATGAGTCGCAGTGCGGCAAAACAGCGGTTTGATAGCGATGATGTTCACGCGCAAACGCTGGGCGTGGAATGTCGCAAAGACAGCGGCGTGATTGATGAAATTCCAGCGGCTTATAAAGATATTGATAAGGTGATGGAGCATCAAAGCGATTTGGTGGAGGTGGTGCATACGCTTAAACAGGTGTTATGTATTAAAGGTTAGTTTAATTCAGTTTCCACAAACCAGTGGCATCTGTGAGCGGATTCACAAGACCATCCTGCAAGAGTTTCTGCGTAGCTGAACAAAAAGTCGGCTAAAGCTAGAGCGTCGTCATTCCAGCAGGGATGCTGGAATCCAGTGCCAAGGATGGCATTATGTCGAACACATCCCTGTGACTGAATTCTCGCATCCCTGCCAGAATGACGTGTTTTAATACATTCGAATTTATTACGATGAACTTATTGAGTAACTCAGGTTTATCAGTCCTTTTGTAAAACCAGTAAACGATTGTTCGCGGGCATGGCATTATCACTGATTAAGTGTAAGCCGCTGGCGGTTGCTAACAACAGGATGTCTTCAAAATGCCTGATGCCGCTCAAGCTATTTTGGCTTTTAAGTGATTGATCGAATCGGGCATTGCTGTCGCTGGTATAAGTGCCGTGGTAGTTAAATGGGTCATAAATACAAACAACAGCCTTGGGATTAAGATACTCAGCCAGATGCTTAAACAATATCTGTACTTCATCCCAGCTCATAATATGCAGCGTATTGGCGGTAAATAATGCGTCAATTGTGTTGCATGGCCACACTGCGTCGGTGACATCCAGCGTTATTGCAGGTTTTAGATTGGGCAAGCGCGTTTCTTCCAGCCACAAACCGATACCATGAATATTGTCAGCTCTGTCGGTAGGTTGCCATTCAATATGCGGCAGGTGTCTGGCAAAATGACAGGCGTGTTGCCCTGTGCCGCTACCGATTTCCCAGACGGTGGTGGGATGACAGAAAACGGTGCTAATCATCTGTAAAATCGAGTCTTTATTATTCTCGCAGGCTTGAGAAAACGGTTTGTGTGTCATGGATTTGCTGGATTGATGCTATTCTGAGCTTTTAACTGTACTGGTTTTAAAAATGGAAGTAAAACAAATCCATAGTATGGCTGAGGTTGATGGTGCGGTCTGGAATCGCCTTGCGGGTCACGCTTACCCTTTTTTGCGGCATGAGTTTTTATTGGCATTGGAGCAAAGCGGTTCGGTGTGTGCGCAAACGGGTTGGATACCTGCGCATTTGCTGGTGATGAACGCCGATGAATTGGTCGCCTTAATGCCCTTGTATCTTAAGCAGCATTCGTGGGGTGAATATGTGTTCGATCACCAGTGGGCAGCGGCTTATCAGCAACATGGGCTGGATTATTATCCAAAATGGTTGACGGCGATTCCGCTTACACCGTGTCAGGGCAGTCGTGTCGTTATGCAAGAGGCTATCGACCCGCTGGAAGTCATGCGCACGGTGCTGGAATTTATCAAACAGCGTTCAGAACAACTGGATATTTCTTCGTGGCATTGTTTGTTTCCTGAATTGCAACAGCTTGAACAGTTGCGCTCATTGGGTTTAGCCATTCGTGAGGGTGTGCAGTTTCACTGGTTTAATCGGGATTATCGTGATTTCAATGATTTTCTGTCTACGTTAAACGCCAGTAAACGCAAAATGCTGAAACGTGAACGCCGCCGCGTCAGTGAACAGGGTGTTAGTTTATTGCGTATCGCAGGCAATGAGGTCAGTGACCAGCAATGGCAGGTATTTTTTCAGTTTTACGCACTGACCTATATAAAAAAAGGCGGGCAGCCGTATTTGAATCTGGCGTTTTTTCAGCAAATAGCGGCAACTATGGGTGAGCAATTACTGATGGTTATAGCAATGAAAGACGGCAAACCTGTTGCGGCGGCATTAAGTTTTATCGGCGCAGATACCTTGTATGGTCGCTATTGGGGTTGTTACGAAGACTATAACAGTCTGCATTTTGAAACCTGCTATTACCAAGGGCTGGACTATTGTATTGAACACGGTTTACAGCGGTTTGATTCAGGTGCGCAGGGCGAGCATAAAATTGCGCGTGGTTTTGAACCCATCACCACTTATTCTGGGCATTGGATTAAAGATGCTCAATTTGCAAAAGCGATTGAGCTGTTTTTAATCAGAGAGCAACAAGCCATGCAACATTATAAACAGGATGCCGCTGCTTATCTGCCATTCAGACAGTAAACCAAGTGTAACCCTGTTCTACCCATTGACGCTATCAAACTAAGGATGATAGTAAACGATGCAAATATGGGTTGATGCCAACGCTTGCCCGAAAACGGTTTGCTGAAAACGCCTGTTTTCGCTTATGCTCAAACAGATTTATTCCAGCCTACAAATGCAGCATGGATTACTCCCTCTCTATGACACGATGGTTTTTATGACAGTGAACAACGCGCCTCTCGATGTATTAAAAACAGTTTTTGGCTACGATAGTTTTCGTGGGCAACAGCAAGCGGCGATTGAATACGTTATTGCGGGGCAGGATGCGCTGGTGCTGATGCCGACGGGCGGCGGTAAGTCGTTGTGTTATCAGATTCCTGCGCTGGTGCGTGAGGGGGTGGGGATTGTGATTTCGCCGTTGATTGCGTTGATGCAGGATCAGGTCAGTGCGTTATTGCAGTTGGGGGTGAAAGCGGCGTTTCTTAATTCCACGCTGACGATGGAGCAGGCGCGGGGCATTGAACAGCAGTTGCTGAATAATGAGCTGGATTTGCTGTATATCGCGCCCGAACGTTTATCTGCACCGCGTACCTTAGAATTATTCAGCCGCATTAAGGTGTCTCTGTTTGCCATAGATGAAGCGCATTGTGTATCGCAATGGGGGCATGATTTTCGTGCCGATTATTTGCAGTTGTCGATATTGCATGAACGTTTTCCGACCATTCCCCGTATCGCGCTCACTGCTACCGCCGACGAAAAAACCCGCCAAGAAATTATTGTCCGTTTAAAACTGGAACACGCACCACTATATTTAAGCGGTTTTGATCGTCCCAATATTCGCTACGCGATTGTGCAGAAACAAAATCCACGGCAGCAATTGCTGGATTTTATGCGCACGCATCATCACGGTGATGCAGGGATTGTCTATTGTTTATCGCGTAAAAAAGTGGAAGAAACCGCAGAGTGGCTGCGCAATCAGGGCGTTAATGCGTTGCCGTATCATGCGGGTATGAACAGTAATGACCGCCAGAAAAATCAACAAACTTTTTTACGGCAGGACAGTATTGTTATCGTTGCCACGATTGCGTTTGGTATGGGGATTGATAAGCCGAATGTGCGTTTTGTTGCCCATTTGGATATACCGAAAAGCGTCGAAGCCTATTATCAGGAAACAGGCAGGGCAGGGCGTGATGGTTTGCCTGCCGATGCGTGGATGACTTATGGTTTACAGGACGTGGTGATGTTGAAGCGGATGTTGTCGGGTTCGGATGCCGATGAAGCACACAAACGCTTGGAACTGCATAAACTGGATGCAATGTTGGCGTTATGTGAACAGGTGCATTGTCGGCGGCAAACCTTATTAGGGTATTTTGGCGACCTGTTAGAACAGCCGTGCGGCAATTGCGATACTTGCCTTGAACCTGTACAAACGTGGGATGGCACCATCGCCGCGCAACAAGCGTTATCGTGTGTTTATCGAACAGGTTCGCGTTTTGGCGTGCATTATTTAATTGATGTGTTACTGGGCAAGCAAAATGAACGCATCATCAACGCGAATCATCATCAGCAATCGACTTTCGGCATCGGCAAAGACGTGGATGAGCAACAATGGCATTCGGTGTTTCGGCAATTGGTGGCGCGGGGGTTGGTCGGGGTTAATTTTGACCAGTTCGGCGCGTTGAATTTGATTGAAGCCAGTCGTCCGATTTTGCGCGGCGAACAGCAATTGATGTTACGCAAAGATATTAAGCAGGAAAAAAGCAAACGCGGTAAAAAAATAGCAGGCGTGGCGCGTAGCCGTGAAGAAGGGCAGGCGTTGTTATGGGAAGCATTACGCGCGAAACGTCGGGAAATTGCCGACGAGCAACAAGTGCCGCCTTATGTTATTTTCCACGATGCCACGTTGATGGCTATGATGGAAAAGAAACCTGCCACGCTGGAACAACTGGCGCAATTATCAGGCGTAGGACAGCGCAAACTGGATTTATACGGCGAGCAGTTTTTAGCCATTATTCAGGCGTTTTTTGGTGATACTTCGGGGTTTACCAGCACCGTTGCCGAATCATTACGCTTATTCAGATTGGGTGTGAGTGTGCAGAAAATCGCCGAAACACGCGAGTTGAAAGATGCCACGATTTACGGGCATTTAGCCGAAGCAATTGCTCAAGGCTTGCTGAATTTAAACGCTGTGCTTGATTTATCTGAACCCGAAATCAAACAAATAGAAGCCAGTATTCTGGCTCTGCTCGATGAACAACAAACCAGTTTGAAGCCCGTGTATGAGCAGTTTGAGGAAGCGTATAACTATGGCATTTTGCGCTGTGTGCAAGCGGCGTTGCAGCATCAAATTGAATCGTAACTGGTGATAAGCACAAGAAATTATTGTCCACGAAAAGCACGAAAGTTAGGTAGGGTGGGCATCGCCCACCTTTTACCACGCGCAAACATGATGACATATTGATGTTTGTGTCTACGTTGTTTTGGTGGGCAATGTCCACCCTACTCACTGCCTCCAAAACGTGTTTTGGACTCCTGATGACAGATGTTGATTTTTTCGTGTCTTTCGTGCTTTTCGTGGACTATGGCTTTTTCATGCGTATTAAGCAAAGCGTTCACAAAAAATCCTTTCTGGATTAATACCCGCGTCTACTGCGATATGGGTTGCCGCTTCCACTAATAACGGCGGCCCGCATAAAAACACATCGGGCAACACGTCGGCAGTTGCTAAATAAGCGCGTAACGTATCGGCAGGTGTGCCGCAAAAACCCGTCCACGTTGCAGAGGGTTTCCAGACACAAATCTCTATTTTAAGTTGTGGAATGGCTTGCTCCAACGCGGCTAATTCATCCTGACAAAAAATCTCCTGTTCATTGTTCACGCCTAAAAATAACTGCGTGGGATGATCTTCGCCCCAGTCTGCCATGCGTTGCAAGATGGATAAAAACGGCGCGAGTCCTGTGCCGCCTGCTACAAAACAGCGTGGGGCTAAACTTTGTTCTTGCACACCGAATGTACCCGATGCGGCTGATACTTGTATGCGTTGCCCAGCTTTAGCTGTTTCTTTTAAATAGCTTGAAAACTGTCCAAGCGGTTGTAGACGAATTAAAAATTCTAATCTGCCCGCCCAGTTGGGTGTGTTGGCGATAGAGTACGCGCGTTTTAAATCCAGTTCAGGTACTTCTAATTCTACAAATTGCCCTGGTTCAAATTCAAATGCGATACCGTGTTCTGGATCAGGCAATAATTGCAACACCAAGCGCGTGGTGCGTTCCGCTATCAGTTCTACGCTGATAATTTCAGCATCACGCAGTGCGTTTTCCGCACTTTGAATTTGCGAGGCGTTGTAAGGTGCGGTAATGTGTAAATCGCTGTGTGGGTGAGTACGACAGACGAGAATATCGCCGTGTTCACGCGCATTTTCAGGTAATAATGACGGGCTGTAACGGTTTAAATGATAGTCGCCTTGCGTGCAACGCCCCAAACACGAGCCGCAACTGCCTACTTTGCATAAGGCAGGTAGAAAAAATCCCGCTTCTTCTGCGGCTTCCTGCACTGTTTGTTCTGGCTCACAAGTGAAGTCGATTTGCTGATTATCGTGGGTAGTCAGGGTGATGGCATAACTCATGTTGTGTATCCGTGTTTTCTCGTTCCCACGCGCTGCGTGGGAATGCCGTTGAGACCGCTCTGCGGTCTGTTAATTTCAAACAGAAGCACGGCGTGGCACGCCGTTACTGCATTCCCACGCGGTGCGTGGGAACGAGTGTCGTCTGTTTTACGCTGCTTTATTCAACGCCATAGCTAAATCGTCAGCAGGTTCGCCATTGGCTCTGATGTCGAATTTTTCTACCAGAATGGCTAATACGCTGGGTGTTAAAAACGCGGGTAAGGTCGGGCCTAAATGAATGCCGCGTATGCCTAACGACAATAAACTTAATAATACCGCGACAGCTTTTTGTTCGAACCACGAAATCATTAATGATAACGGTAAATCATTTACGCCGCATTCAAATGCACCTGCCAACGCACTGGCAATTTGAATAGCGGAGTAAGCATCGTTACATTGCCCTATGTCTAAAAGGCGCGGAATGCCGCCGATGTTGCCAAAATCATGCTCATGGAAACGGTATTTACCACAACCCAAAGTCATCACTACAGTATCCTTAGGTGCCATTTCAGCAACGTCGGTGTAATAGTTACGACCCGGTGCAGCACCATCACAACCGCCAATCAGGAAGAAATGTTTAATAGCGCCTGATTTAACGGCATCAATCACTTTATCCGCAACACCTAACACGGCGTGACGACCAAAACCAACGGTCAGGGTTCTTTCTGGTTCATCTTCTTGGAATCCCGCCAACGCTAGTGCGGCTTGAATCACAGGGGTAAAATCATCAGTAATATGACGCACACCTTGCCAACCCACAGGGCCTGCGGTGAAAATGCGTTGACGATATGACGCGGAAGGTTCAATCAAGCAGTTGGAGGTCATGACGATTGCCCCCGGAAACGCTGCAAAATCCGCGTTTTGGTTCTGCCACGCGCAGCCATAATTACCGACTAAATGCGGATAAGCACGCAGTTTTGGATACGCGTGTGCAGGTAACAATTCACCGTGCGTATACACATTGATGCCTTTATCTTTGGTTTGTTCCAGTATCGTGTATAAATCCTGTAAATCATGACCGCTGACTAAAATCGCTTTGCCTTTGACATGAGAAATCCGCGCATTCGCAGGTTCTTGTTGTCCGAAACGTCCTGTATTAGCGGCATCCAGCAATTCCATGACTTTCAGGTTGATCGCACCGACTTCTAAATTGCCAGTTAATAACTCGCCTGCATCAGTCGGATCATTGGCAAGAAAATCTAATGCGCTTTCTAAACGGGCATATATTTCTTCATCTTCATAACCTAGGGCGTGAGCGTGATGCGCGTAAGCGGCTAAGCCTTTGATACCATAAATCATCATGGCACGCAGTCCGACAATATCCTCACCCACGGTATCGGCATCTTTATTCATTGCACCCAGTTTTGACTGAATCAATAATTCCGCTTGGGTGGTAGCAGGAATCCATCCGGCTGCACCTGTTAAAATGTCGGGTGTAATGCCTTGTTCTTGCGCGGCGGCTTCGTATAAGGCTTTAACGCGGTCACGGTGTTGTGCGGCTTCCAGCACCAGATTGACAAAACGGCTGGCAGTAAAATTGACATTGGTTAAGGTGGTGAACAAACCGAACAAAATAAAACCATCGGCTGCGTTATCGGTTTTTCCTAACGCACGAGCGCGTTTGGCATATTGGGCGATGCCTTTAATGCCATACACCAATAAATCCTGTAAATCAGCGGTAGTGGAATCTTTACCACACACGCCTTTAGCGGTAGCGCAACCGTCGCCTGCTTCTGAGCGGGTAGTTTGTTCGCATTGATAACAAAACATAAATAATCTCCTGAGTGAATATAATTAAGGACTGGCAGTCGTGGTGGTTATCTCGTTCCCTCACGCCTGCATGGGAATGCAGTAGAGACGCGCCGCGTCTCGCACCGCAGCGCGGTGCAAAGTCATTCCCAGGCGGCGCATGGGAACGAGAAAATGCGCTGCGTGGGAACGAGAAATACCTGATTATTTATACGCATTTACCATGCCAAGCCTACAAGCCTTATTCTATTGGGGTTATATAAAACAGATTGTTTAATTAACAACGGCTATAATGATGTCAAATTAACAACCGTGATGTGTTTATGACTACCGAACTGTTTTTTAGCGCGTTTATTTCCATCGTCAACGATTTGTCGCGGCAACTGCCCGCACAAGAGCGGTATCAACATTTATTGCAAACCTTAATGCAGTTATTTCCCTGTGATGCCTGTGCGTTGCTGAAACTGGAACAGCATTATCTAGTGCCGTTAGCGATAGACGGCTTAAGCGAAGATACACTGGGACGGCGGTTTTTAGTCGCAGAACAACCGCGTTTAGCGACTATTTTGGCAACCAAAGGCATCACCCGTTTTGCCGCCGATTCATCGCTTCCCGACCCTTATGATGGTCTGATTGAAAACGGTGCTAATCAACTGCACGTTCATGATTGTATGGGTGTGACTTTGTATATTGACGGGCAGGCGTGGGGTGTTTTGACCCTTGATGCACTGAATCCGCATACCTTTGACGCGATTAATCAACACGCGTTAGAAACCTTTATTGGTTTAACTGAAGCCACGGTAAAAGCCGCAAACCTGATTGTGTCGTTGGAAACTCAAGTCAAACAAGTACATCAAAGTCTATTAGAAGACAGCAACCGCATGGAAATGATCGGTAACAGCCTCGCTATGCAGGCGTTGAATAATGACATAGCCGTGGTTGCACAATCGGATTTAGCTGTATTGATACTGGGCGAAACAGGCGTAGGTAAAGAATTGGTCGCCCATCACATTCATGTTAAATCGCAACGAGCCGAACGGGCGATAGTCTATGTCAACTGTGCCGCCTTGCCAGAACACATTGCTGAAAGTGAATTATTCGGACATTGCAAAGGCGCGTTTTCGGGCGCGATTAGTGACAGAACGGGCAAATTTGAACTGGCGAATAACAGCACCATTTTTCTCGATGAAATTGGTGATTTATCGTTGCCCTTGCAGGCAAAAATTTTGCGCACCTTACAAAATGGCGAGATTCAACGCTTAGGCAGCGATAGATATATTAAAGTAAACATTCGGGTGATTGCCGCCACCAATCGTCTGTTACAAAAAGGTGTAGCTGACGGGCAGTTTCGCGCCGATTTATATCATCGTCTGGCGGTTTATCCCATTCACGTTCCACCTCTGCGCGAGCGCGGTAAAGATGTTTTATTATTGGCGGGCTTGTTTTTAGAAAAGAATAAACAACGCTTGGCGGTACAAGGTTTACGACTGGATAGGGATGCTAAACAAGCATTATTAGCTTATCAATGGGCAGGTAATATCAGAGAACTGGAACACTTGTTAAGCCGTGCCGCTTTAAAAGCCGTGGCGGTAGAAGATCGTAATAAACGAGTGGTGACTATTTCATTAGTGCATTTGGATATTACCCCAGTGACACATTCCGCACTGTTATCATCAGCCGAAACACCTCTATTACCCTCCGCCGCACACCTGAATTTTAAACAACAGGTCGATGATTTTTCCCGCCGCTTAATCGAACAAAAACTCAGTGAAAATGCCAATAACAAGGCAAAAACCGCTGAATTATTCGGCTTGGATAGGGGGAATTTTTTCCGTTTGTTGAAGCGGTTGGATATTCGATGATGGCTTTGGTGTTTTGTAGGGTGGGCAAAAAAGCGTTGCCCACCCTACAAATTGAGATTTACCGTCTTTTTTGCAACCCAGAAAACACGAGTGCTAAAACAGGTTTAATTCACCAACTTCTCAACATCCGCACTCGTCCACCCTGCCGCCGAGCCTTTAAAAACATACACGCGCCGTGCTTTGGCAAAGTTGATGGTTAAGGGTTCGTCGGTGGCGATGCCATAGCTTTGTTGGCAGAGCGGGATGGAAAAATCGGTGCCGTTTTTTAGCAGGTTTTTGACTTTGTGATTATCTGCACCCATGCGGAAAATCATGGGGATGGCTTCATCGACGGGGAGGTCTTTTATCCACGGGTCGCTGAGGCAAAATGAGGCTAAAGCGGTGATGGACAGCGGCATGGTGGCGGGGATTTTGGCGCGTAATTCGGTCAGTAGTTCACGGTAAAAACCGCGTTGTGAAACTTTGGCATCAAAGTCGATTTGCAGGGCGGAGACGTTTTTCAGGGTTAGCGTGTTTAACACCAGACGGACAATTTCATCTTGCTGGGTTTTCGATAACACGGGCAGTTGATCGGTTTCTATGCGCGTTACCGCGATAAGTTTGGTTTCTGGGCTGACTTTAAGCGGTTGTTGCCGTGGGTTGGCATTAACTTTTTCGCCTGTCAAGGTCAGGGTTTGCGCTAAAAAAGCAACGGCAACTTGCTGGGGATTTAAAAAACGCAGGTCTTCGGGGCGTTCCCATGCCCATAAAATGGTGGGCGGAAAATCGTTGAACTTTGATTCGGTGGCGGCGGTGGGTTGGCAGGCTGTTAAGCATAATGCAAGCGGTAACATCAGTTTTGCTGGTTGCCACGCGCTGAGTTGGAATGCCGTTTTTACTGCCCTTTTAGTCATTTTTAAAAGCGTGGCGCGGCGCGCCTTTACTGCATTCCCACGCGGAGAGATTACCAAGGTACGCACAGCGTACCCTACGTTAATCGGTATCAATTTCATAATTCAGTTTAATCCGTTGTGATTCACCCGTTTGGGTTTCAACATTCAAATGGTCGGTCAGTTTGCGTTTCAGCACTAAAGCAACCTGTTTGTTAAAAATGCCGACTTTTGCGCCGACATAAAAATCGGGAGTCAGGTATTGCCCAACGGCAAGCAGGGTACTTTGCAGGGTTTTGCCTTCCTGCACTTCAAATTCATCAAGACCCAGTTTTTCGGTCAGCCAAGACGCTTGCCCTGCACCATAAGACAGAGCCGCGCCCGCTATCATATTACCTTCTGCTTTGCTGGCTTGGTTGAGCGGTTTACCTGCAATCAGATAAGCGAGTGCTTCGGTTTCTGGTAGCGCGGATGGTTCGGTATAAATGCGGGTTTTCAGTTGGTCTAATGACCCTGTAACATTGAGCACGGCGGTGATTTTTTTATCATTGGATAGGCGTATTGCTTCAACATTGAGACGGGGATTTTCAGGTGAACCATTAAACACAAACTGCCCTTTACGCACAGTTAAATCCTGCCCATAGCTTTTGTAACGACCATTTTTCAGGTTTACATCGCCGTACATAGCGGTTTTGGCACCTGTTTTGGTCAGCTGTAATATCCCTTGTAAATCAGTTTTAAAACCCATGCCTGAAAAATTGACCTTTTTACCCAGTTCAATGTTTATATTGTCATCAATATTGGTGGCGGTGGGTTTAATGGCTTGCTCTTCGGGTTCACCTAAAATGACTTCATCTTCACTGACGGAAATCGCACTTTCAGGAATTTCTTTTAATTGAATAATGGCTTTGGGTATGGTGAGTTTGCCTGTGATTTTGCCTTGGTTTTTGGCAAATACGACTTTTAATTGCGGCGAGACCGCGACTTCGGCTTCGGCAAGTTTGGCGACTTCAAAATTATCGCCCGTTATCATCATGTCCAACGCCTGAGTTTCCAGACTGAAAACGCCATCGAGTTTAAGTTGCCCTTCGCCTGATTTTGCCGCGCCTTTCAGTTGTATGCGGTCGGCGGCGGCTAATGCCTGAAAAGTAACCGACCGTAGTTTCAGTCCTGCATTATTTACATCCACCGCGCCACCGCTAAAATCTACTGAACCGTTAGCAGTGGGTTTTTCGCTGGTGCCAGCCAGATTGACGTTGGCTTTAAGTTGTCCTTTTAGGTTGGCTACTTGCGGAATCAGCGGATTTAACGCGGCAAATTCCACCATTGAGGCAGTGATTTTTCCTGACAGGGTTTTACTGTCATCGGTGGCGAGTTCAATTTGGGCGCGTAAAAAATCCTGTTTAATCAGCGCGAGTTTTAGTTCCGCAAACAGGCGATTAGCCGTTAGTTTGCCTGTGAGCGAAGACGCGCCTAACGGCAATTTGCTATGTGCCAGATTGATGGTAGAAGGCGGTACGTCTATTTGATAATTCCCTGTCAACGTGTCGGCGTGTTGTAAATCGGCGTTGAGATTAACGCGCGTGCTGAACTGCACTTGGTCGGGGCTGTTGGGTTTTATTGATAAGTTCGGCGATAGCGAACCTTGTATCGTAGTTTGTATACTGTTACTGCCTGAAGCTAGGGCGTGCAGGTTGATGTCATTGATGGTCAGTCCAGATTCAGCGATGACTACCTTGCCGTTATTCAGGTCGATATTGCCATTAATCATGGGCTTGGTAATTGAACCTGCCAGTTTTACATCGGCTTTCAGTTGCCCTTTCAGGTCGGATAATTGCGGGGCAAAGGGTTTTAGCGCGGCGAATTCAACCACAGAACCAACTATTTGCCCTGATAAGGTTTGGCTTTTGCCTGTATCCAGCTGAATGTTGCCACGCACGGCATCTTGATTGATTAACGCCAGATTTATATCCGCGAAAACCTGTGTACCGTTGAGTTTGCCTGATACGGAAGACGCACCTAGAGACAGGTCTTTGTTTTGTACCGATACGCCGATGGGCGTGGTATTGACTTGATACTGCCCTGTTAATACGCCGTTTTTTTGCTGTACGTTGGCATCGGCATTTAACGCCGTCAGCAGTTTTATATCAGGTGGTAATTGGGCTTGAATCAATGAGCTGGGTAAATCGGCTATGTTCACTTGCCCCACAAAATCACCATTGGCTAAATAGCCACCCTGTACACACACAGACGCATGGTGTTGCACTAAACACCCAGCATCAGTGGCTACATCTACACCCAGCTTATTTTTAGTGGTGCGGATATTCATGGCATTTTTTAACTGCCAGACACCTGCGTCTTTGGAATCTATGTTGAGAGCCGCTAGCGCACCCTGCCAGTTATCGGCTTTTAGTTCGCCTGTGATCAGTGTGGATACATCGCCGTATTGTGGTGAACTGACTTCGGCTTTAACGCTGTGTTGTGCAGCTGAGCCTTGTCCTTCAATCAGCAGTTTGGCGATGTGCGTCGCGCCAGTTTTAATATGCTTGGCGATGATGGCTAACTGTGAGTTTTTTTGTGCCGAGGGGTCATAGTCAATGTCGATATTGAGCTGTTCCACGCTGTGTTCCGCAAAACGTACATTTTGCCCGTTGGCTTGCAATTTGACTGCTGGATTTTGCCACGCGCCTTGTACACTGCCCTGCGCTTTGAACCGACCTCCTAAGGTTGGCCATAAGGCATTGAGTTGTGGCGTGTCAACGACGAGTGTCAGCATGGCTTGTTGTTCGCCCAGTGTGCCATTGACTTCAATACTATTTTTGCCCGATTTGATAGCGAGTGCATCTACGGTGAGCTGATCGCCGACTAACAGCAACTTCCCGTCGGCACTGACAGGATAGCCGCGCAACTGCCCTGCGAGTTTATTGATAGCCACATCCAGCTGTAATTTGTCGGTCATCTCGCCTTTAAAATGACTGTCAAACGATAAGTTACCCGCCATATCGGGCATGATAATAGCGGGATTAAAATTCTGCCCTGTCGCAGTAATGTCAAACGAGGTTTTATCTTTCCACCCGACTTGTCCAGCCAGTTGAAACAGACCTGTAGTAGATTTCAGCTCCAGTTTTTCCACAGTCAGCGCATCTAAACTGCCTTTGCTGTTCAATACTAAACTGGCTTCTGGTAAGTATGCTTGGCTTAGCGCGGTATTTATATTAAGCCGATAATCCGTTAATAAACCGATGAGTTCAATACGACCTTTATCACTTTGTATTTGTGGCTTGTCGCCTGTGATGGGGTATTTTACGCCTTGCCAATCAATGCGGGCATTGATGTACGGATCTTTGAGCGGATTATCGACCGTGCCTTGCAAAGCGAGGGTAAAGGGTGCGCCAATTTGGTTATCAATGGTTATTTTTTTGGTATCGCCGCTAAGTATGGTGCTTGCTTGCCAGTTGCCTTGTTGGTCTGAGTTGATTTTCCAATCGGTGTTGAGCTTAAAGGCGAAACCTTTGCCTAACGCTACTTGCCCTTGCAGGCTTGCGGCAAGCGGCTTGGCATCAATAGCGAGGATTTGAATCAGCAGTTGTCCGTGTTCGGTTTTGGCAATCAGCTGGAGTTTTTCAACCGTTTGCAAAATTGCACCTTGTTGAAACTGCACATTGCTGAGCAGCAAATTTTCTATCACCACATCAATGGGTAACGCTAACGGGGCGTTAAAATCAAAGGTACTGGGTTGCTCTTCTTCTGGCTGTTTAGCATCATCTAAACGGACGTTGATGCCATCCAGCGTAACATCAACAATTTTTACTGTCCCTGTCCACAGCTTGTGCGGCTGCCAGACAAATTTCAATTGTTTGAGGTCAATGGTTTGGGTAGGGCTTTGATAATGCACATCGGTTAATTCAAGGCTATCTAACAAGCTGCCTTGGATGGTTTGTATCGTGGCTTCTGGTGGTAATAAGGTATGCAATAACCAGCGCGTTCCTGATTCGCTGTTCATCAGGCTGAATAACGCAATCGGGATGAATAGCAGAAGAGTTAAAGCAATCAGCAGCGGGCGTTTTTTCATAGTCTTGCCCCGGCGGAGAAGTGGATTTGAAACGCTGAATCAGCAGGGGATAATGGTATGGCAACATCGACACGCACAGGGCCAAACGGTGAATACCAACGCGCCCCCAGACCCGCGCCTGTTTTCAGATTGATATTGTTGACCGTATTAAACGCATTGCCCGCATCAATAAACGCCGCGACACCCCAATCATCAAAAATGGTGTGTTCATATTCGGTGCTGAACACCGCTAAATACTGCCCGCCAATCACATTACCCTGTGCATCTGTGGGACCAAGTTCTTTATAGGCATAGCCGCGCACACTGCTGATACCACCTGCATAAAAGCGGTAAGTAGTCGGTAATTTATCAAAATCATTGGTTGCGGTCGCACCCAGTTCTGTGCGTCCGATAAATTTACCACCGCTCCACGGTAAATTTTGTATCCACGTTGCAGCCATGGAACTTTGGGCAAAACTGACATCAGACAGCGGGATTTTATAACTACCCGCCACATCAAATTTAAGTCGATAGCCTTTGCTTGGACGCATTGGATTATCAGCGACTGAATACAACCAGTTACCACCTGGTACTAATAATAAGGTTTGCCCTCGCGTATCAGTACCTGTCTGGAAATCTTCATAGCTGTAATCGAGGAACACCGTTTGTTTCCAGCCGTTGTCAAAAGTATATTTATACCGCCCTGACAGTTTTGCGGACAGCGAATTAAAGGTATCGGTGTCTTCACGCTTTACCCCAAATCCGACACTAAAGGTCTCGGTCAGCGGATTATCCAACGGAATGGTGTATTCGACATTTGCCGTTGATAACACGGGAGCAATATCAAGATCCGCCGTCAAGAAATGCCCCAGTTTATTCAAACGATTATCCTGATAACTGGCACTCGCTAAAATCCCTATATCGGTATCAAAACCGATACCGAAGGCATAATGATATTTAGGTTTGGGGTGTAATTTGATAGTGACGGGGACAGGTTTTCCGTTGCTGTCAGTCGCAGGACGAATGTCGATACTGTCAAAATAACCGCTTTTTGATAACGCATCGTAGGTTTCAACAAGCTGTTCGCTGGAATAAAAATCGCCGCTTTTTATGGCAATATATTTGGCAACTAATTCGGGTTCCAAGGCATCCTGTTCGATAATAATCTCACCAAACTGCTGACGTTTACCTGAATCAAACACCAGTTCAAAACTCGCTGTGTTATGAGCTTTGTCGATAACTAATTTTTTACTGGTAAATTCGCTGTTTAAATAGCCACGTTGCGCGGCTAACGACGCAAGCTGGCTTTTCATTTTTTCGTAGTTATTGTGACGTAAAGGCTGACCTGTTTTTAATAACAGTTTGTCGCGGAGTTTTTTAAATTCAGGATCATCATGAGCACCGCCATTAATGGTGATGTTGATTGTTTTAACAATGACTTGCGTGCCTGCATCAATGGTGAAGTTTGCTTGCCAGCACCCTTGATTGAACGCTAATGATTTTTTAATGACAGGATGGTAGAAACCAACGGCGCGTAACGCGGGATCAATTTCCTGCTCGGATTGGGCAAATAAACTTTCTATTTTCCAGCGGGGAGCATCACATTTTTCTTTTGCAAGTGAAAGCATAATGCGCACGTTGTCACTGGCTGCTCCCTCAAGTCCTGAAATTGATACTTCAGCATTGACGGCAGGTACGATTAAATACAGTAAAACCGTACCAATAAATGCTATTACTTCTTTAAAGCCGACTTGCATAGAATGCCCAAAACTAGCCACTGAAAATTTATCAGGTTATTTCAGCGTATTTTGTTTAAACACGGCTTAAATATGGAATAACCATTATAAGACGGCATTCTATACTATGAAGCTATCAGCAAAGAAGAATCATATTGCTTTATATGCAGGGCATCATGTCGCGGATGAGAAAACGGGTAAAAAAATCAGGCGCGGCAATCAGTGGGCGCGAATTTAGGGTCAAGTGTTCCTACATGAGTTCTAAGTATATTATTCAGCGGTGGGGTTGCAGAATGGCATTGCCAATCAATCATGCCGCCCTGAATAAGTTTACCAGGAGTCAGTGCGCTCCCGCTATCCACAGGAATCAGCAGTAAAGTGGGTGAACCAGGTGCGATTCGATTAGTATAAGTAATAGTAATTTCACCATTAGCGTTATTAATAGCAATTCCTGAGCTGGCAGGAAGACGCGAGACACCTGTAGGATCAGTGGAAACAATACCCGTCGGATAGGGAGCTACCCAGCCAGAATTAAAGGGTGTACCATTGATTGCATTTTCACTAACGTTTGATTTTGCCGATGCGACTAAAGCCAGACCTTCAGTCACTTTCACTTTAATAAGATAATCTTGGTAGACTGGTACTGCAATGGAGGCTAATGTACCAATAATAGCAACAACTATCATTAATTCGATAAGTGTGAAACCTTGTGATAATTTTAGAATTTTCATAATCTTATTTTTTTGCCTGATTGAGCGATTATTAATCTACAAGCATTATATATGCCACATTCTTAATATGCTTCGCCAGTCGATTGTGTCTTAGCTTTCACTTAACACACAGAAAAATAACCTTGCAATTATTCTGATTTTAGTAAATACCTACGTCATTATATGGCAAATTTTGTCAACTCCTATCAGGCAAAAAACACAGTATATCTGAGGTTTATAGCCGAACAATTTACTACTAAATTTATTGTGCATCATTAATTTTCAGGCAATAAAAAAGGCTGTCACCCGAAGATGACAGCCTTTTTTAGTAGCAGGTGAATCGTAAAGTATTAAGCGATTGCTTTTACTTTAGCATTCAGTCTGCTTTTGCCACGCGAGGCTTTATTTTTATGGATAATGCCTTTGTTGACAGCAGAATCGATAATTGGCACTACGGTATTGTAGGCAGCTTGCGCTTTCTCTTTATCGCCTGCGTTTACAGCAGCAATAACTTTCTTTACAAAAGTACGTAAGTTGCTGCGTTGTCCTGCGTTGCGAACACGGCTTTTTTCCGCTTGTTTCGCACGCTTTTTAGCTTGTGCTGTGTTAGCCATAGTGTCTCGATTCTTCAAAAGTTAGTTAATAGCCGTACATTATCTTTTTAACTGCTATTATTGTCAATCTATTTAAACCATTAAGAGGACATAATAATGAGTCGGCGGCTTTTTAAATCAACAATGGTAGTCGGCAGTATGACGCTTATATCCCGCTTATTGGGCTTTGTGCGTGATATGCTGATTGCGCGGTTGTTTGGTGTTGATGTCGCTACCGATGCGTTTTTTGTTGCTTTTAAAGTACCGAATTTTTTACGCCGCCTGTTTGCCGAAGGCGCGTTTGCTCATGCGTTTGTGCCTGTACTGTCCGATTACAAAGAACAGGGCAGTCGTGCTGCACTAAAATTATTCATTGATAAAACCGCTGGGACACTCGCCGTGTGTTTATTGTTGATGACCGCCGCAGGCATCGTACTTGCACCGCTGTTAATTTTATTACTGGCTCCCGGTTTTTCGTGGCAAGGCACACAACATGATTTATCGGTGTTGATGCTGCAAATCACTTTCCCGTACTTACTGTTTATTTCCCTGACCGCGTTTGCAGGCAGTATTTTAAATGCACATGGCAAATTCGCCATCCCCGCCTTAACCCCCGTATTTCTCAACATCTGCATGATAGCGACAGCAATCTGGCTTGCGCCATTAATGGACACGCCAGTAGTCGCCTTGGCATGGGGGGTTTTTATTGCAGGCATCGTTCAGTTGGCTTTTCAAATTCCCAGCTTAATCGCGTTAGGTTTACTACCCCGACCACGCATTGATTTTAAAGATCAAGGCATTAATCGTGTGATTAAACTCATGCTACCCGCCATGTTCAGCGTTTCGGTCACGCAAATTAATTTACTGCTCGATACCCTGATCGCCTCATTTTTAACTATCGGCAGCGTGTCATGGTTGTATTATTCAGACAGATTGGTTGAATTTCCCTTGGGTATTTTAGGGCTGGCATTAGGCACAGTCATTTTACCCAATCTGGCAAATCATCACGCCGCCGACGACAGCGAGGCGTTTTCTCACGCGCTGGATTGGGGCTTGCGCTTGGTATTGTTGGTGGGAATGCCCGCCACCATCGGCTTATTCATGCTGGCTGAACCCATGTTATCCACGCTGTTTCAATACAACGAGTTCACCATCAATGACGTGCATTTGGCAGGACTCAGTTTACGCGCTTATGCACTGGGTTTACTGGGTTACTTACTCATTAAAGTGCTGGTTCCTGCCTTTACCGCCCGACAGGAACTAAAAACACCTGTGCGTTATGGAATTTACGCTATGATAACCAGCTTAGCGTTAAACGTAGTTCTGGTATTCCCATTAGCACACGCAGGTCTGGCATTAGCCACCTCATTAGGCGCGTTTTTCAATGCCGCCTTGTTGCTGAACAAGTTACTTAAAGACCGCGTATTTAAGCCTGCGAAAGGCTGGATATTATTTTTCAGCCGCGTATTATTGGCAAGTGCCGCGATGACAGCCGCATTATATTACTGGGTCAATGCCGACTGGTGGAATGCGTGGAACTCAACTGAGCGGGTGATTCATTTGCTCAAATGGATCGTCACAGGAATGCTAATCTATGTCGCAACCCTGTTACTGACGGGCTTAAAATTACGTCATTTAACGATAACCAATTCAAAACCTTAGCTTGCATGGACTACCTCAACATGAAAGCTAATTATCATAACCGAGGTGAATCATTTGGAGATGTATCTATGAACAATTTGACTGCTCTTTCTTTAAGTATTGGTATTTTAAGTGGTGTTGCAACATTCTTATGCGTCGGCCCGACAGCGGGCTTGTTTCTAATTTGGGCAGCGACTATTGCATGGGCAGCCTATTTTGCACTGGGCGCGACTGATGCGGCATTAAAAAGTGTCATCGTCTGTGGCGCGTTTGGTGTCCTAATGGCATCGGTAACCGCTATTTTAATTGCCAGTGTTGCAGGATCAGCTGCATTTTCTATTCTGGCATCACTGGCAGTTGCGATTTCTGTAATTGTCCTGTGCCTTGCCGCACATTTTCCAGAACTGGCAGCCATTCCAGCCAGCGTATTAGGTTATTCAGCAACTTTCGCTTATTTATTAGAAGGCGGTAAATTAAACCACGATGTACTGCTCGGCATTTCTTGGGGCAATCCATTATTGATCGTCACTGCGTCTATCGCAATCGGCGCGTATTTTGGTAAAGGTTCAGTATTATTCAGCAACAAAATATTAGAATCTTTCAACAAAAAATAAGCGCGTAAGTTGATAGGGGCAATGAACCGCATTGCCCCTATTATTCAATGTCAGCCAGTTGCTTTATTTATCTTTTCTCCCGCACTCCCTCCCCAAAAACAACAATGATGCTTGCTAAAGCATTGACCTCATAAACACCTAATCAAAAACAGCATGACCACAGCCAATCTGTACACCAAACTCAAACAAGCCAAGAGCGAAGAAGACGTTAAAGACATTTACATCAAAGCCTTGGGACTCAAAAGTTACACCAAAGGCTTGATAGACATCCGCACCGATGAAATCTGGTTTGAAGCCAAAGACACAGGCAAATATTCCAGCTACGCCATGTTCACGCAACTACTGCATTATGTTCAGGACGGACTGAATAAAGGCGAAAACCTGCCACCATTTTTAGCCGTCATCGACACCGAAAAAGCCGCGTTGATGAAAACAACGGACGTGTTGCCATTTCTTGCTAAAAAAACCGTCAAGTGGGGCAAATCCGCCAGCCAATACCCCAAAGAAGCACTCGATGAAGTGTCCGCCCACATCGGTACACACTTTGTCTCGTTCAAAATTGCCACCCATGAAGACGAATTTATCGCCACCGTCAAAGCAGCGATAAAATCAGGCGACATCCTGCGCACCCAGATAACACCCGACAACCTTAAACAAGTATTTGATAAATGGGTCGTGATGATAGGGCGGGAAATAAAAGACGTGAGTGAAGAACACTACGCGCTGTTATTTTTTGCCGACATCATGCACGACGGCACAATCTCCACACACGCCAACTTACCCGCCGAATTACTGCACAAAAACAACGCCCCCGTGTTTCTGTTAGGCGGCAAAATCTACGAATTGAGCAACAAAGAAGGCTATCGCCAGTTTTGGGCGATTTACCACCGCCCGCCCAAAGCCGAATACCGCGATTACTTGCTGGAACGCCGCGACAGCTTGATTCCACTGGATGAACGCAGTTTTAAAGGCGCGTATTACACGCCGCTCGCCGTCGTCGATAAAGCCTACGACAAACTCGCGGAAACCTTGGGCAAAAACTGGCAGAAAAATTACATTGTTTGGGATATGTGTTGCGGCGTGGGCAATCTGGAAGTCAAACACTCCAACCCGCGCAACATCTACATGAGTACCTTGGATCAAGCCGATGTAGATGTGATGAAAGCGACTAAAACTTGTGTCGCCGCCCAGCGTTTTCAATACGATTATTTGAACGATGACATAACCGACGACGGCAAGATTGATTATCGCCTGACGGATAAAGTCCCCGACGGTTTACGCAAAGCCATTGCGGAGGGGAAAAAGATTTTGGTGTTGATTAATCCGCCGTATGCGGAGGCGGCGAATACTTTAGGTAAGGAAGGAAAAATAGATGTAGCGACGACAAAAATCGGTTCGTTAATGAACAGCGAGGATTACGGTTACGCAGCGAGAGAATTATTTGTGCAGTTCATGGCTAGAATCGCAAAAGAAATACCAAACGCTACATTGGCAATGTTTAGCACTTTGAAATATGTCAACGCGCCAAACTTTGAAAAATTTAGACAGATTTGGAACGCCGAGTATTTAGGTGGTTTTGTGGTTCATACCAAAGCATTTGATGGTTTAAAAGGTAATTTTCCAATCGGATTTTTGGTTTGGAGGACAAATCAAAATGCCAAGAAAAAAATTGTTATTTCAGAAGTCACTACCGAAGTTTTGGATAAGAAAGTTAAAGCCATTGGTGAAAAAACGTTTTATAACTTGCCGAATAAAAACTTTTTAAGTGATTGGATTGTTCGCCCGCGCTCGAATAAACAAAATGCTTTACCGTTAAAAAATGCTTTTACTCCAACAACAAGTACAAAAGATGTAAGAGGCGATAAGTGGGCGGATGGCGCAATTGGCTCAATGATTTGCTTTGGCAATGATATACAGCACGCGAATCAAGGCACTGCAATCTTATCATCTGGATACTGTAGTGCTGGTGGTTTCTTTGTGACAGATAAAAATATTTGGCAAGCGGCTGTTATTTTTTCAGTTCGTCAATCGATTAAACATTCTTGGATAAATCACAACGACCAATTTTTACAACCTACCGCGTTGTTATCCGATGAATTCAAAAACGACTGTTTAATATGGATGTTATTCAACGGGAAAAATCTGACCGCCAGCGCAAACGACCTTGAATGGAACGGCAAAAAGTGGGCAATCGTCAATCACTTCATCCCCTACACCGAGACGGAAGTCAACGCGCCAGACCGCTTTGAATCGGATTTTATGGTGCAGTATTTAGCGAAAAAGAAACTATCAAAAGAAGCCAAAGCGGTATTGGATGCAGGGCGCGAATTATGGCAAGCGTATTTTTCTGAAACAGACGTGCGCAGTGTGCGTGATGAATTGAAATTAAACCGCGCCGATGTCGGCTGGTATCAGATTCGCAACGCCCTGAAAGCGCGTAATGCCAGCGGCGACAGCACGCCTGTGGATTTTGGCGCATTTGAAACCGCCTACAAAACCTTAAGCGAAAAACTGCAACCGCAAGTGTTTGAGTTGGGTTTTTTGCGGATTTAAATGTAGGGTGGGCAACGCTTTTCTGCCCACCGTTTAACCTGCAAGCGGTGGGCAAAAAGAACGTTGCCCACCCTACGAAGTGATTCACCCCACCACATACCGCTTAGACTCCGCCCCCGCGACTTCTTTAACCAACTTAGGTACAAGATACCCCGACAAACTGGCTTGTACCCGTTCCATTAATAATAAAGCCTCGGTTTCTGACACGGCAAAATGCCCTGTACCTGTGGCTTTGTCTAATAGATGCAGGTAGTAGGGAATTACGCCGTGTTGGAATAAGCGTTCGCTGAGTTCACAGAGTACAGCCGCATCGTCATTGACTCCTTTTAACAGCACGGATTGATTCAATAAGGTGATGCCGTGCTTTTTGAGTTGTTGGCAGGCGGTGATGACGCGCTGATTGAGTTCGTTGGTGTGGTTGCAATGTAGCACTAGGATGATTTGTTTGGGGCTTTCGGTTAGGGTGTGAATGAGTTTGGGGGTGATACGCGCAGGCAGTACGATGGGCAAGCGGCTATGGATGCGGATGCGTTTGATGTGATCGATTTGATTGATTTGTTCGATGAGGCGGGTAAGTCTGGCATCGTTGAGTAATAAGGGGTCGCCGCCGCTGAAAATAACTTCGTGGATGCTGGGGTCGTTTTGTATGCTGAGGATGGCGGCGTGTTCTTGCTGTTTGCTGAGTTGTAAGTCGGCGTAGGGGAAGTTACGGCGGAAACAATAGCGGCAGTTAATGGCGCAACTGCCTGTGTTGATGAGTAATACGCGCCCTCGGTATTTGTGCAGGATGCCTGTTTGGGTAGCAGCGGGTAAGTCGCCGACGGGGTCGTTCGTATAACCTGCATAAAACACGAGTTCATCTGTTATCGGCAGTACTTGGCGCAATAAGGGGTCGTGTGGGTTGCCCTTTTCCATGCTGGCGGCAAAACTTAACGGCACACGCAAGGCGAACTGTTGCGCGGCACTTGTTGATACAGCTAAGTCACTGGGATTTAAGTCTAAATACCGACACAGGTCGTCTATGTTGGTGAAGGCTTGGGCGAGTTGTTGTTGCCAGTTCTTGGCAAAATGAGCGGTTTCGGTCATGCGTGGATTATTTAAGGTTTCTATTCAAGGATTGCCTCTATTATAATTGCCTGACTTTATATTGCTTATCATCTTGAGGATAAAATAATCAGTTATAGTGCCAGTGAGTTTAATGCTGGGTTGCTGTCCAGATTTGAAACTCATACAGAAATCAGTGAAATAAAACAGACGGGTGGTGCAAAAAGCCCACGATGACTCTCTGGCGAGTGAGTTAGTCGGAGTGCCTAATCTCCTTGTCCTCGCGTAGGTACACGCCATGTTTTTAACGTGGCAGTGAACGAAAATCAAGAAAAATATCGGTTACCGTAATCTTAACCATAACCTAATTCTATGAATACTCACGAAACACAGTCCCCCCTAGAACGTCTGCAACAACTCATTAACTTAGAACGTGAAGACATCAGTACACTGATTGCGTACGGTGTTGGTATTGGTTTATTGTCACTGGCAACACCTGTTGCGGTGCAGGCATTGGTGAATACCATTGCTTTTGGTGCGTTATTCCAGCCATTACTGGTGCTAACGCTGGTATTGCTCGTATTAATCAGCTTTAGTAATACCTTGGTTGCCTTGCAGTTTTATGTGGTGGAAAAATTGCAACGCCGTTTATTTATTCGTCTGTTTGGTGATATAGCGTTGCGTCTGCAACAAGCTCAGATTGCCATTCGTGACGATCATTATCTTCCTGAGTTGGCGAACCGTTTTTTTGATGTAGTCACTCTGCAAAAAACAACCGCCGTGCTGTTATTGGAAACCTTAGGGTATGTGCTGCAAACCGTGATAGGTATGCTGCTGCTTGGGTTTTATCATCCATTGCTGTTGGCTTTTGACTTGTTTTTAATCACCGTGCTGGCACTGATTTTATTTGTCATGAGTAAAAACGGGGTAAAAACCGCGATTATAGAATCAAAAACCAAATACGCGGCGGCGGCATGGCTGGAAAATATCGCTACCAATCCTTTATTGGGCAAATCAGCCAGCGACAGAGCCTTTTTAAAAGCAAGAACTGAGCGTATCGCGCTTGACTACCTAGAGGCGTGCATCCAGCATTTTCGGGTATTAAATCGGCAAAATATCAGCGCGTTAGCACTGCATACTATCGCCAGTACCCTATTGTTAGGTATGGGCGGGTGGCTGGTCATTGATCATCAACTCAGTTTAGGACAATTGATTGCTGCTGAATTAGTAGTGAGTGCCATGATTTACGGTCTAACACGCTTAGGTAAAATGATGGAGACTTACTACACCTTGCTGGTCAGTGTTGATAAAATCGGGCATTTACTGGACTTACCCCAAGAAGCGACTCAGGGCATGACACTTAATGTCAGAAATAAACCCTATCAGGTTGATATATATGGTATTTATTTACCAGAAAGCCTCTATTTAGATGTGTTACGCGGTTTTGACTTGCATCTTGCCGCTGGCGAATCACTAGTGATTAGTCAAGGCAGCAATCGAGGAAGTTTGCTGGATGTATTATTTGGACTACGCACCCCTAATGCGGGTTATGTCTGCCTTGAGAATCATGATTTGCGTGATCTTAATTTGGGTCTGTTGCGGGACACGGTGAGTTTAGTGCGTGATGCTGAACAAATCGAAGCCACTATACTGGATAACTTGCATTTCGGTACTGAATTTGAGTTGCAAACGCTACAGCAGGTCTTGAAGCAAGTCGGACTGCAAAATACCATTAGTCAGTTACCCGATGGTTTAAATACTCAATTAGGCATCAATGGAATGCCACTGACCCCTGAGCAGAGTTTGCGATTGACACTGGCAAGGGCAATGCTTAAACGACCACGGCTATTATTATTGGATGGCGTGTTGGATCGCATTGATCCAGATATTTTACCCGCACTGCTTGAGGTCTTAGTGGCACATGACGCGCCGTGGACGTTGATTGTCAATAGTCACCATCCACAGGTTATTGCCCGTTGCCAACGCCATATCCGTATTGAGCAAGGTGTACCGTTTGCAATAACCACTGACATTGACGGTAAAAACCAATGAAAAACCAACCCGCTTTACACCTATTGGAACTCGATGCCTTAGTTAAAGCAAAAACTATGCCACTGTTAGGGCGACTTGCACGCTACTTGTCGATACTGTTTGTGGTTTTAATCATCTTTCTGCTCTTGACACCTTGGCAACAAAACGTGCGTGGTATTGGGCGCGTTGTCGCCTACGCTCCCGCAGAACGTCAACAAATGATCAGCGCGCCTGTCGAAGGACGAGTAAAACAGTTTTTGGTTAAAGAAGGTTCACAAGTTAAACAAGGCGATATATTGGTAGAGCTGCTCGACAATGATCCCTTATTGTTACAACGATTGTCTGGCGAACAGCAAGCACTTTTGACCAAACAGCGTGCCATTGACAGCCGAGTGGAAACCTTTCGTGAACAGTTACGCATGACTGAACAAGCACGACCACAGGCGTTGACTGCGGCTGCATCGCGAATCAACATGGCGAATGAACGCTACAAAGCCGCCGTGCAGTCAGTCGATGCTGCTCAGGCTGCCAAAAAAACGGCGAATTTGAATTTATCCAGACAACAACAATTGCAGGCAAAAGGCTTGGCATCACAACGTACTTTAGAGTTGTCCACGCTGGAAATGGCACAACGTTATGCGGAAGTTGAGCGGGCGCAAGCGGGCTTGCAAGCGGCAAAAAGCGAAGTCGATGCCCTGAGTGCCGATCGGCAAAAACTCACCGCTGATACCGCTGGCGGCATTGAAAAAGCCAAATCCGAACTTAATAAAGCCTTGGAAGATCAAAGCGTTATCCTAGCTGATTTGCTAAAGCTGGAAACTAAACTGGCGCGTCAGCAAACTCAAGTCATTACTGCGCCGCGTGACGGCACCATTTTGCGTTTACTCGCTAATCCAAATGCGGAATTGGTGAAAGCAGGTCAAGCCTTGGCAATTTTAATTCCCGACGTGGAACAACGCGCCGTTGAATTGTGGGTGGATGGCAACGACCTGCCGTTGATTATCAACGATAGTCATGTGCGCCTGCAGTTTGAAGGCTACCCCGCCATACAATTTGGCGGCTGGCCAGAATTGTCCATTGGTTCATTTGCAGGCAAAGTGACGCTCATAGATTCTACCGACGATGGCAAAGGCAATTTCCGTGTTCTTGTCACCGCTTTAGTTGAAGACGGTATTGATTGGCCCAGCCCGCGATTTTTGCGTCAAGGGGTGCGTGTCAATGGCTGGGTGTTATTGGGTCAAGTGACCTTGGGCTATGAATTATGGCGGATTTTTAACGGCTTTCCCCCGCTGGTTTTACCCGAGTCCAATCCCATCGAAAAAACCAAGGGCGACAGTAAAAGCGATGATAAAAACAAAACTCAAGACAGTAGCGAGAAAAAAGACAAATGAACAGAATCGTGGCATTGATTATTATCCTTTTGCCCTGCTGGTCAGTCGCTGGACAGACATTAACATTGGATGAAGTATTGACTTCGGCACAGCAAGCCTTTCCTAATTTGTTAATTGCCCAGCAACGACAACGCGCCTCTGAGGGTGAACATCAAGCCGCAGAAGGCGGCTTTGATACCCTGCTGAAATCGAGAAATAGTTACTCGGTTATCGGCATATACGAAAATCAGAATAACGATATTAGTATTGAACAACCCACCAGCTTAGGCGGCACGACATTTTTTGGCGGCTGGCGACGCGGCGCAGGTGATTATGCGGTCTACGATGGTAAAAGCCTTACCGCCGAGGAGGGCGAAATGCGCCTCGGAGTCAATATTCCACTGTGGCGTAACCGCGACATCGACAGCCGTCGTGCGGGTTTAAAAAAAGCGGAGCTGGGTCTAGGCATCGCTGACCACGAATTTGATCAAACCTTGCTGGAAATTAGTCGCCTAGCAACGCATCGTTATTGGGACTGGGTACTGGCAGGACAGCGTTTGCAAATTACGGAACGCTTGCTGAGCATTGCCGAACAACGTAATGATGGCATACGCCAACGGGTGGCGGCAGGTGATATTCCTGAATTTGAAGCACTTGATAATCAACGCGCCATTATTGAACGCCAAGAACGCAAAGTAGCCGCGCAACGCCTGTTAGAACAAACGGCAATCCAGCTTTCATTGTACTGGCGCGATGCTGATGGACAACCAAAGCTGCCCGACAGTCGGCAGTTGCCCGCTACTTTTCCTTCTCACGAGCCAAACAACACATTGGATTACCGCAAAGCCTTGGAAATAGCTCGCGCACAAAGACCTGATTTACAGCGTCTTGATTTACAAATTGAACAAAATAAAACAGAACTGGAACTGCAAGAAAATCAACTCGCGCCAGCGGTGGATTTATCCGTTACAGGCAGTCAAGATATAGGCAATGGTGAAAAAAAACTCAATCGCAGCGAACTCTATTTAGGGCTTAATGTAGATATACCATTACAACGCCGCGTTGCAACGGGGCGTACACAAGTCGCCGCCGCGAATCTACAGCGTTTGAAATTAGAGCAGAACTTATTAGACAATCGCATTGCCGCTGAAATTAAAGATATTTTGTCCGCGCTATCCGCTGCACAGCAACGCTTGGTACTGACCCGAGCACAACAAAAAGCCACCCAGCAACTCGAAGATGGCGAACGCACCCGTTTTGAATTAGGCGAAACCACCTTGCTGTTCGTCAATCTGCGTGAAATTGCCAACGGAGATGCCGCCTTGCTGAGTGCTGAGGCGACCAGCAACCTGCTGAAAGGGCTTGCCGATTATCGAGCCGCACTGGGCAAACCCGCATATTGATAATCTGTGCGGGATAGCTGTTTGGGTGGCGGGGGCATTGGTATCAGCTGCATAAAACGCCAGTTCGTCTGTTATCGGCAACACCTGACGCAATAATGGCGCGTGTGGGTTATCTTTTTCCATGCTGGCGGCAACACTTGACGGCACACACAAAGCGAACTGTTGTGCGGCAATCGCCTATACAGGTAAGTCACTGGGATTTAAGTCTAAATAATGGGGAACCTCGAAAAACCGCGAATTTTGACAAAATCAGAATCTTAACTGATTGATTTTATTGTATAAGTTTTTTGGAGATTGAGGTTTTTCGAGGTTCCCAATGATACAGGTTGTCTATACGGGTAAATTCTTGGGCAAATTGTTGTTGCCAATTTTGGCAAAAATGCGCGGTTTCTTGCGTTGATTCTGTCATGTGTCGAGGTTTTTAGGTTTCTATTCGGTAGTTGCCTCTATTATAATGGTTGGTTTACATTGTTTATCATCTTGAGGATAAAATGGCTAGTTATAGTACCAGTGAGTTTAAAGCAGGGTTAAAAGTCATGTTGGATAATGACCCGTGCGCGATTATTGAGAATGAGTTTGTTAAGCCGGGCAAAGGTCAGGCGTTCAATCGCGTTAAAATTAGAAACTTGAAAACAGGTCGGGTGATTGAAAGAACGTTTAAATCAGGCGAGTCGTTGGAAGGCGCGGATATAGTCGAGATGGAGATGCAATATCTTTATAACGATGGCGAGTTCAGGCATTTTATGAACAATGAGAGCTTTGAACAGTATCAATGTGATGAAAAAATCGTCGGTGATACGGGTAAATGGTTGAAAGATCAGGATTCTTGCACGGTTATGTTATGGAATGACGCGCCCATCGGTGTAACGCCTGCTAATTTTGTGGAATTGAAAATTGTGGAAACTGATCCGGGTGTACGCGGTGATACGTCTGGCGGCGGCGGTAAACCTGCTAAGTTGGAAACTGGCGCGGTGGTGCGTGTACCGTTGTTTGTGCAAACCGATGAAATGATAAAAGTCGATACCCGCACTGGCGACTATATTTCGCGCGTTAAAGAGTAATGCAGTCTGCGTGGCAACCGACGTGTTCAGTTGAAATACTGCATTTAAGAGCGCGGTTGTTAACTAACATTCGGGCTTTTTTCTCGGCAAGAGCGGTGTTGGAAGTGGAAACGCCGCTGTTGAGTCGTACCATAGGTACAGATCCTCAGCTGGCATTTTTTGCGACTGATTATGATTTGCCGCCAAAGTCGTACCGATTGTTTCTGCAAACCTCGCCTGAGTTTGCTATGAAACGTCTGCTTGCGGCAGGGTGCGGTTCTATTTATCAAATCTGTAAAGCCTTTAGAAATGGCGAAGGGGGACGGTTTCATAATCCCGAATTTACCCTGTTGGAATGGTATCGCGTCGGCTTTACCTTGCCGCAATTGATGGATGAAATTGCTGAATTAATTCAGTCTTTATTTGCGGCTGAGCAAGTTGAATTAGCCAGTGTACAACGCACCAGTTATCAGGCAATTTTTCAGCAATACACAGGCTTGGACGCGCTGGTGTTTTCTTATGAAAATTATTGTAGTTACGCGCTGACGCATGAGTTACCCGAAGCGGTGACGTTATGTGAACACGATCACGCGCTCTGGCTGGATGTGTTGTTCAGCCATAAAGTTCAACCTTATTTAACGGGTGACGTTCTATATCTGGTTTATGGTTATCCCGCTTGTCAGTCATCATTAGCGCGTATTAATGCCGATGATGCGCGTATTACTGACCGCGTGGAGCTGTTCATTAATGGTGTTGAGTTGGGTAATGGCTTTTATGAGTTGACCGATGCAGTCGAGCAAAACCAACGTTTTGATGATGAAATAAGTATCCGTAGACAGCAAAATTCAGCTCATGTTGTAAAGGATGACCGATTGATTGCCGCCTTGGAGGAAGGATTGCCTGACTGTTCTGGCATAGCAATCGGTCTGGATAGGCTGCTTATGTTGTTGTCAAAAACAGCATTCATAGACGAAGTTCAGAGTTTTTCAATATGCAGGGCTTAAGCTGTTTAAATTTTACTGTGTTATAATCGTAGTCGTTTTTATCATTTGCCCCCTAGACGCTTTATTTTTTAGATACTTACATGAAACCAAATACTTTTTCTCGCTTGTTATTTTTATGCCTGCTTGCCTCTCAAGCTGTTAAAGCTGATGAAGAATTCATTGTTAGAGATATTCAAGTTAAAGGTTTACAACGTATCTCCGCTGGCACTGTGTATAACGATTTTCCTGTTACTGTCGGTCAACGGTTTTCATTAGATCGCTCTTCTGCGGCGATACGAGCGTTATTTAAAACAGGTTTTTTTAAAGATGTTTCATTATCAAGAGTAGGTTCAACGCTGGTTATTAACGTTGTTGAGCGTCCCACCATTGCAAAAATTGTCTTTGAAGGCAATAAAGACCTCAGTAAAGATGATTTAACCAAGGCTCTGGATAAAATCGGTTTAGCCGAAGGTAAAGTATTTGACCGTCAGGTGCTGGATAAAGTCGAACAAGAATTAAGTCGCCAATATCTCAGTCATGGTAAATATGGACTACAGATTAAAACGGATGTATCAACCTTAACCCGCAATCGTGTCGGTATTAACATCACTATTTCTGAAGGACGCGTCACCAAAATCAAGCAAATAAATATTGTCGGTAACAATGCGTTTGATGATAAAACCCTGCTCAGTAAATTTGAGTTAAGCCCGTCTGACTTGCTGTCGTTTTATACCAAAAACGACCAATATTCCAAGCAAAAACTGTCTGCCGATTTAGAAAGCCTGCTGTCCTATTATTTAGATCGCGGTTATATCAATTTTGCTATCGAATCTACGCAAGTCGCTATTACACCTGATAAAAAAGATATTTATGTCACCATCAATGTCAAAGAAGGTGATGTTTACACACTGAATAAAGTTAAATTGGCAGGGAATCTGATTGTTCCACCTGACCAGCTGACTAAATTAGTCAGCGTTGGCCCAGGTGAAATTTTTTCCCGTAAAAATGCCACCGAAACCTCAAAAGCTATTCAGGATCGTCTAGGCGATGAAGGTTATGCGTTCGCCAACGTTAATATGGTACCCGAAATTATCGAAGCCACTAAAACCGTTGATATGACATTTGCGGTCGATCCGGGCAAACGTGTTTATGTCAATCGCATCAATATGCGCGGCAATACCACGACGCGCGATGAAGTATTGCGCCGTGAAATGCGTCAAATGGAATCCAGCTGGGCTTCCAGTTCAAAAATTGAACGCTCAAAAGTCCGCCTTGAACGATTAGGTTATTTTGAATCAGTCAATGTTGAAACGCCTCCTGTTGTCGGTACCGCCGACCAAATTGACGTAAACTATACTGTAGTCGAAAAACCATCAGGTAATTTATCAGCAGGTGTTGGTTACTCTCAGGTGCAGGGGATTATTTTAAACGCCAACGTGTCTCAGGATAACGTTTTCGGCTCAGGAAAGCGCGTAAACCTTGCGTTTAACAACAGTACCTTTACCACTAATTATCAATTTGGTTTTTTCAATCCCTATTTTACGGTAGACGGTGTCAGTCAAGGCTACAACTTGGGTTATGCCAAACGTAATGCGGGTGCGATTAACCTGTCAAACTACACCACCGACGTGGCGAATGCCGGTACCAACTTCGGTATTCCGTTAAATGAATTTGACATGATTCGCTTTGATACTGATCTAAGGCACACGAATTTAAAAGTTAATGAATACACCGATATTTATGGCAATAGCAACAACATTTATACCTCTAAACAAATCCGTGATTTTGTTCTTGAAGAAGGTAACAAGTTTTGGACTTTGGGTGAAACCATAAGCTGGACTCACGATACCCTTAATAAAGCCTTATTTCCCACTAAGGGCGGTCAGCAACGCGCATCTGCACAAATCATCGTTCCAGGTAGTGATTTAACCTATTATAAAATCGGTTACAGGCATCAACATTATTTCCCTATTGCTAAAGATTTTACCTTTAAACTGAACGGCGAAGTCGGTTACGGGGATGGTTACGGCAGCACTAATGGCCTGCCATTCTTTGAAAATTACTTTGCAGGCGGTACTGGTTCAATACGCGGCTTTAGAAACAATACCCTTGGTCCTACCGATACCCAAAATAATATATTAGGCGGTGCTGCTATCCAAGGCAATCCTATCGGCGGCTCGGCTAAAATCATTGGTAATGCCGAATTATTCTTTCCTGTACCTTTCATGACAGAGACAAAATCCATCAGACTAGGTACATTTTTTGACGCAGGTACGGTCAGTAACGGTTTCTCAGTGAATGAAATGCGCTATTCTACAGGCCTTTCAGGCGAATGGTTATCACCATTCGGCGCGTTATCCGTGAGTGCTGCATACCCATTGAATGCGCAGTCTACCGATCAAAAACAGGCGTTCCAGTTTAACTTTGGTCAAAGTTTCTGATAAGTTATTTTAGTTTAAGCAACTTATCACCTATAATTTCACCCTTTAGTGTTTATTTATTTTTTAACCGTAATTGGAGATTGATTTAACAATGAAAAAGAAAATTGCTTTATTTTTAGGATTATTGCTGGCTGCCAATGTCAGTTACGCTGATTTAAAAATTGGTTTCGTGAACATTCCACAAGTACTTGAAAAAGCACCTCAAGCTGAAAAAGCTAAAAAACGTCTGGAACAAAAATTTTCAGGTCGTGACAAACAATTAGTTGCACAGCAAAAAGAAATTCAAACTATGGAAGAAAAAATGACCAAAGACGCTGCTGTCATGGGCGAGTCAGAGAAATCTAACCTCGAAAAAGATTTGCTCAACAAAAAAAGAGATGCGAAAAGATCACAACAAGAATTTAGTGAAGATTTTAATGCTAGCCGCAACGAAGAATTAGGCAAATTGCAAAAACACATTATCGAAGCGATTCGTGAAATTGCAAAAGATCAAAACTTCGATTTATTGTTGACAGAAGGTGTTATTTACGCCAACGACAAAATTGATGTTACTGCTCAAGTTCAACAAAAACTGTTAAAAATACCTGAATAAAACTCCGTTATCTTTAAGTACCTCCACACCCAAACCTTAATAAGAAAACTCCCTACGCCATATGTCTATTACGTTGGATATTTTACAAATACAAGCTTTTTTACCTCATCGCTACCCGTTTTTATTGGTTGATAAGGTCATTGAGTGCGAACCTGGAATTAGGCTATTAGGAGTAAAAAATGTTACTTATAATGAGCCTTTCTTTCAAGGGCATTTCCCGCAAAAACCTATCATGCCAGGTGTTTTGATTCTTGAAGCATTAGCGCAAGCAACTGGTTTATTAGCGTCGGAAACGGCAGGTGATGAACTGGAAGGTATGATTTATTATTTGGTTGGTATTGATAAAGCCAAATTTAAACGACCTGTAGTTCCTGGGGATCAATTAATGTTGGAAGCCAGATTCGTCAAGAGTAAGCGTAATATTTGGGCGTTTGAATGTCGTGCCGAAGTGGATGGCGATTTTGTAGCGAGTGCAGAAATCCGATGTGCAGCGGTAGTGGACTAGTTTTGATTGATTCCTCCGCTATTATTGATAGTCGTGCAGAACTAGCCTCTGATGTATCTGTAGGAGCTTTTTCCGTTATCGGTGCCGATGTCAAAATAGATTCAGGCACCGTGATAGGTTCCCATGTTGTTATCAAAGGGCCTACGTCCATTGGTAAGGACAATAGAATCTATCAATTCACTTCCATCGGCGAAGACCCGCAAGATAAAAAATATGCGGCTGAAATTACACGCCTTGAAATTGGTGATAGAAATACTATCCGAGAATTTACCTCTATGCACCGAGGGACAATTCAAGATAATAGCGTCACCCAAATAGGGAGCGATAACCTGTTTATGGCTTACACCCATGTTGCTCATGATTGCATTATCGGCGATCACGTCATCATGGCAAATGGCGCATCATTAGCAGGTCATGTACATTTGAATAGCCACGCCATTTTGGGTGGCTTTACATTGGTGCACCAGTTTACCCAAATCGGGCAGTATAGTTTTGCGGCAATGGGCAGTGCGATTACTCAAGATATTCCGCCCTTTGTGATGGTTGGTGGCAAACCCACCAGACCACACGGTATCAACTCGGTAGGCATGGAACGCAACGGTATCACCGCCGACGATATTCGCTTGATTAGAAATGCCTATAAACTCATTTACAAAATGAATTTACGATTGGAAGACGCTATCGATCAAATCGAAGAATTGGCATCTGATAGCAAAGAATTAGCCGAAATGGTTGGTTTTTTGCGTAATGTTCGCCGTGGCATATTGCGCTAGTCGCTGATGCCATTCATGGATGACATCCCCGCACATTTTCTGATTGCAGGCGTTGATGAAGTGGGGCGTGGCTGTTTAGCAGGTTCTGTAGTAGCCGCCGCCGTTATTCTGGATGTCAGTAAACCGATTGCTGGATTAGCCGATTCTAAAAAACTCACTGAACGCAAGCGCGAACAACTCAGCACAATCATTCAAGAGAATGCGTTAAGCTGGGCGATAGCAGAAGCCAGTGTTACAGAAATAGACACACTCAACATTCTCCATGCCACACTACTTGCCATGCAACGTGCTGTTGCAGGTTTACACATTCAGCCTGATACCGTATTAGTCGATGGTAATCGGCTGCCGCAATTAACTATGCCCGCGCAAGCCATTGTTAAAGGTGATAGCAAAGTACAAGCCATCAGCGCGGCATCTATTCTAGCGAAAGTTTATCGGGATAATCTGATGGTTGATTGTCACCACGAATATCCTGATTTTTCCTTTCATATTCATAAAAGCTACGGTACAAAACAGCACCTGGCTGAAATTGAACAATTTGGTTTTTTAGACATTCACCGAAAAAGCTTTAACCCAGTTAAGACACTACTTAACGCTCAATTAAGCCGCTCTAGTATAGCTAACCCCCAATAAACTGATTATTAAAAGCAGTGTTTGAAAAGCTCATCGACAGAACATTTTTTTTTGTCGGCGGATGGCTTTAGCTTGCGCCCATTTTTTTTCAATTGGATTAATGTCAGGCGAGTAAGGTGGTAAATATTCTAAAA
>JAUYBJ010000253.1 GCA_030693155.1 Methylococcales bacterium
TTCCCAAACTCCAGTTTGGGAATGCCTATTGCCAAGCTCCGCTTGGTGTGACAGCAAATTTATTTTTACTTTTATATGCCCCAAACGCCAAGCAGAGCTTGAAGATAGGCATTCCCAAGCCAGAGCTTGGGAACGAGAAATCCTCATGGTTTTGTTTTATGTAGGTCGGAATAAGACCAGCCAAGCGTTAGCGCAGGGTGGGCGTTTCCGACAATGTACGGTGTTGTCGGAAACGCCCATTCTCGTTTTCACTCGAACGGGCTTATTCCGACCTACAAGGCTTTTATATGCCCCAAACGCCAAGCAGAGCTTGAAGATAGGCATTCCCAAGCCAGAGCTTGGGAACGAGAAATAATTCAATAAGCTGTTGAATAGATTGATGAGTTTGTGAGGCAATCTCTTGTAATTGTTGCTCTGTTTGTTGATTTAGCGTAATCATTTGCTTGTCCTCATGGTTTAGTTATTATTTATCGTTCCAACGCTCTGCGTTGGAATGCGTTTGAAGACGCTCCAGCGTCTTCGTTTTAGTGTATTTTGTTGATATATCGCACTTAACCATGAAGACGCTGGAGCGTCAACGGCTGCATTCCAACGCAGAGCGTTGGAACGATGAAACCTTGTTCATACAGTTTACTGGCAAGTAGCATTTTTATTTCCTGTGTGTCTATATTGACAGAATCAGGTAATTGTATTTGTAAGGTTTGCATGATGTTTCCTTTTTTCAGTTAGGATTACAGTTCACCAGCGAAGGCTTTTTGGCTGAGTGAATTAAATAAATAATCACTTTCTTGAAAATATTTATAATTCTTTTCATTAACCCGCTGGTATCGCTCGAAAAATTTAACAAATTCGTTTTGTTTATCTGCATCAGGGGCTGGCAGCATTGTTCTCCCCATAATTTCCATAGTGATGTATTTTGTACTTGTCCCTTTAGATGCACGTTTGAGATTTTGAAGTTGATATTCAAGAGCGAATTTATAAAACGGATAACTCCAATTTTTATTTTTTAATGTTAAAACGTAAGTTCTCTGGTAGGCGTTAAATTTACCTTTATAGTGCTTCACATCATAATCAGCTTGTGCGTTATTTCCTGCTAATAAAAGAGCCTCTTGGTCAAAAGCATATTCATCAATCGCAAAAACTTCTTTCGCGCAGGTAAAAAATGGATATTTTCCTGTTTCAGAAGACGCATTTGAATTTAATCGCCCCGTCGTAATATCAAAACATTCTGGCATAGATAATACAGCTATGTTTTTAGGATTAAACATAGGATCGCCAAACATATCCAAAAACACGGCGCGGAGGAATTCATCGGCGAGTTGCATGGCTTGCTGGCGTTTGCGGCGCAGGCTGTCGGCTTTGTCGAGTATCGCCGCAATGCGTTTTTGTTCGTCTAAAGGTGGGAGCTGGATTTTCCACTCAGCTATATCAGATTTACTTACTTGTTTAAAAGTTGAACCAGTGCCTTTTGCAGCAAGTTGAGCTTTATTTGCGGTTATAAAATGCCACAAATAATTTTTTTCAAGTTTTCCAGCTATCGGACGTAAACCAGCAACACCTCGACCAAGGCAATATTCTTTATCGCTCCAATTCAAATCGCCTATAGTTGCCCGAATACATAAAATCAAATCATCAACTTTTGAAGTTTTAGATGGCTCTGTTGTATGCTTTTTAGGAATTGGCGTTAAATTTCCAAAATCACCTGCACCAGCAATTAATGCTAAACCATTGCTGTTTTCATTATATGAAGCTCCAACTGGTGCTTGTCCCATTATGATTTCGCATACTGCATTCAAAGGAACTAAAGACCAACTCACAACCCCCTCCAATTCCTTACTCATTTAAACTCCTTAACAAACGGATTCACAATTTCAAGCGAGAGTCCTTCAAAATCCTCTACATTGCGCGTGACTAGAATCAAGCCATGATGCAAAGCTGTTGCAGCAATCAAACTATCCATAACAGCTAAAGTTTTACCTTGCCCTTCCATCGCCGCTGAAATAATCGCCCACTGTTCTAAAACAATATCAACCGATAAAATTCGCCCTGAAAAATCTACTTCCAACGTATTTAACCACTGTTGCAATTTCAAAGCCCGCTCTGGCTGCACAGGTCTTTTTTTATAAATGCCTTTTTTAATCTCGGCAATAGTAATGGCACTTAAAAATAAACTTTCTTGAGCGTGTTGATTAAACCAATGTTTAACTAACGCATCAGGTTGTCGTTTAATACTTTCTGAAATAACACAGGTATCCAGCAAATACTTCATAAATTCACTGTCCTGCCTGTATCCTTATTGCGCTGAAATAAACTGTCTATTTCATCATCATCCATATCAACATTGACACATAACGTATCAAAATGGTTTTTCTGCTTTTCGTGCGTTTGCATATAGTCAGCTAAAATCGTTTCAACCGCTTCCTGTGCTGATTGATAATGCCCTGTTTCCACGATTTTATTTATTAAATCATCATTTAATATTACGGTAGTCATAACAGCCCCCATTAATTCAACATTTGTTCCAATTCCTTCAACTCGTCCTGAATTTCATCTTCTAACGCCATCAAGCGCGATAATATCACCTGCGGTGCGTCATAGTGTTCTTCATGGTGGATGGTTTCTTTATAACGATTAATCGACAAATCATAAGCATTGGCGACAATATCGGCTTTAGCGACCCTAAAACTTTGGTCAAATTTTGACCGCTCAGATTCTGCCGCCATATTATCCCAACGTGCCAAAATATCGGGGATGTTATCCAGTTCATGGGTGATTGCCGCGCCTTCTGCCACTAAGGGTACGCGCTTATCATCCAAGCTAAAACCATCCGCTTGTAAGTCATAAAACCACACCGATTCCGTACCGCCTGAGTTGGTTTTGGTGAACACTAATATGGAGGTACTGACACCTGCATAGGGTTTAAACACGCCCGATGGCATGGAAATCACCGCGTCCAGTTTTTGGTCATCAACCAAGCGTTTACGAATTTCTTGGTGGGCGTTGGATGAACCAAATAATACGCCGTCGGGTACGATAACCGCCGCCCGTCCGCCTGTTTTCAATAGCCGAATAATCAACGCCAAAAACAATAATTCAGATTTTTCAGTCGGTGGTTTCTTTGGATTGCCGTCTTTATCGACGGCGGCTTTGAGTGGCTTGGTCGGTTTGGTTTTGCCCAAGGCTTTTAATAAATCAGGCGATATGCTGTAAATATCTACTGAGCCTTTAAATGGTGGATTGGCTAGAATAACGCTGTAGGCTTCACTGATTGCCGTGTCATCATGGGCTTCTGCCAAGCTATCGCGGTATTCAATATGCGGATTTTCGATACCGTGCAGCATCATATTCATCGCGCCTATGCGTAACATGTGAGCATCAAAATCAAAGCCTGTGAATAGGGCATTATTAAAATGCGCTTGATGTTCAGGTCTATTGAGTTCAACTCTAAAATGCTGATTGATGTATTCAACGCTTGCCATTAAGAAGCCACACGTTCCCGATGCAGGATCACAAATGGTATCGTTCACCGTGGGCTTGAGCATTGCCACCATCATTTTGATAATGTGGCGCGGGGTGCGAAACTGCCCGTTCACTCCAGCGGAGGCAATTTTAGATAATAGGTATTCGTAAACATCGCCCTTGGTATCTTTATCAGCCATATCAATGCCGCTAATCATCTGCACGACTTGATCTAATAAACTGGCTTTGGGTATCATGAAAATAGCGTCTTTCATGTGTTTGGAAAAACTGCTACTTTCGTCCTGCAAGGTTTTGATAAACGGAAATACTTTATCACGCACTAACTCATACATGACTTGCGGGTCTTTATCCTTAAACACTGACCAACGTAATTCACGCTGTGCGTCGTTGAAAATCGGTGCTTCAATCGGTTCTTGCGTTCTGTTAGCTAAGTTTTCTTTTCTAATTTGTAATTCATCCAAGCGGCGAATGAATAATAAATAAGAAATTTGCTCAATGACACTAAGCGGATTAGATACCCCGCCCGTCCAAAATGATTCCCATACTTCATCAATCTGGCGTTTAATTTTTCCTGTTAGCACTTAGGGTGTTCCTTGGTTAAAATTTGAATCATAGAAAGCACGGTTATCGTGCTATCGCCGCCTGTCGGCAGGCGGGCGCATAAATTAGTATGTTATCAGCATATCGCCCGCGTGGTTTCGCTAATGTCATAGCCTGTGGTGGCTTGCATCAATCCAGAGTAACAATAAATGGTAGCATTTGAGACAAATGACCACTAATCGCCTATTTTTACGGTTCGTTATTCGACAAAGCTGTCCTGAGTTTCCCGAAGGACTCATGACAGGCTTGTCTTCAAACTAAACCTTCGATGGGTACTCCGCCACCGAGTTTCATTTTTTCAATGAAACACGCAGTACGTTTTAACAGTATTTGCTTTACTTTTTGGTAAGGCGTGAACCTGTTAATGTCCTTGTCGTTGTCTCTGGCAAGGATATTCATAGCCGCGTTATAGTCCGCTTGAACCACATCCCCCGTGTAACGGATAAAGCAATCACCTTTTCGAGTACCTAATAATGTACCCGTGAGATGATCGACTTGCGAGGTGTAAGCTGGATTGACAATCTTGATTGTTGAACCTGTTCTATCGGCGATTTCGGTTAAGGCTTGGTGGATTTCACCTTTGCACCATGCCGACAGTTTTCGGTTGGTGTTTTTGCCGCGTGATTTACTTTTAAACTTGCCTGATAAGTCTTCGCAAACCACTGTGCCGAATTGCGAAAAAATAACCCGCACGTCACGGCGAATCACGGATTTAAGCTGGGATTGGATAGCGGTTACCCGCTTATGCAGTGTTTTACGTCCTAGATTATTTTTCTTTATCGCTTCGTTACCTGTTTTTTTATACAGGGCGTGGAGTTTATGGCGGTTTTGCATTTTGGCTTTGAGCCAGTCGGATTGTTGGCTAATTAGCTTGCCAATTCCTGCCCCATAAACAACCTTGTCTGAACCATATAAAGCCTCGGTATAGCCTTTATCTACGCCAATAATCTCGTTACTGGTATTAACAGTGGCTTGTTTTTTAACAGGGTAGTGCAACCGAATAATGCCGTCTTCATGGAAAATAATCGTACCATAACCAGTGAGATTCACCTTGCCCGTTTTAAATTTGAGGGTGATTTTTTCGTAACGGTTGTTTTTGCCTTCAAGGGGTAAGCCGTTAAACACCACTTCGGTGATTCGATTCTTACGATTAAAGAGTGCGCCGTTTTTATGGCACAGCACGATGTGGTTATCAACCTGAGTATGTCCACGCCCCGAAGCATCACGCACCCAACGATGCAATACGTTGTTTTCTTGATACGCTAGTGTTTTTAACGCCTTACATAACGCGCTACGTTCGGCTTGTTCAGCGTAACGGGCGTAAATCAAACGCATGACTTGTTCACGAATCGCCGCATGGGTCATTTGAATATCATCAAGCACTTGGGAGGCGGTTTTATCCCAATTCTTGAAGTCTAACGAGTAGTTTTTGGGCGGATTGGTGAGTTTAAAATCGCGTATCAAGCTATCCGATTTAACGCCCCATGCTTGTACACCGCCAAACTTATTCCATAAATCGCCCCGCAAATCACCCAAACAATACGCAAGCTCACGCGCTTTTTGAATTTCTTCAAAATCGTTTTTGGCAGCATCGGCTATCTGAGTGATGGTATAGGTTTTCATGATGCATCAGATTAAGTAGGCTTGCTTACATTGTCCACTTCTTTTTTACCCTTGTCCTATTTGAGGATGATTAGGGTTATTTATTGCCATTTATCATCATCTAATCATTAGACTTAGTAAATCGCCACTGTCTAACGCCACCTCATCACACCAATAGCCTGAACGTTCGCCGTGCAGTCGGGTGTCATCGGTGGTGCTGGTAAATCGTGCATCCCCATATTTTTCAATGTAAGTCGTTACCGATTCTATGATGTGTAAGCCTTCAGTATCACCGTTGCCACGATAGCTGCGCCATTGCTCAAAACAGGTTAAAGCGGATGCAAAGGCTATGCCTTTATCCCAGCCAGTTACGCCGTATTGGGTCGCGTGTCCCCCGCGATACCGACTAGCGCAAACGACTTAGCCGCCCGCGCTTCCTGTGGTGTCAGTGAGCCAAACCGCTCAATAAAGACATTAACTGCGTCATGCAGTTGTTGTGAGACGTTCAACAAGGTATCGGGGTCTTGAGTGAGTTGGTTTAAGTATTCACGCCCTGCCGTACCATAGGATTGATTCGCCTGTTTAACGATGGCATCGGCAAACGCGCTGCCGTCTTGGTAGTCGTGCAGTTCATCAAACGCGCCATATTGACCAAACAAAGGCACTTGTAAAAATCGGACTAACTGCCCCGCCTTAACGGTTAAGCCTTTCTGTGCTTGTGTGCCTCAATGGTTTTTTCACCGTTGGATAAGATGGCAGTTCGCCACGTCTTAACAGCTTTGGCATTGCCTAGCACGTTAGCCCGTTGTTTGCCTGTGCCATTACCTAATAAATACAAGGAATCCGCTAACTCTTTTGGATCGCTATCGCCGATTTCATCCAATGTCAGTAAACCATCATTGAACAACGCCGCCGCGCCTTCCAAGCCGTTAGAGGTAGACTTCCACACTCGCTTATACTTTTCCCAATTGCCCCACACAGAAGCTGCCAGTTTTAAGCCCGTAGTCTTACCGCGTGAACTGTCACCGAAGATATGAAACCCTATGCCGTCCATATTGCAATGCTTAAGTAACGCGCCAGCAAAGGCAGTTGAGACCGTAAACAACATAATCGGATTGCCCACGCACAAGGCAGCTACACTGCTACGCCATTCGCCTAACGTCCCAGCCGTGCTGTATTCTTGGTGATTATTGCTTTCGGTTTGGAATAAAACGCCGTCTGAGTCTTTGCCGATGGTGGTATCAGGTAAAACAAAGTTATCACTATCAAACCAGCCCACTTGTGAAGCCGTCCACATGGTTTTAGTCGGGTGGATTGAACTGATATAAGCGGCTATTTGCCCGCGCTTGGTGTAATTAAACGCTAAGCCCATATCGAACAATTCTTTAAGCAATTCGTCCCCACGTCCTGCTAATAAACGCACAGGCATATTCCACGTTTGCCAGTGTCCTAGCTTGTTTTTAAAGCGTAATACTTGCCCAAAAGACCGCCCCGCCTTGTCTCTCGCGGTAGCAATAACCAATATTTCACCGCACACAAAAACATCTATCGGTTTTGGTTCATCCCCCTTGCTGGTACTGTGAAACCACACGCCTGATTTTTGGGTTTTGCCGTGGCAGTCTTTCCAAAAGTCGTTATAGCATCGGTAGCAGGGTCTATGTTCAATATCAGGGGATATGATAGCGTCTGGTGGGGTGGTTTCTGGATTAATGGCAATCGATAAGTTTATGATAGCGTTGTTTTTCAGATTATGACAAAAAGATAACATATTGAAATTTTGATAATAATGCTATCCTCGCGTTTCAATTATGCGCATTTCTTGGCACGGTATTTTTAATAATAGGTAATTACATGGCAATTGAATTAACGGAAGAAGAAATTAATAAAATGCGTGAAAAATCTGGAACAGATATTCAGCGTATTTTGCGTGAACTAGAATCAAATGCCCCTGGAATGACGGAAGGTTTAGGAGCGATTACAGGAGCAGGGATTGGTGGTGCGGCATCATTCGCGGCTCTTTCAGGTCTAGGTGTTTCTGGTTTGTCGGCGGCAGGTATCACTTCTGGGTTAGCGGCGGCTGGAAGTATCGTAGGGGGAGGTATGGTGGCTGGTATTGGTGTTCTTGCCGCGCCTGTAGCGATATTAGGTATTGTGGGTTATTCCATTTTCAAGCATAAGAAAGTGAAAAAACAAACAGCGGCTTTACAGTACGCAATTGGTGAACTTTACGCCATTATGCAAAGATTACAAATGAATGCTCAGTATTTTAAAAATGAAATCGCTGGCATTAATTCTATGATAGAAATGCTAACAACTCGTGTGCCGAGCTAATTTCTACATTGAAAAGCTGGCTAAAGAATCGCAATATTTACTTCATGAATTTTAAATAAAAAATCTTCGTTATTTTTATGAAAGATGAAATTAAAGTTATTAAATTAATGCAACAAGAAGCACAAGAAGTCGATTCTATTCATTCTGAGATAGCACAAGATTTACAAACGATCAAAGAAAAATTATTACAAGCATTAGAAAATGGTAGTTATTTAGATAAAAATATATTACCTAACAAGAAAAATACGACTATCACCCCATTGGTTAGAAAATCATTTTCTGAAATTGTTGATATTGCCAATAGCAAAATTCCCAATGAAGTTGGTTTTAGAGATATTCTCAGTGATGACGATTTGCTTAAAATAGACCATAAAGTAAATAATTACATTGAAACATTCAATAAAAAACACCAGCTTGATAGCTGGGATTATGCAATTGGTGGCGGTGTTGGATTTTTTTGCGCTATTTTAGATGTTTTATTTGTACAAAAACCATTAAAGCCTACGGTTAGCTATTCAGAAAAAGTTAATGGTTTATTTAATCAATGGTCACAATCGGCTATTAATCATTTAATTCCGCCTGAGTTAGCAGAAATACTTGAAAAATCGTTTAAAATTGGTGGTGCTGATGCAAGTATTTCTCAAGGTTTCACTTCCTCAATTTCAGGAAAATTTAACCCAATTAATCATCGATTTAAATCCTTAAATCATGACCCTGTACTGGCGTGTTTTATTGGAGCGTTAGATGTAATGAATGGCACTTGTACAATTGTAGATAATGGCTCTATCAGAATAATGAATACTGTCAGAGGTTCGTCAGGTAATTATAGTTTTTTTGAAGCATTGGGCATGATGCTTGGACATTTAGCTTCTGATTTTAATACGCCGTCTGCTAAGGGCAATAGAGGCATGGGTATTCCTGCGCCTTTAATGGGATTATTTGGAACATTGAAAGGTATCAAAGTAAACGACACAGATATAGCTAGTCTTGCAGAATATATGTATGTGCAAGGTTATGATGCACGGCATTTTGCCACCATGTCTATTCCTGTCTTAATAAATGAAGTTTTGATTAGGATTTTGTATATCACAAAAGAAATTAAATATAACAACCGAACTTTTTTTGATGTGTTTAAAGAAACATTGCCTTTTAATATGTCACCCCGTTTTAGAATGTTATTAAATATATCTTACGGTACTATGGTTGCTATCAATGCGGGAAAAGTAGCGATAACAAAAGATATATTAAACGCTAATTATGCAATGTGGTTAGCTTTTACATGGCATACGTTTCATTCTATGTATTGGTTGGTTTGGGCTAAAGATACAGAGTTACAGAAATATATTGATGATGCGCTTGTTAAAGAATTGAGTGATTTACAATTAAAAATAGATGACTTAGCTAAAGAAATTGAGTTTTTGCCAATTTAAAAACTAGGAAAAGAAAATTATGCAAAAAGATATTTGTAGCTTACTTAGTTTATCTTGGGATAAATTTGAAGATAAAGATGGATTTAAAGATAATTATTGGATTGAAGATAAAATTGGTGATAATGTAAAAATTTTGTTTATTTTAGAATCTCCCCATGTTGCAGAAATAATAAAAAAATGTCCAGCAATAGGTAATACAGGGATAGCCATGTCGGAAATTTTGTTTGGAGATGATACCCCATTTGGAGAACTTATAGACACCAAACCATGTTTTGGAATTATGAATATTTGTAATATTCCTATGCAAAAGTTGGATTACAATAATTATAGGCTTAGTGCTGATACAAGAAAATATTACAGTGATTTTTTGGCTAATGATGCTTTTTTCCAAGAATTTATTGAAAATATTGATTTTCTCAGAAGTAGAATAGACTTGTTGCACCAGAATAAATAAGAATAGATAATTACTATTATCAATAAAACAGGACTAATAAACGGCTATGAAATTGGGATTATCTGATTTAAAAACAGAAAGGCAGTGTCGGGCGGCGATAGGGATGGATAA
>JAUYBJ010000254.1 GCA_030693155.1 Methylococcales bacterium
TATCCATCCCTATCGCCGCCCGACACTGCCTTTCTGTTTTTAAATCAGATAATCCCAATTTCATAGCCGTTTATTAGTCCTGTTTTATTGATAATAGTAATTATCTATTCTTATTTATTCTGGTGCAACAAGTCTAATGGATGATTGGCACAAAAATGTAGAAAACGAAGCTAGAACAAACTTATTGACATTTCCAAAAATGGCTGATTTAAACTGCTCTATTGGTGCGAAAAATTATATTGCTTGGGGGGAAGAGCAAAAAATAAATAAAGGCTACAAATGCGGAATAAGAGATGAATGGCAAATCGTGCCATCTTTACGCATTTCAGATGCTCTTTTCATTCGTAGAAATAACTTATATCCAAAGTTAATTATTAATGAAGCAAAAGCATATACCACTGACACAATGCACCGTGTAACAGTAAAATCAAATGCAGAAATAAAAGCTTTAACAGCAAGTTACTATAATTCAATTTCTTTAGCATTTTCTGAGATATGTGGCAGAAGTCATGGTGGCGGTGTATTGGAATTAATGCCGAATGAAGTTGAAGAAATTCTTTTACCGTATAATGAAAATAATGCCGATTTATTACCTTTAATTGATAAAATGATTAGAGAAAAAAACGATATTTCAGATATATTGAAAATTACCAACGAAAGAATATTAAAAGATAATTTTGGACTTTCAGATTATGAAATTAGTTTAGCCGATAATATTTGGAATAAATTATCAAAAAGAAGGCTAAATAGAGGAAAAAAGTAAACATAAAAAAGCCGTTCCAAATAGAACGGCTTTTTTATGGAATTAATTTTTAATACAACGAATACCATAACACGATAAAATAGGCTACATAGGATGCACAATCTATTTTTCGTTGCTACGCTTTCATTCGCCCGACCACCAAGCCACCTGCCAACACAAAAAACGTTCCCAGTAATTGGGTATTGGTGATGGTTTCCTGCAATAAGCTGTTGGCTAATGCGAGTGTAATAATCGGGCCGACGGAACTGAGGATTGCCGCGCTACTCGCGCCGACTTTTTTAATACCGTTATTCATTAAAAACGACGGTAATACGGTGGCAAAAATTGCCATAATCAGGCTTAAGACATAAACATCGCGTGGAATCGTGCTGACGGTGCGCACTAAATCATGATGAAAGGCGAAATGGGTGAGCGTGGCGATACTGGCAACGGTCATGGTGTAGGCGGTAAAACGTACTGAACCAATGCGATGCACCATCACGCCGCTGCCCATCACAAACACCGAAAAAATCAGCGCACTGCTCAATACATAAGCAGAACCTAGCACAATGTTGGTTGATGTCAGTGATAGGGATTCGATAAATACCAGCGTAATGCCGATGTAACTTAAGCCCAGCGCAATCATGACGGATGCAGTCAAGGCGCGGCGATAATAAAGCGCGGAAAACAGCACGACAAAAGTCGGATAGGAAAAAATAATCAGCCGTTCCAGTCCTGCTGAAATGGTCTGCAAACCCAGAAAATCCAGATAACTGGCGATGTAATACCCCATCAAGCCCAGAATAATCACGATGCCCCATTGTTTTTTATCCAAAGCAGGTGCAGCCGATTTTTTCTGATGCCACACTGCGGCGATTAAAAACATCGGTAGCGCGAACAGCATTCGCAATGCCAACAGGGTAATCGCGTCCAGTTGTCCGTCTGCTGCATACGCCAGTTTGATTAAAATCGCTTTGGTGGAAAATCCAGCCGCACCCAATAAAACCAAGGCGCAACCCATCATCCGCTGGCGTTGTTCTTTCATCATGCTAAGCGGCTAATGAGTTGTTTAATAACGGTTTCTTGTTGCATCACACTGGCGCATAAGTTGAATTGTGCAATGGCGCGGTGTAAATTTTTCTGGTCATCGGTGACTTTAAAATAGCGGTTGCCTTGCAAATAATCAGTATAAAACCGTAAGCCTAATTCAAACGGTATCAAGCGAATGGCTGGGTATAAATACGCATAATCATGGTCGGTAAAAAATGCGCGGACTTCGTGCAGATAATTTTTCAGTATCACTTCACACACCGCCATATCAAATTCACCTGCCGCATTATGGCAACACGAACGCAAACAATCGCCGATGTCATAATGCACCAGCGCAGGCTTAACGGTGTCCAAATCAATCAGGCTGATAATGTTGCCGCTGTGTTTATCAAACAGAAAATTATCCAGCTTGGGGTCGCCGTGGGTGATGCGCAACTTTAATAAACCTTGCTGTTTCGCGGTTTCTAAATCAGCGGTGATGTGTTGATATTGCGCGATAAATTCTGCGCAATAGGTGTTTTCTGGAAACACGGTGGTTTGTGTTAAAGCCTGTTGATACTGGTGTAAATAATCGGGTGCAATATGAAAACTGGGTAAGGTATCATGCAGACATTCAGGGTTTAAATCACTGACTAAACAATGAAAATGCCCCAGTGCAAAGCCGACTTGTGCCGCGATTTCTAAATTATCCAGCGTGTTGATGCTTTCGCTGTCAGTGATAAAACTCAATGCCCGCCACACATCGCTGTGTTCATCACGAAAAAAATCCTGACCAGCGGTTGTTTTTAATACGTCGGGAATTTGTAACTTTACCGCCGCGCTGGGTTTTTGCTGAATATGCTGATTAAGCTGATGCAGATTGCTCATAATCTGTTCTGGCGCGGGAAATACTTGCTTGTTAATGCGTTGCAGAACAAAGGTGGAAGCAGGGCAGGTGACTAAAAAAGTGTCATTAATCAGTCCGTTACCTAACGGCGTAATGTCAGTAATAGCGGCGGTAAATTGTTGGGCGACGGAATAGGGCATAGAGTATCAGGTGTATTTACTGTTGAGCATGACTGCCAGTCCTCCGAAGGACTGGCAGTCATTAATAACGCGATTGTAGACTTAAAACGTTCGCTTAGCTGTTTTCCCGCGCTTTAATGGCATCAGTTAATTGTTTTAATGCAATGCCGCGATGACTCAGCGAGTTTTTTACTTCGGACGATAACTCCGCAGATGCACAACCATACTCAGGCACAAAAAATACAGGATCATAACCAAAGCCGTTACTGCCCGCAGCTTGCGTTAAAATCCGCCCTTCCCAGACACCTTGGGCAATAAGCGGCAACGGATCATCGGCGTGTTCCATAAACACCATCACGCAGACAAACCGCGCGGTGCGTAGCTCTTCGGGTACGTCTTCCAGTGCGTGTAATAATTTTTGTGTATTGTCCTCATCACTCGCGCCAACGCCCGCATAACGCGCCGAATATACCGCAGGCGCACCGTTCAGCGCATCCACGACTAAGCCCGAATCATCGGCAATAGCAGGCAGTTTGCAATGCAACGCGGCATTGCGGGCTTTGATAATGGCATTTTCGATAAACGTCGTGCCTGTTTCCTCGGCTTCCGCCACATTAAACAACGACTGCGGCACGATTGGGTGTCCCGTCAATATGGCTTGAATTTCTTTGATTTTGCCCGCGTTACCGCTGGCGAGGACGATTTTTTGGTGATTGAAAAAGGTCATGGGAAGTCTCAAATGGCGAGTAAAAATATAAACAGAAAGATAGACCTGTAACACTTAGTGCGTGTTAGGCGAGTAATTTATCATATTCAGCATGAGTTCCAATCCAGACCCATAAAAATCCGTCTTCAATTGGTGTGGCAACGACTCGGTAATGTGAACCGACACGAGCAGACTATACAACCCTGTTTTATTGCGTTTGAAAGAGTTGGAGATTTTGGAAAAATCACTGCCAATATTAATGTGCTGAATGTCTACGGCGGTTTGGATGGTGTGACGAATGATGTGGTGCGGTTGACGGAGCGGGGCAAACCTGATTCATAGTAGCGCAGGTTGGCATCGCCAACCCGCGCTACTATGCGATATTTAGGACTGATAAGCAGTTTTTAAGCGGTCATTATCAGAAAAATCAGAGGATTGAGTCTGGAAAAACCGTTTGAAGTATGGCATGAAACTGATGGTAATGGGTACCGAAAAAAGACAGTAAATTGCCGCCGCTTCACCCGTAGAAACACCATATAACCATTGTGGCATGAATAAGGTGGCGAGAGCCATGACAAAATGATAGGTGGCAATTCGGTGGTTTTGTTTCCATAAAAAGCCGCTTAACGCCAAGGCGAATAATGATCCCCATGTGACAAATAATCCGTAAGCACTGCCAATGTGATAACCGATATGATATTTGCCCATTACTAAACAAGACACCATATCACCGATAAAATTAGGGGCTATATCAGATAGTTGCCATTGTTGCGGTAAAAAGTTGCAGATAATAAACAGACCGCTGAGCGTTGCGCCGAGTTGAGTCGCACGTTTTAATGCGTTAGGGTCGGCTGAATAAGTTGCTAGGGCAGGCATGATGGCAAACGCCTGTAAACTAATATGATAAGTGGATAATTCACTCAGCCATAAATTAGTTCCATAGCCACATTGATCGGCGACCGGGTAGGCAAAATACTGGATAAATTCCATCATGGCAAAATGAAAAATAGCGTAAGTCCTAGCCATTCTGACCCAGAACGACTCTGATTTGTCTAAAAAAGTAATACTGGAAGCGATAACGCCAGCCACACCCAGGCTAAGCGACATATTAGCACTAAAACACATAACTCATATCCTCGTAATGGTAAGTTAATTGAATTTATTATAGAACTATTTCTTTCTAATCGCTTATTGTACGTTGGCGAACTGTCTGTTGACGAGCCAGATAACGCTAATTGTCTTGCAATGCGTTGCTGTCTTTTCCATAAACTTTAGTCACTAAGCGGTAAAACCAGACTGGTCTGCTGAGAATAATCACAAAAGCGACGACTGGTGTCACAGGGACAGGCGCAATATCAAGAATAAATAATCCTAAGATACTGAGAAAGCATTTTTTTCGTATTTGTTGGGTTTGTATAACGGAAACTGTTTCAATGCTTGTTTGTGGAACTGGTTTGTTTGTATATAAATTGACAGTGACTGTCCAGAACCAGAGTGGTCTGAATAGTACGATATACATACCAATCAGGCAACCAGGTGAAATGGGCCCGAAACCAATAATGGCAAAGATAGCAAAGACAGATAAGCATTTAATTTGCGTCAAGTTCATATTTTATAGTGATGTTGTTAAGGGATTGTTAATTATGCTCACTTATCACTGTGAACGGTTAGCTTGTATGAAGTGTAACCTAATGTGCGGCTTTTCGCTGAGATGCTATGGTTCTTGTCTATTTTTCTCTCCATGCGGATTGGGTTGCTAATCTTGGTAAATACGGCGCGTGGGAATGAGAAAACCTGCTTTTATGGAGAACCCTTAACGGTGGATGATGTCATCTTTACAGGATTTGCATATACTTGTTCGGTTGTGTTTAATAGTGTTTGGTACGCAATGACTGCCAAATGGTCACGTTGCGTTAATTGCTAGTGTAGCTACCGCGTTGGTCAATCACAGTTAGTTAATCGAGGAGACGTTTTATGAACGGTAGAAGACATTTTATCAAAAAAGTCACAGCTGGGCTGGCGACTCTTGGCAGCTTGTCTTTGCTGCAACGCTCAGGTTTAGCGGCTACCGATACGGCGGCAGATACCAACGCAGAGAGATTGATTGGCAAGGGTACATTGCTAAAAAAAACCTGGCGACCACCCAACTACGAAACCCCCGTCAATTATTTTGATACGCCGTTTACTCCCAATAGTCATTTTTTTGTCCGTTATCACCACGCGCTAATTCCTGAAGTTAATGTTGAAAACTGGCGGTTACGCATCGGCGGTGATGCGATTGGTACGCCGTTGTCGTTTAGTCTCGAACAATTACGTCGTGATTTTGAAACCGTTGAAATCGCCGCTTTGTGTTTATGTTCGGGTAATCGCCGCAGTTCGTTTGAGCCGCAGGTTGCCGGTATACAATGGGGTTCAGGGGCTATGGGAAACGCGCGTTGGCGCGGTGTGCGTCTGCGGGATGTGCTGGTAAAAGCGGGTGTTAATGCGTCTGCCTTGGAGGTGACGCTTAACGGTGCTGATTCGGCTTTGTTGACGACCACGCCTGACTTTATCAAAAGTCTGCCGCTGGCGAAAGCACTGGATGAAAATACGCTGATTGCTTTTGAAATGAACGGTGAACCGTTGCCACACTGGAATGGTTTTCCCGTTCGCCTGATTGTTTCGGGCTGGGTGGCAACGTATTGGATGAAGCATTTAACGGAGATCAATGTTATTTCCAAGCCGCTTGATAATGTTTGGATGAAGACCGCCTATCGCGTGCCGAAAGATCTTTTTGCGGGCGGGCAGTTCAGTTCGCAGGAAATAGATAGAACCGTGCCGATTACTGAAATAGTGGTCAATTCCTTAATCACTAATCTGCTGGATGGGCAAACCATACCCGCGTTAAAAACCTTGGAAATCAAAGGCGTTGCTTGGGATGCGGGCAGTGGTATTGCACGGGTGGAAATTTCTACCGATGACGGTATCAGTTGGCAGTCCGCCACGCTGCAACAGGATTACGGACGATTTTCCTGGCGGCAATGGCGTTATGATTTTGTACCCAAGCGCACTAAGCAATACAGGATTATGGCGCGAGCGACCAGTCAATGTGGGGATAGTCAGCCTTTTGAGGCTGTTACCAATCCGTCTGGTTATCATCACAATGCCGTGCAGAAAATTGCTGTTCAAGTGGTATGAGGAGAATGTTATGCGTTGCTTGATTTTATTGTTATCGGTTTTCACTGGCGTAGCGGTAGCCGATGAAAACGCCATAGTATTGAAGCATGGACAGGGTAAAGAGTTAGTTTCCAATCAATGTGCAATGTGTCACAGTTTGGACTATATCACCATGAACGCGACCGTTTTGGATCGGACAGGTTGGGAGAAAACGGTTAATAAAATGATTAATGTGATGAACGCGCCGATTAATGAGGCGGATAAAAAAATTATCGTCGATTATCTGGTAAAAAATTACAGCAAATAGTTCATGGAGTTGCATTTTGGCAACTGTGGCGCGTAGAAACCAGAAAATCCCCCCATCGGAAAATAAAAAACCATTATGAAAAAACTCCTCTTATCATTATTAGCCATTATCCTTATCATTGAAGAATGGTTGTGGGACGGGCTTTCCTCGCTGGGGCACTGGTTGGCCTATCATTTAGGTCTGGCGCGATTTGAACTGTGGTTAGCGCAAACCACACCGTATCAGGCGTTAATGGCAATCAGTATTCCAATTTTATTGGTTACTCCGCTTAATATTGCCGCTTTTTGGTTGTTAGCCAATGGCTTGATTTTACAAGGCATCGGACTGGAAATAATCGCCAAATTATTAGGCACTTTATTTGTCGCGCGGTTTTTTACGCTGACCAAGCCGCAGTTATTAACATTTCGTCTGATTGCGTCGGTTTATAATACGGTGACTTACTGGTTGCGGTGGGCGCATGAAAAAATTATCGAAACTGCTGTTTATCAATACGCAAAAACCATTAAAATTCGCGCCAAAGTGACGCTGGCGGCATGGTTTAAAAAGTCTTGAATAATAGGTTAATTGTTGGGTATTGGCAGGGAGTTTATGAGCGTAAAATATCCTATTGCAGACACGTTAAACGAGAACCTGTTTGCAATTATTCGTTGATCTAAATGATGTGGCTACACTAAACAGGACACTTTTCTATAAAATCACTGAAAAGACCTGAGAGAGTTTATATGACAAGCCAAGCCAAAGAAAAATACACTGCTGAATTTAAAGAAAACGCGGTCAAACGTGCGAATGAATCG
>JAUYBJ010000255.1 GCA_030693155.1 Methylococcales bacterium
GTGGTCGAAAGGTCATTCGCATGGCTGGAAAAGTGTCGAAGACTTTGGAAAAATACGGAACGATTACTCAACACCAGCTTGCAATTCGTCAATCTGGCTTTTTTGGCTTTGTTACTACGAAGATTTTGAACAGGTTCTTAGTCCTGTTTTATTGATAATAGTAATTATATATTCTTATTTATTCTGGTGCAACAAGTCTAATATTAAAATACCAACGACCGCGTGCATCCTGACTAAAACAGCCTGAGCGGAACTCAAACTTTGAAAGCCCAAAACTATCCCAAACCTTGAAATAAAGTCCCGCGTATCTGACCTGACCATTCACCCACTTAGCCGCGCCTGACTTAAACGGAATCCAGCCTAAGGCTTTTTTAGCACCACCTGAACACCGCCAATGCAGTTTGTTTTTCTTGAACTGCTTGCGGGCTTTTCCATGCACTGCAATCGTTTCTTGAACCGCCGTTGAATCAATTATCATGCCGCGTTGTGTGCGGATGCCTTTCAAGTCTTTCATCAAATCAAACGCTGATGTCCCCAAATTCATATAACCGACCTCAGGAATCGCCACCCACGACAATTCAGCAGAATCTGCATTAGCAGCGTTCCAGACTTGATTCACGTCAAACGCCATACGATTCAACACACCAGCGTGTTTGTCGCGGACTCTGACGGAGAGAGTTTTGATTATCGGTTTCATGTCTGCCAAGATACGGCTTGTTGTCTACGTTGTCAAAAATCAACAGCACACCTTACATCCCCGCCCTAAAGAGACGGAGCTTTACGGTACTTTCTGGTAAAATAGCGGTTTTTCATTTCCTTAACTAAAGTCATGCGTACTTCTCAATTCCCGTTAAATACCGTAAAAGAAACCCCTGCCGATGCTGAGATTATCAGTCATCAATTGATGATTCGTGCTGGATTGATTCGTAAACTTGCCACAGGTCTGTACAGCTGGTTACCGTTGGGACTGCGCGTGTTGCGCAAAGTCGAAAAAATCACCCGCGAAGAAATGGAAAAAGCGGGCGCGTTAGAAGTGTTGATGCCCGCCTTACAACCTGCTGAATTGTGGCAGGAAACAGGACGCTGGCAACATTACGGCCCTGAATTGGCACGTTTAAAAGACCGTCATGAACGCGACTTTTGCCTAGGGCCTACGCACGAAGAAATCATCACCGATTTGGCGCGTCATGAACTGAAAAGTTACAAACAACTGCCCATCACTTACTATCAAATTCAAACCAAATTCCGTGATGAAATTCGTCCGCGTTTCGGTGTCATGCGCTCGCGTGAATTCATCATGAAAGATGCTTACTCGTTCCATTTAACGCAAGAATCGTTACAAGAAACCTACGATGTCATGTACGCCGCCTACAGCTCTATTTTTGACAAGCTGGGCTTGAACTACCGCGCAGTAATTGCCGATTCTGGTTCAATCGGCGGTGCGATTTCACATGAATTTCATGTATTAGCCGAATCAGGTGAAGATGCGATTGCCTTTTCTACAGGCAGCGAATATGCAGCAAACGTGGAAAGTGCCACCGCGTTATTGGAAGAACAAACCTTAGCCGCACCGACTGAACCGTATGAAAAAGTCGCTACACCGACCCAAAAAACCATTGCCGAAGTCAGCGAGTTTTTAAACGTCCCTGCACAACGTATTTTAAAAACCCTCGCCGTCATGCAAATGCAGCGCGATGACAAAGGCAATGTCATTAAAGAAACTTTTTATGACTTATTTTTACGCGGCGATCATGAACTCAATGAAATCAAAACCCGTAAAATTATCGGTGAGTTCCGCATGGCAACCGATGAAGAAATTGTCGCGCATCACGGCTGTGTTGCAGGCTTTTTAGGCCCAAAACTCGATGCAACTCATGCGTGTTTGTTTGACCATTCGGTTAAATATTTGAGTGATTTTGTCTGCGGCGCGAATGAAGCAGGTTTTCATTTACGCGGCTGTAACTGGACAGACGATGCCAAAACCAACGCTTTTTATGAAAAAGCAGTATTTCATGACTTACGCAATGTAGTTGCAGGTGATAAAAGCCCAGACGGCAAAGGTGAAATCACTTTGGCGCGTGGTATTGAAGTCGGGCATATTTTCCAGCTCGGCACCAAATACAGCGAAGCCATGAAAGCAGGCATTATCAACGAAGGCGGCAAAAATCAAATCATGATTATGGGCTGTTACGGCATCGGCATTTCGCGGGTAGTCGCGGCGGCGATTGAACAAAATCATGATGCGCACGGCATTGTCTGGCCTAACAATATCGCCCCGTTTCAAGTGGCAATCTGCCCGATGAATATGCATAAATCCGAACGATTAAAAGAAGCCTCAGAACAACTATATGCCGATTTGGTAGCCGCTGGTTTTGATGTGTTATTCGATGACAGAAAAGTCCGTGCAGGCTTTATGTTTGCTGATATGGAACTGATCGGCATTCCGTATTATTTAATCGTCGGCGACAGAGGTTTAGACGCGGGTACAGTGGAATACAAAGACCGAACAGCGGCAGATAATGAAGTTATTCCATTGGCTGGTATTGTTGAATTTTTGCAAGCCAAGCTGGTTTAACATTTGGTAGAGACGCGATTTATCGCGCCTCTATTTAAATGTAACTTATGGATTAAATGGTGTGGCTACACTAAACAGGACACTTAATTATACAAGGGTGGGCATTGCTCACCCTATGAAGTGCCAGTCGTGTACAATATGCAGCAATAGAATATGAGAACTATGAAAATGGATAAAGACTCTTAATGATATAAGAGCTTTTATCTATTTTTACTGAGATTGAGGAATAAATTATGATGTATTTTATAGTGACTTTTGTGGTTATGTTAGTTGTGATTGCTATTATGGCTGTCGGTGTTATATTTGGCAGACGCGCTATCAAAGGTTCTTGTGGCGGTGGCATGGATAAAGCCGCGTGTGTGTGCGTGGAAAAATGTGACAAAAGAAAAAAACTGGACGCTGAGGCAGCACAGGCGCATCTGACACAAGGATAACGTCTGCTAAATATAATAACTGATGTTACGCACACCTCGCCCCGAAAGCGTACTATTAAAAGATGAACAGAGAAAATGAAGCGATATAAACTGATTACTTGATATGCACTAACGGATTCACTACCGCAACTGGATTATCGGCGATGTTGGAGGGAGAGATAGCCATGACCGAGTGACGCGCTTCGTGTCGGCACGGGGTTATGGATCATAAGAACGTTGGCGAGAAGTTAAAGCGACGGTGCGCCTGGTAGAACGGGATGACGGTTGCCTGATCTTTGAGGATTCGATTCTGGAGAAGGCATGGACGGCTGAGAACGACGTCATCTGCTGGCACGTTGATGAGTGCAAAGGGGGGTCGGTCAATGG
>JAUYBJ010000264.1 GCA_030693155.1 Methylococcales bacterium
ATCCATCCCTATCGCCGCCCGACACTGCCTTTCTGTTTTTAAATCAGATAATCCCAATTTCATAGCCGTTTATTAGTCCTGTTTTATTGATAATAGTGATTATCTATTCTTATTTATTCTGGTGCAACAAGTCTAATAATACGAATAGAATGATCGTAAATGTCGATAAAATAACGTTTTGTGTGTTCATCAAATAAAGGCGATTCACTGCGGCGATTCACTGCGGCGAATCGCTGCCAGTAATTCGCGCAGGGGTGACACGGTTTTGCGTAAAAAAATAAGCTCTCGTCTGATTTTCTGAATCATTAATAACGTGGCTACAGAGGGATGGGTTAATAATTCATCTTCAATGGATTCAATTTGTTCGTCAAACAAGTCGTGTAAAGTAAAGTATTCATCTACTACCGCATCCATAATCATATACGCCAGATAATCGGATCCTGCATTTCTTAAATGACTGTCTTTATTGGCAAGACGATTTAAAATCGGCTTAAATAAGCCATCTGGCTTTTCCATGAAGGTAAACACGAAATTTTTCAGCACCAAGATACTGATTTGTTCGTATTCGATATTAAAAGTGCCTTCACCCAATGAGGCAACTTTAAGCACGAAATACAGGTAGTCAGTATATTCTTCAAATTTGGTGCGTTGGTGGGTATTTAAAATATCTTCCAATACCAAAGGGTGTATATCAAAATGTTGTCCGATGTCGTCAATAATAGCGACTTCTGTTAAGCCCTAAACCATTACCCACGTCACGCTATTGGTGATTTTGTAAGGCAGTAACTCCGCAATGGAATCAACAGTGTGATTTTCAAGCGTGTGTTGGTTGTAATTAATCACCTTGATGCTGTGCGGGTGTTTATGCACTGCGCCAACGTGTACCAGTGTGCCAGGTGTAAGTCCTGATTTTTTAGAAACAAAACGTAGCGATTCAGGTGTCATCGGTTATTTACAGTAGGTTTATGTTGTTGAGCTAATGCCCATAATATATGTTCTCTGACTAGCTCGGAGACATTATTGAGTCTGGTTTTCAGTGCGTCAATAATCAGGGGCGAGGCAGGCGCATTACCTAGGGCAACCGCAATATTGCGTAGCCAGCGTTCATAACCGATACGGCGTATGGCTGAGCCTTCTGTTTTGCTTAAAAATTCAATTTCAGTCCACGCAAAGACGGTAAGCAATTGTTGGCTGTTTAATTGATGTCTGGGATTAAAATCGTTTTCTGCGGTGAGTTTGGCAAACCGATTCCACGGGCAAATTATCTGGCAATCATCACAGCCATAGATACGGTTGCCTATTAACGGTCTTAAAGGTTCAGGAATAGCCCCGTGCAGTTCAATAGTCAGATAGGATACGCAACGCCGCGCATCGACCTGATAAGGTGCGACAATAGCTTGCGTCGGGCAAACATCCAGACAGGCGCGGCACTCGCCACAATGGGCAGTCGCTTTGTTATCGGTTGGCAAGGGCAGGTTAGTATAAATTTCGCCTAAGAAAAACCATGAGCCTGCTTTACGATTAATTAGATTGGAATGCTTGCCTATCCAGCCTAGTCCTGCTTTTTCAGCGAGTGCTTTTTCCAGCACGGGCGCACTATCAACGAATGCCCGCATTGTCGAGTGAGTATCGGGTAATAAAGCGATTTCCGCGTGTATATAATCAATCAATTTTTGCAGGCGATTGCGCATCATCTTGTGATAATCACGCCCTAAGGCATAACGCGAAATATAAGCGGCAGTTGCATCAGACAGTGATTTATCCATCATTTCGCGTGGTTCAGGTAAATAATCCATGCGCACTGAAATGACCCGCAACGTACCTTCGTGCAGTAAAGCAGGGCGACTGCGTTTAGTGCCATGACGCTGCATATAATCCATTTCGCCGTGAAAATCACGCGCCAACCAGTTGTGCAAATGGTTTTCTGCTTCTGCTAAATCAGTATAGCTAATACCAACTTGCGCAAAACCCAGTTGTTGTCCCTGATGTTTTATTTTCAGAGCAAGTGTAGTGAGTTGCTGTGACGCATGATTGTCCATCATTGAGTGGTTATTAATAGATTAGGCAATAAAATTACTTGCCTGTTACTGCCGACTCTCACCGCTTGTTTCATTTTATTACCTGTTATTAAAATCGCCTGACAGACATTATTATCGCCTACTTTTTAAGCAAAAACCGCTAATAATCTCATTGTGTGCCGTTGCCGCTGTTCAAAAAAATGACAACCATTTAATCTTTGTCCATATTTTGTAAAGTTATTGTTTGACAATTTAGTTGCGAATGTTTATTGTTTCAAACAACAAAAATGTATTTACACTAATGACGGCACACTAAAATCAACTGATTTCATGGCTTGGCAGCCGATTTTGAAGACTTCGTCCAAGCAACGTCTGCAAAGTGGCTTGAACAGAATTTGAATTGTTCAGTTGAGGAGGGTCAATGTAACCGTAAATAGTGAAATTACTTTGCAGGTGGTGGCGTAGAACTTAATATAAGCAGGGAACAAGTTAGACGCATTAAAGCATTGTGCTCAATAAAACCAAACTCACACTGAATGAGCAATGCGTGGGTTTTTATAATTATAACTGCTCGTTATTAAGTTATCGCTCGGAGGATACAACCATGAAAAAACATATTTTTAATGCTCTGTTGATTGGAGTTTTTATTGCGGGAGGATTTCTGATTTATGACCGCATCAATAGTACGCCTCCCTTACAAGAGACATTGGCGTATTCAGAATTTATAGACAAAGTAAAAAGTAAACAAGTTGAGCGCGTAGAAATCAGTGGCCAGCTGATTAAAGTGCGCACCTCTGACGGTCAAAACCACGAAACCTTTAATCCGGGTGACGGGCATCTGATTGATGATTTACTGAATGCCGATATTCAAATAAGAACCGTGCCGCCAAAACAAGAAAGTATGTTGATGCGTGTGTTTATTTCATGGTTTCCAATGATGTTGATGATTCTGGTATTTATCATCTATATGCGCCGTATGCAAAGCGCGGGCGGTAACTCTTTCGGCAAAAGCAAAGCTAAAATGCTGGAAGAGGATAAATTAACCGTTAAGTTCGCCGATGTTGCAGGTTGTGAAGAAGCGAAAGAAGAAGTATCCGAGCTGGTGGATTTTTTAAAAGACCCGCAAAAATTCCAAAAACTGGGCGGACAAATCCCACGCGGTATTTTAATGGTCGGCCCTCCTGGAACAGGTAAAACCTTGATTGCAAGAGCCATTGCAGGTGAAGCAGGTGTTAAATTCTTTACTATCTCAGGTTCTGATTTTGTTGAAATGTTTGTCGGTGTCGGTGCCTCTCGTGTACGAGATATGTTTGCTCAAGCCAAAGAACACGCACCCTGCATTATTTTTATCGACGAAATTGATGCGGTCGGTCGCCAACGTGGCGGCGCAGGCATGGGCGGCGGTAATGATGAACGCGAACAAACATTGAACCAATTACTGGTCGAAATGGACGGTTTTACAGGCAACGAAGGCGTGATTATTATCGCTGCGACTAACCGCGCCGATGTATTGGACAAAGCCTTACTGAGACCAGGTCGTTTTGATAGACAAGTCAATGTCGGTTTGCCTGATGTGCGCGGTAGAGAGCAAATTCTTAACGTTCATATCAAAAAAGTACCTGCTGCTGATGACGTTAAATTGTACGACATTGCCAGAGGTACACCGGGTTTTTCAGGCGCAGACCTCGCCAACGTAGTCAATGAAGCTGCATTACTAGCTGCTCGTTCCAACAAAACCCAAGTCAGCATGAACGAGCTGGAAAAAGCGAAAGATAAAATTCTCATGGGTGCTGAGCGTCATACGATGGTGATGACCGAAGAAGATAAATTACTCACCGCTTACCATGAAGCAGGACATTGTATTGTTGGGCAATTATCCCCAGATCATGATTCAGTTTATAAAGTCAGTATCATGCCCAGAGGCAGAGCCTTAGGTATCACTATGTTTTTACCTGAACGCGATCAATACAGTGCCAGTAAACGTAAATTGGAAAGTCAGATTGCCAGTTTGTTCGGCGGAAGAATCGCAGAGTTAATGATTTATGGCGGTGACCGTGTGACTACGGGCGCGTCTAATGACATTGAACGGGCAACCGAATTGGCGCGTAACATGGTTACTCGCTGGGGTTTTTCCGATAAGTTGGGCCCTTTGGTTTATGGTGAAGAAGGTGGACAAGCGTTCATGGGCTACCCTGGCAGTAAAGGCAGCAGTGTTTCCAGCAACGTCGCCCATTTGATTGATGATGAAATCAGAGAAGTTATCGACTGTAATTATCAACGGGCAGAAAAACTGTTACAGGATAACATCAGCATTCTGCACAAAATGGCGGATGCCCTGATGAAATGGGAAACTATCGACCGTGCGCAAATTGATGATTTGATGTCAGGCAGAGAGCCTAAAGCACCTGTGATAGATATTATTTTGCCAGCGATTGAAGTATCTGAATCCAGTAATGAAACAAAAGATATAGCGGATAATAAAACAAGTGAATCAATAAAAGAGAAACCCGCTAAACAAGTTTGAGGTGCGCTCAATTACCTTCAAGGGGAGCTTTAAGCTCCCCTTTTTTTGTTTGTCAATGATCAAAAAATAGTAGAAAAACAGGTGGAATGTGCAAAAATTTTGTCCATCTATCAAATATAGACCCGCGAAGTTTTTAACACCCCGAAGAATGGTCAAATGTCAGCAACAACATGGATATTGATTTTTTAATCATCGGGCAGGGTCTCGCTGGCAGTCTCTTGGCGTGGCAATTAATACAGCGCGGTAACAAAGTGCTGGTGATTGATAACGGTCTGGAAAACGCCTCGCAAGTTGCCGCAGGTTTGGTTAATCCAGTAACAGGAATGTGTTTTGTTAAATCTGCCGATATTGATACCTTACTGCCTGTCGCCAAACAGCTGTATACGGAATTAGCGGATTTTTTTCAGCAGGATTTTTATATTGAAAAACCCATGTTACGCATTTTTAACAGTGATAAAGAACGCCTCAACTGTCAAAAACGCGCTGACCATCCAGAATGTCGAGATTATTTGGGCGACAGTCATCACGCCCCCATTGAACCGCTTAACACGCCGTTTGGTGCAATCACGCAACGGCAAACAGCCTATTTATTAACGCGTCCACTATTAAGCTGTTTAAAAGATTTTTTTATCGCGAATAACAGCTATCAACAGACAGCATTTGATGTTGCCGATATTCAGTTATCTCCCACTTTATGTTGGCAAGGCATTGTTGCAAAACGCATTATTTTTTGTGAAGGCTATCACGCCATACACAATCCGTATTTTTCATGGTTACCTTTTCAGCCTGTCAAAGGCGAGATTTTAACGGTAGCACATCATCACCAGCTACCCGATGCGATACTGAATTACGGGCAGTGGTTGTTGCCTTTAAATTCCCAGCAAGCGCGTATCGGCGCAACTTTTGATTGGCAAGACCTGAACAACCAAGCCACTGAGCTGGGTAAACAGACCTTGTTAAAGGGACTTAAAACGCTGTTAGCTGATTTCGACCACGAAATAGTAGCCCATCAAGCCAATGTGCGCCCGTGTACGCTGGATAAACAGCCGTTTATCGGCTTTCATCCGCAACACCCGCAACTGGCTATCTTTAACGGCTTTGGCGCAAAAGGCAGTTTACAAATACCGTGGCATAGTCAGCATTTTGCCCGCGTTTTAATGGATAATCGCACATTGCATTCATCCACTAATATCCAACGTCACTATGTCACTGCTTAAACTGGCTCATCAGCACATTCAAGACAGCTTGCGTACAGGTGATATAGCGATTGATGCCACTGTCGGCAATGGTCACGATACGCTGTTTTTAGCGGAATACGTCGGCGAAAATGGGCGCGTGTACGGTTTTGATATTCAACAGGCGGCGATAATAGCGACCACTGAAAAGTTACAGCACAGCGGATGTTTAGACCGCGTTACCCTCATACAAGCCAGTCATACGGATATGGCCGCACACATTCCTGTTCATCATCACGGTTGCATTAACGCCTGTTTATTCAATCTGGGCTATTTACCCAAAGGCGATAAACGTATCATTACCCAAACCCGCTCGACCTTATCCGCATTAAATACCGCCTGTCAGTTATTAGCTCCGCGCGGCATAATAACCATTCTTGCCTATCCGGGTCATGCAGGTGGTGATGACGAAACCGCCAGTGTGCAACACTGGGGCGAACAACTAGATGCTCAGCATTTTAGTGTGGATACATTTTTTAGTGCGATACCCAGTTCGTCTGCACCCAGATTGTTGGTAGTGCATAAGCGATAGATCTTTCAGGTTTTTAAAACCTTAAAGATCTTATTGTGTGTCGAAAGTTAAGAAAAATTATTTGAATCCGTTAGAATTAGCTAATCGGTCAAAAAAACAGATTTTCTGACTCCTCTTTATTATATTGTTAAGACACAATGCGCCTAATTAACTTATTCATTATTGTTTTAGTGTTGTTGCAAGGGCTGGGTTTCGCAGAAGCCAAGCCTAAACCCAAAGCCGCTGCACCTGAAAAACCGCACACCGTTAAGCCAGCAGAGCCAGTAAAACAAATCATCAACATCGCTTATTTAAGCCAAGAAAAATCCGCACCGCCCGCGCTGTCCAATTTAGATCCGTTTATTCAAAACAAAGGGCTGTTAGGTTCAGAATTGGCGATTAGTGATAACAGCACCACAGGGCAATTTACAGGACAGGCTTTTGTCTTAAGTAAATTTATTGTGCCGGTTGATGGCGATATTGAAGCGGTTTTTAATAACGACATTGCAGGTAAATTCCAGTTGGTAGTGAGTCTATTACCCGCTGAATCGTTAAATAAACTGGCAGACAGTGCGGCAGGTAAATCCATGTTATGGTTTGATGCCGCAACCAGTGATGACAGCTTACGCGCTGAACAATGCCGTGTTAATGTGCTGCACTTGTTACCCAGTCGTGCGATGCACGCCGATGCACTTGCGCAATACATGATGAAAAAACGCTGGACGAAGTGGTTTTTAGTGGTCGGCACTGCGGCTGAAGATAAGTTATTTGCCGACGCGCTTAAACGCGCCGCCAAGCGTTTTGGTAGCACCCTCGTGGCGGAAAAAGTCTGGGAACACACTTACGATGCGCGACGTACTGCACAATCCGATGTCGCGGTATTCAGCCGCGTCGATGATTATGATGTTTTGGTGGTTAGCGACGAACAAGGGGCGTTCGGTGAATATCTGGATTATCGCACCGAAAGCCCGCGCCCTGTCATTGGGTCGCAAGGCTTGATTGCCACCGCGTGGCATAGAACCCATGAGCAATGGGGCGCGGTACAAATTCAAAACCGTTTTAAAGAACAGGCGGGGCGGTGGATGGAAGAACAGGATTATGCCGCGTATTTAGCGGTCAGAGCGATAGGCGAAGCGGCAACACGAACTAAGTCCAATGAGTTGACCGCGATTAAAAGTTATATTCTCAGCCCTGCGTTTGCCTTGCAGGGTTATAAAGGCAGTCCGTTATCATTCAGAAGCTGGGATGGACAAATGCGCCAACCCGTATTGCTTGCCGCACCGCGTTCATTAGTCGCTGTCGCGCCTATTGAAGGCTTTTTACATCCTAAAACTGAACTGGACACGCTGGGTGTCGATGAACCTGAAACCGCGTGTCATTATGAGAAAAACAATGAAAAATAAACTATTGTCTTATCTAGTTCCCACGCGCTGCGTGGGAATTCAGTCTGACCGCGTTGCGGTCGGTTGTGCAACGCGGCGCGTTGACACTGCATTCCCACGCGGCGCGTGGGAACGAGAAATTTTGCTGCTATTAGGCTTGGCTTTATTGACAACCACTGTGCAGGCAGAAACCGTGTTTGTCAGTTTAGAAAAAGACAACGCATTGGCGATTGTTGATCCTATCGACGGTAAGTTAATAAAAACCGTACCGATAGGACAACGTCCACGCGGTATTGCGTTGAGTAGCGATAATAAGTTCTTGTTTGTCGCCACCAGTGATGACAATACGATTAGAATGCTGGATGCCGAAACGCTCAAAGAACTGGCAAAACTACCGTCAGGTAAAGATCCCGAAACCTTTGCGCTCAGTCCTAATGGCGAAAAATTGTATGTCTCCAATGAAGATGACAGCATGGTCACGGTGATTGATGTCGCCAGCAAAAAAGCGGTACATGAAATTAAAGTCGGTGTTGAACCCGAAGGCATTACCGTCAGCCCTGACAATCAGTGGCTGATTAGCGCGTCTGAAACCACCAACATGGTGCATTGGATAGATACAAAAACCAATACGATTGTGGAAAATACGCTGGTTGATCCACGTCCACGCGCGGTTAATTTTACAGCGGACAGTCAGCAATTATGGGTCACGTCGGAAATGGCGGGTACGGTGATGATTTTGGATGCTAAAACCAAGCAACCTGTTAAAACCATCAAGCTGGAAGTGGAGGGCGTAACGTTCGATAAAATTCAACCTGTCGGCGTGGTAATAGATAAAGAAAGAAAATACGCTTATATCGCCTTAGGGCCTGCTAATCGGGTGGCGGTGATTAACGCGCAAACCTACGCGATTGAAAAAGTGTTATTAGTTGGTCAACGGGTGTGGAATTTGGCATTTTCACCCGACCAGAAACGCTTATACACCACCAATGGCACGAGCAACGATATATCCATTATTGATTTGGACACGCAAACCGTGACTAAATCAGTCGGTGTCGGTACTTATCCGTGGGGCGTTGCGGTAAAACCATGAGCGAGATTAGCGCGTTAGCCATCGAAGGCTTGAGTTTTTCTTACGGCAATCACAAAGCACTGGATGATATTAATTTCAACATTCAGGCAGGCGAATGCACCATTTTATTAGGCCCAAACGGCGCGGGTAAAAGCACGCTGTTTTCGCTGATTACCCATTTATATGACACGCGGCAAGGACGTATTGAACTCTGCGGCTTTGATATTAAACAGCAAAGCCGTCTTGCCTTAGCCAAATTGGGCGTGGTGTTTCAACAAACCACCTTGGATATGGATTTAACCGTCGATCAAAATTTACGTTACCACACCGCGTTACACGGCATGAGTCGCAAACTGGCGACTGAGCGTATTCAGCAGGAACTGGAGCGTTTGAATATGTTTGACCGCCGTTTTGAAAAAGTCCGTCAATTGAACGGCGGACACAAACGGCGCGTGGAAATTGCCAGAGCTTTATTGCACAAACCGTCTTTATTATTATTGGATGAGCCTACCGTGGGTTTGGATGTACCGAGTCGGAAAAATATTGTTGATTATGTGCATCGTTTAGCGGCAGAAGAAAATATCGCCGTGTTGTGGGCAAGTCATTTAATGGATGAAATTTATCCGAATGACCATTTGATTGTGCTGCACAAAGGAATAATTAAAGCCAATGGCACTGTTGATGATGTGTTGAAGCAAACCGATGTGACTACGGTTAATGAAGCGTTTTCTCGGTTAACGCAAGGACAACCAGCATGAATTTGTTACATTATTGGTGTGCTATGTCGGGTATCGTCGGACGTGAATTATGGCGGTTTGTCACCCAGCGCGAACGCTTTATTTCAGCTTTGGTGCGACCGCTGGTGTGGTTATTTGTGTTTGCCGCAGGTTTCAGAGCCGCATTAGGGCTGGCAATCAGTCCGCCTTATGAAACCTATATTCTATATGAGGTGTACATAACCCCTGGTTTATGCGGCATGATTCAGTTGTTTAATGGTATGCAAAGTTCTTTATCAATGGTTTATGATAGGGAAATGGGCAGTATGCGCACCTTGCTGGTCTGTCCGCTACCGCGCTGGTTTTTATTACTGAGTAAATTATTGGCAGGTACGGCGGTTTCGGTGTTGCAAGTCTATGTGTTTCTAGCGATTGCCAGAGCATATAACATTAATATACCGCTGATGGGTTATGGCTACGTTTTACCTGCATTGTTGTTATCAGGCTTGATGTTGGGCGCGTTAGGGTTGTTATTATCCTCATTTATCAAACAGTTGGAAAATTTTGCAGGGGTGATGAATTTTGTTATTTTCCCGATGTTTTTTATGTCAACCGCACTTTATCCATTATGGAAAATTAAAGAATCCAGTGCTTTGCTTTATAATCTGGCACAATACAATCCATTTTCACAAGCTGTTGAATTGACGCGCTTTGCGTTATACGGACAATTTAATCTACACGCCTGTATTTATACATTGATTGCTTTTATAGTATTTATGACGGCGGCAATCATTGGCTATAATCCATCAAAAGGAATGATGATGAAAAAGAAGGGCGGGGAATGAAAACATTAATAACAATTGCTTATTAAAACTTAAGCCAGATGACCATTGATACGGTAATACTGGACTTTTACCTACACAAGAATTCGGTGCTGATTTGAAGAACTCTTATTTTCTAGTTATTCCAAAGCAACAAAACAATCCTCTGCGCCTTAGAGAATTTGAAGAAAATGCGTTGACCAACTGGATTGCCGAGCTACCTACCGCTAATGTGGGATTGGCGACACGGCTAATGCACGATTTTTTGGTCGATTTTAATGCGATTGAAATGCCTAGTCAGTTACGGCTGAATGCACTGGAACTATTAAGACCGAGCGTGCTTGTTATTGAGGATTATTTGCGCTCAAGGCTGATGAGAACAGGATTTCCAAAAGAAGAAAATGACCAGAAAATTTTAGCAGTATTAGTGTCTATAGAAAGAGAATTTGCTATCGGCTACTGGATGGTGCTGAAAGAGCTAACACGCAGAACAGTCGGTTGGTTTCAGGGTAAAAATACCGCACTCGCGCTGCAACGCTGTATTAAAGGATTGAGCAGTATTGTTGTCAGTCACTTTATTATGGGAATACCCGTTCCTGATTGGGTATGGATGGATTTGCATTCCCTTTATAAATTGAGCGTAAAAATAGACAAAAATACTCTTAAAGTAACTAATGATGACAATCAGGCTAATAAAGCTAGTAGTGCTGAGGAATGTTATCTGCAAATTCTTTTGCTTAGTCTTGTTGAACCTACGGGGTTAATGCAAAAGGAAATCCTGTTGGTTGACAGCTTTATAGAAACCATTTGCTCTTTAGTGAGCCTGAAAGCCACGTCAGTATACGGTAGTGATATGCAATGCGTGGTTTTTACTGACGAAGATCAACCTCCGCTTTATCAGTCAGGGGTCGTGAATAAAAAAGATTCGGCTGTGTTGTATATTGATTTTACTAAATTACAAAAGCTCTTCGAGCATAAAGAAAAGCTGATTGATGTGACAGAAGCAAGATTCAGCTCAGTACAGATGCAGAAAAAAACGAACGGCAAACTGACAGCAGAGTTACTGGATTACCTTGAGCAACGCTGGGCAGGTGTTTGTCTTGAGGGAGATCAGCTGTTTAGTGACCGACTGGATCGGTATATTGCCATAGGCTTGGCGGCAACCTTGGATTTACAAGATACATTAAGTGACAGCGATAAAAAAGAGTTGGAGTTTCTGGTTCAATCGGAATCAGATAGATCCTTATCCTGTACCTTTACGCAAACTGGTTTGTTGTCGGTGGGTAGTTTGGTCAGCTTCAGAAAAACCGATATGCCTGAACACACGCGGCTATTAGGTGTTGTCGATAAGCTGATTGTTGCAAAACAAAGCGGAAAAATAATTTTTGGTATGGAATTGCTGACACCGCAGGTTGTTTCTGTAGATTACAATCTGCTTGATAGCGATGGCTTTGCGGCCGCGTATGAGTCAGTGAAGAATGGCGTGCATGTCGCGCATGAAGAACTGAAAAAAGCACTGCTTTATAGTATAAATGAACGAGAAGATTGCCTGATTACTGACACCTTTATGTTGAAAGATGATGATATGTTACGGATACATACACATAGTGACAGCTTTTCTGTAACGTTAAAAAACAGGAAAAACGTAGGCTTGGGTTACTGGCAGTTTGAATGTGTAAAAATCAAGGAAAAGAAGAAGCAGACACCGACAGCCCATAAAAAAGGTTATGACTTTATCTAAAACTTATTGGACAGGATAAGTTATCTTTTGAATGAATGCTGATTGATACAAGATGAAAAAATAAAAATAGATGACATGTTTAATTTTTTCAGGTTTACTTAATTAACTTTCTAGTTAATTAGTAAAGTTATTTGGTTTATATAATAAAAATACACTAGGGTGAGGAAGAGCAATGAGTAATGAAGAAAATACTGAACAAGTTGAGCAAGTTGTAGATACTGAGCAAGCAGTTGAAGCTGAGCAAATGGTTGAAACTCAACAGATTGTAGAGTCGTCAAGCGATAAAGCGGGTAATGCACTGTCTGCTATTTTGGATTTAAAAGAAAAAAATCCAAAAGTGTTTTTTGGTGCTATCGGAGGCATCGTTGTACTGTTAATTTTCCTGATGAGTGGCGGTGAAGAAGCAAAAGTTCCTCAAGGTGCTCAGATTAAAAATTTAGCGATAGGTCAAAAATATGTTCTGAAAAGTGCCAACAGTTATGATCCTGCGGCAACAGTGCGTTTAGTTGCAGTACCCGGTGCAATTGCCGCGTATGATGACACTGAAGAAGCAGATAGAAGCACACCTTGTCAGCATATTCCACAAGGAACTCCTGTATCGGTTGCAGAGCTTCAAGATGCGTATGGAACAAAAAATGCGTTTGTTAAAGTGCTGATAGAAGACGGCGATTGCAAAGGCAAAGACGGTTGGGCATTGGCAATTGACGTACAATAGTAAAATAAAACTTGACGATATGAAATGGTCATGTATAATAACCGAATAAATTGATTTGCGGGAATAGCTCAGTGGTAGAGCACAACCTTGCCAAGGTTGGGGTCGCGAGTTCGAATCTCGTTTCCCGCTCCAAAGAATAAATAAAAGCCGCGATAATTCGCGGCTTTTTTATTTCAGTTTTAAGGCTGCGTAGCAAATCGGTTATGCAGTGGCCTGCAAAGCCATCTAGGCCGGTTCGACTCCGGCCGCAGCCTCCATTCACATTGATTGCCTTATGTCATTTAAGTGCTTTCATATCTGATAATCAGTTTTCTCTTAAACTTGATAAAAATCAGCAGATACTTCCTGTTTTATTGCATAACTGCAAAATCTTACCATCTGCTGGTTTGCTATGTAGCGTTGTAAGGCTATTCAAATTTCTTTAATTTTGTATTAAAGAATGGATAACGCTTTTTCAAATCCCTGATTGTATTTCCTCGTTACTATAATCACCATTCGTTTTCGTCACTGATTTTCATTGACAACTATCAATAGATATAAAATTTTTTATTTTTTATTCATTTCAATCATTATTGAACGATACTTAACGAATTAATGCCTAGGCTCTGTTGACATTTGGTAAAATCGCTAACTATATCAGTAAGTTATGATTTTGCTATATATCTATAACTGGTTGTTTCTGAATGACATTTCATCGTAGCCAAATGAGTGCGGAAACGAAGCGAATAAAGCCCATGTAATTTCTGGCGAGCTTGTCAAATCGGGAAAACACTCGTCTGTAATGTTTGATTTTACCGAAAAAGCATTCAATCAAGTGACGTTCTTTGT
>JAUYBJ010000267.1 GCA_030693155.1 Methylococcales bacterium
ATTCCATAAGTCATTAAAATCTAACGCGGGATTGGCGAAATCACCGACCCGCACAATCATGACACAAAAAAACCATATTTTTATGTCTATTTATGCGGTATTCAAGCTGGAATGCTTGAAGATAAAACACAAAACCAATCATTTTGTATTGCGTATCAGGCTCTTCATCAAGGCAAACCAGTTGGCTTATGAAGAATTGCAAAAATTAAGGGCTGCGTAACATCAGTTAGTAACCCTTTTCTATTTTCATAGTGAATAAAATTTTAAACTTATTTCTGAAAATGTCAGATTATTATATTTAGACGGTTACAGTTTATTCCGTTTTTATCATGCCCAACAAAATCGCAATATGCACTAACTCCGCTAGCGTGGAGACTTTCAGCTTGCTTTTCACTTGCGTGCTGTAATTGGCAATGGTTTTATAACCCAAGCACAATTCATCGGCGATTTTGTGTGCGGTGTAGCCTTTTGCCAATAATAAAAATACATCAAACTCTCTGGCGGACAATGATTCTATAATGTTTTTGTAATCGTCCCCGCTGGGTAACGGTTCATTAGCCGAGGGTTCAGTGTGTTTTACTAAGCCGTGTTCAATGTACAGTTCACCTGCGGCGATGCGTTGTATCGCTTCAATGAGAATATCAGGATGGGCGTTTTTGCTGATATAGCCTTTTGCCCCTGCATTAATGGCGCGGTCGATATACACACTTTCATCATGGACACTGAATACCAATATCTTGGCGTTACTATCACGGTGACAAATGCGCCGAATCGCTTCCAGTCCGCCGATACCCGACATGGATAAATCCATGACCAGCACATCAGGCTGACACTCAGTGTAGAGCTGACAGGCTTGTTCACCGCGTTCCGCTTCGGCGATAACGTTGATAGTTTCTTCGGTGGCTAATAACATCCGAAAACCTGCGCGAACAATGGCGTGGTCGTCTACTAAAATAATGCTTATCGGTGTGTTCATGAATGGGGAATGCTCGCGAATAGTGTCATGCCTTGTTGCGGACGGCTTTGCAGCAGGAGTTCACCGCCTAAACTGTTGACGCGCTCTTTCATTCCCAATAAACCAAAGCCTGTTTTTCCGTTCGTTATACAGCCTTGTCCATTGTCGGATACGGTTAATTGCAAGTCGAAGCGGTCAATTGCCAGCTTGATATTGACGTGGCTTGCCTTGGCATGACGCACGGTGTTGGTTAAACATTCTTGTACCACTCTAAACAGTTGAATGGCAATTTTAGCATCCAGTTTATCGGCTTCATGACTGCAATCCAGACTGATTGTTAAATCGGGTTGTCTGATTTCCCAATGATTAATCAAATCTTCCAGCGTGGCGGTCAAGCCCAGTTCGGTCAAAATCAAGGGATGCAACTGGTGCATCATGGAGCGCACCACGGTCATTAAATGGTTGCAGGTGCTAATAATGGCATCGGTGCTTTGTTTAATATCAGCTTTAGGTCGCGCGGCGGTGACTGCCATTACTTTAATGGCGGTCAATGATTGCCCCAGTTCGTCATGCAGTTCTTGCGCTAAGCGTCGGCGTTCATCTTCCTGAATTTCCAGCGTGTGCTGGGTGAGGGTGCGATTTTCCCGTTTAACGCTACTGAGTTTGTCGGCGAGTTGGTTAATGGCGTTGGCAATATCATCGTATTCCTTGATAGCAAAGGTCGGCAGTTTTTGCTGATACTGCCCTGATTCGATGACTTTTAAGGCGTTGACAATGGTGGTGATGGAATTAAGGGTTTTGTTAAATACCAGATTAACCGCAAAAAAACTCAGTAAAGTCAGTGAGCAAAACGAAGTAAAAAAGGCGATATTTTCCTGCCACACTTCGGTAATTTCATCGAGCGGATTGGCTTGAATCAACAGCGTCAGTTGTTTGCCATCACTGAGCGTCAAGGTATGTTGCGTGTTCAGCGGTTCGCCTTGCACCAGATTGATAAACCATTGCGGCGGTTTTTGTTCATGCGCGGCGGCAGTGTTATGAGGAAAGTTGATGATTTGTCCTGAGGGTTGTTGTATCTGCACGGTTAAATGGCGAATTTCTTCCAGCGCGTTCAGTTGCGGTAGCCAATCTGGATTTTGTGAACCGTGCGAAAAGCCGAAACTGATTAGTTTGACTGCCAGTTGAATGGATGAATTCACCTCTTTATTAACAGCAGTCTGTGCTTGCCAGATTGCAATAGATCCGCCCAGCAGTAATACCGATAAGGACAGGAAAAAAATTCGGATGTTGATTTGATAGCGTAAACTCATGGAATCCGTTGCGTGCGGTAAAAAGCGTCATTATTCACGCCCCGTGCAGGATTCGCTATAGGAATAATTCTTTTTTTGTCCACGAAAGACACGAAAAGCACGAAAAATGGTTAGGGTAGGCGATTTGTCATCAAATACAGGGTATCGAGTTTGATCTGTCGTTTTATGGATTACTTTTTCGTGGCTTTCGTGCTTTTCGTGGACAGTTTGTTGTTGGTAATACTGTCGGTTTTCAGGATAATCACTCGTAAATCTACCACCAAAAAGACAATAACACATGAATACATTACTAAAAAACACACTCTGGATAATGGTTGCGGTATTGGGTGCAGGAGCTGTATCGGGTATCGCGTTCAATCGCGGTGAACCGATAAACGCCCTGTGGTTTATTACCGCCGCGTTGTGTATTTACGCTATCGGCTACCGTTTTTATGCGGCGTGGATTGCGGCGACGGTGTTAATGGTCGATGAAACTCGCGCCACTCCCGCTGAACGGCTGGAAAATGGCAGTGATTTTGTGCCGACTAATCGCTGGATAGTGTTCGGTCATCATTTTGCCGCTATCGCAGGGCCTGGCCCTCTGGTCGGGCCAACGCTTGCCGCGCAGTTTGGTTATTTACCCGGAACGCTATGGATTTTGTTTGGCGCGGTGCTGGGCGGTTGCGTACAGGATATGGTGACGCTGTTTTTATCCACCCGCCGTGATGCCAAAAGTTTGGGGCAAATGGCGCGGGATGAATTGGGCGCGTTAGGCGGTACGGCGGCGTTAATCGCCACGTTTGTCATTATGATTATTCTGATTGCCGTGCTGGGTTTGGTGGTGGTTAATGCCATGAAACACAGTCCGTGGGCGACGTTTACCGTATCAGCGACTATTCCGATTGCGATGATAGTCGGCGTGTATATGCGCTATATAAGAGTCGGGCAGGTGCTGGAAGCCTCGGCGTTGGGCGTGGTGTTATTGTTGCTTGCCGTTGCGGGTGGGCGAGTGATTGATGAAAGCGCGACTTTGCGGGTGTTATTTGACCACGAAGGCTTAACACTGGCGTGGTGGGTAATGGCGTATGGCTTTGCGGCGGCGATTTTGCCTGTGTGGTTGTTATTAGCCCCGCGTGATTATCTCTCGACTTATATGAAACTCGGCACGATTACGCTGTTGGCGGTCGCTATTATCCTGTTGCAACCCGATGTGAAAATGCCCGCAGTGACGCAATTTATTGACGGCACAGGGCCGATTTTTGGCGGTAAACTCTTTCCGTTTGTCTTTATTACCATTGCCTGCGGAGCGATTTCTGGCTTTCACGCGCTGATTGCTTCAGGCACTACGCCGAAATTATTAACCAATGAGCGTGATATTTGCATGATTGGCTACGGCGGTATGTTGTTGGAATCGTTTGTGGCGATTATGGCAATGATTGCCGCGACGGTATTAGATCCAGGGGTATTTTTTGCGATTAACAGTTCAGCGGGCGTAGTCGGTAAAGAAGCGGTGGATGCGGTCGCTAAGATTTCCTCATGGGGCTATCCCGTGACGGTTGAGCAAATGCAAGTGTTAGCGCAACAAATGGGTGAAGCGACATTGTTTGCCCGCACAGGCGGTGCGCCGTCCTTAGCGGTTGGTATGGCGAGTATTTTCGGCAGTGCGTTTGGTGAAAGTATGTTGGCATTGTGGTATCACTTTGCGATTATGTTCGAGGCGATTTTTATTTTGACCACGCTGGATGCAGGAACGCGCGTTGGTCGGTTTATGTTGCAGGATATTTTGGGTAATAAATGGGCGGCAATGGGGCAGACTTCGTGGTTGCCGTCGGTGATTGTTACCAGCGCGGTAGTGGTGTCCGCGTGGGGTTATTTTTTGTATATCGGTGTGATTGATCCGAACGGCGGGGTGAATATTTTGTGGCCGTTGTTCGGCATTGCCAATCAAATGTTGGCGGCGATTGCTTTGTGTGTGGCGACAGGTATTTTAGTTAAATCCGCGAAAGGCAAGTATGCGTTTATCACAGGTGCGCCGCTGTTATGGCTGATTATTATTACCAGCACCGCATCATGGCAAAAACTGACCAGCGACGATGTGCGTATCGGCTTTTTAGCGGCGGCGAATGATTTATCAACTAAATTAGCGGCTGGTTTATTGCCACCTGACAAGGCGGCTATCGCACCGAAACTGATTTTTAATTTTCAGCTGGATGCGGTGCTTACGTTGTTTTTTGTCAGTTTATTGTGGCTGATTGTGTTTGATATGGTGCGCGTGTGTGTGCGTTATTTAATGGGCAAACCTGTCCCTGTGTTGACCGAAGTGCCGCATAGTTTTACGCGCTTAGCAGAAGAATGGGTCAGGGATTAATCATGTTGCAAGCCATTAAAATTGTCTGGCAAGCCATTCGCCAGTTATCGGGTGATGATGCTTATGAGCGGTATCTTCGTCATCATGCAGAACATCATGCAGACGAGAGCGAACCGCTGAGTAAACAAGCCTTTTTTAAAAAATGGCAGGATGAAAAGTGGCAGGGGGTGAAGCGGTGTTGCTGAGATGAGTACACTGTCAGTTTAGTTATCACAGGTAAAGTTGCCAGACCTGCGGGGTTTTAAAAACTTCGCAGGTCTTTCTCGCACTGTGATAATAAAAAGAATTATGTTGTTACGGTCTTGCTCCTGCTTCAATTGCCGTAGGTAAAAACACCAGCAGAACGCCGCTGACCAGTGTAAAAAACACACTCAGCCATAACGCGAGGGTTTCATGAGTGTGGTTATACAACCAGTAAATTAAAGTAGGGTATATTAGGGTTGTTGTTCCATTATAAAACAATCAGTTAGCGAGATAGAAGTTCCAAAGCCCCGCGCAGACTCCGAGAATATCATCATATAAATCAATAAGATGGTTTCTTAGTCTGTCAGAAAGAATGCGGTAACGCTTCATGCCGCCA
>JAUYBJ010000228.1 GCA_030693155.1 Methylococcales bacterium
ACATCACCTGTTCAGGTGATGTTAGCCGGAAAACAAGCCCTCTTGCCAAGGTAAAACTTAAATTGTGAGCGTTCTCGTGCCGATTGACTACCATTAGCAAGCGTTTAAATTATTTAGGTGGTATTTCGAGATGCCCTATAGTAAATCAGCAATGCTGGCGGCCGCCCGTTTTACATCCAGAAAAATCAAGCCTAATTTAGCGTTAGGTTTTGCTAACACGGTTAAGACTGATTCCGCACCCGCGTAAGTCATCAGCACATAGCCCTTAGCTCCTTTAATCAACACCTGTTCCAATGTACCTCTTGCCAATTCTTGAGCGGTTCTATCACCCAAAGACAGCATCGCCGCACTCATAGCACCTACTCTGTCTTCATCCATGCCAGACGGCAATACCGATGCAATCATTAAACCATCTGTTGATATAACCCCAGATGCTTCAATATCTGCTGACGTACCATTAAGCTCTGTCAACACAGAAGTTAACATATCTGCTCTCATATTCTATTTGTCTCCTCGTTAATGTGAATGTACTCTAAGTACAGTAATAAATTCAAATTCAGCTTGTGCGTGACTACATTCTAATTGCTTAAAACAGTGACGGCTATAGCAAATCAGCAATACTGGCAGCAGCTCTTTTTACATCCAGAAAAATCAGACCCAGTTTAGCATTAGGTTTTGCCAATACCGTCAATACCGATTCGGCACCCGCATAAGTCATTAAGACATAGCCTTTTGCACCTTTAATCAACACCTGTTCCAAAGTACCTCTTGCCAACTCCTGAGCAGTTCTGTCACCTAAAGAAAGCATTGCTGCATTCATAGCACCAACCCTGTCTTCATCCATGCCAGCGGGCAATACCGACGCTATCATTAAACCATCTGTCGATATAACGCCAGACGCTTCAATATCTGCTGACGTACCATTAAGTTCTGTCAACACAGAAGTCAACATATCTGCTCTCATATCAGGTTCCTTTTTTTCGTATGCGTAATATTAAAAATTAACTACTCTTATCTGCGTAGCGTATGCTCAAAGCCCAAACCAAGGAAACAAAATCGGGTTGGTTAAAATGTGGAATGCCAGCAATGGCAATCACAAAACGGTTTTTGCCGATAAATAATGGCCAAAACCCCACATGGCTATTACCAAATACATCAACGACTGCCCACGCATTACTGCCTAGTCCCATATTATTGCGAAGCAACCCAGAACGACGGTCATGAACTGTTGAAATTTCGGCACTTAAAGCCGATAATTCTTCGGCAACTTCATGAGGAAAGCCGCTGCTGACCAGATAAAATCCTTCTTGGTCAGCCAGTAACACTTTACCATTTTCTGAAATGCTACTGAGTAATTGCGGCAGAATATTTTCTAATGCGCCTGAGGGGTAGTCTCGCGCTGGATTCACACCTTGAATCCAACCCAGTTTTTGACAATGATGCAGTAATTCCATGCACTTTTGTTCATCATCATCTCCCATTAAAGAATGTAATGTTTCAATGCTAAGGCTGGGTGTTTGTGATTGTTGTAGTATGTTTTTTAAAAATTGCCGTGGTTTGTCTGACTCCACAGAACTGGCTGCATAATAAGCACCTGCGGGAGTAGGATATAAATAGAGTCCTTCTGCCAAAGAGTATTGACTCATTTATTCTTCCTCTAACCCAGGATCCAACGAATAAAGTAACGATTGTATTAAAATAGAAACATCATTTCTAACTCTGGCATCAACAGCAAAAACAGGTAATTTTAATCCCATGCCGCCGAGCTGAATCTGATAATCTTCAATAGTGGGTTTTGCACTCACATCCATTTGTGTGACACCGACAGCCACGGCTGTATCGCCGATAAATTTATCGAACGCATCTAAAAAAAACTTCATGTCTACAAAGGGGTCAGCGCGGGTATTGTCAAGTAACAGCACTAACCCGATGCCGCGTGTAACCAAAATATCCCACATAAAATCAAAACGTTCTTGTCCGGGTGTGCCGTAAAGGTGCAGTTTTTCACCTCCTGGTAAATTCATGACACCATAATCCATCGCCACCGTCGTTGCCGATTTTTTGGATTTGGTCATATCACTGGCAGCCGCGTCTGTTTTTATAGGAGGAAGATCACTGATTGAATTGATAGCCGTAGTTTTGCCAGCACCTACAGGACCTGTAAAAATAATCTTATATTGACTCATAATATAGTTGTTCCGTAAGGCATAATTAACCGCGTAATTTACTCATGATTCGACCGAGGAATCCTTTATTTTTGTTTGCCTTGATTTCAGCTGTTTGTGCTACCAAAGCGTCGGATTCTCTTCTGGCTTGCCCTGTCAAGCCTAAAGCATACGCAGCACTGATAAAGACGAACACATATTGCGGCTTGATATTAAGCACTTCTGCAACATTAGCCAAGGTTCTGGGTCCTCGAATTAAGAGCGCGGAAATACGCAACGCATGGGGCGTGATGAGTAATCGAGTAAAATTAGGCCATCTTTTTAAATAAACAGGCTGTGTAACATCAATAGCAATGGGGTAGCGTCCCTTTGATGCCCAGCAGGCTACTTTCCAGAGAAAAGCATCCATACTGTGAAATTTTTCCAATGATCGCGATAAAGAGGATGATTCAAACGTCAATGCAGTGGTTGATATTTTTCCATCCAATGTATTAGAAATAACCAAGCCAGAAAACGCCCGCAGTTGCTTATCATCAGCATCAAGCCAAATTTCATTATTTTGCGGGAAAATAATGACAGGACTCCAGCCTGAATTAAGCTGCATGATTTCGCCCTGCTCGCGACTTATTTTAAAAGCCGATTCAACATGACCTTGAAAATAATCTTTGGGATTGTATTTTGCGACCGCAAACTGATTGGGATCATTAACATCAAGACCTGTGACATTACCGATAAACGCATTAAAACCTTTTTCATTCAACTGCATGGCAGCCTGATGTTTTGCGGTCTTCTTGCGCTCATCATCGTCAATAACAAATGACTTAAGATTTGCATCGTCTGCTTTTTCAAGGACAGGTTTAACTGCGTTGGCTGTCAGTTGGGCATTTTTGGCTTCGTTTTGTTTTATTTTTCCTAAAAAAGCCACCGCTTTATTAAGTGCACCCAGCATATCATCGGTTTTTACAGGTTTTTTAACATAAAAAACATGAGCCAACTCACCGTCGCGTAGCGAGAGTGCAATAACAGGTCTATGCGGTTTCTTTGCCCAGTGCGCATCCATTAATGCGCCAACACCCGCTACATCGGCATCGAAAACATCTACATCTGCTTCACTATCACTGACGACTACAGCAGCACCCCTGCACGGTCCTTGCAAATACATCACCATTGTTTTGGCTGTACGATCTTCCATGCCATGTAGTGCGACCTTTAATGGACTTTTGCTTTTATCCATTGTTGTTCTGCCCTTTAAAATAATTATTTAATTGATTCCAGTCATCTGTCATGCTCACGCCTAACCGAGTTAAGTTAGCTAATAATTGGTGAAATCGGTTAGAGTCCCCCGTCAATTTGTAAAGATCGAATAACTCCTGATGTAAATCCAGCCTGTCTGGCTGTAATAAAATGGCTTCTTCAAGCACTGTTTTTGCCTCATCCAGCTGACTATATTCAATATGATCGAGAGCAATCATTAAAGGATTATCCTCTTTTACTTCATTCTCAATCTGCTGGATCATTTTGTTGACACCCACCAATCCTTTGCTGAAAATTGAATATTGATTACCCGTCAACCGACTTGTACCGACTTGATTGCCTTTTAAATAAGCTTTGAGTTCCTGAAATTGTTCTGGAGTCAATCGCGACTTTGTGCCTAATACCATTCGCCAACTGATAGCTTGTCCTTGCTTATTTAAAATAATCAGTAAATCAACCAGAGCCGCATAAAGTTGTTCACCCAGATTTTCCTGAAAACAATAATAAATCCGCTGCACATGATTAATAAGACACTTGGGCTTCTTAGCTATCAGAAACACCAGTTTTTCTAATGCCTCATCATTCTGTAGCGTCCCTGTATTACACCAGAATACACCTGTATTTTGCAGAGAAAAGAAGTCTTTTGACGCAGAATTTTCATCTACATCATCGTCATTATAAGTAAGCAACTGGGTATTATTATCCACAATAATTTCTTAATATCAGGGTTAGAGAATAGCTTTAAGCTATCATTTTACAAGTTTATTGCCTAATAAAAATCCACGCAGCTATGGTGCTTCAAGATATAAACCCATAACACCACAGCGTCTGATTATATTTACCATCGCAATACCAAAACCAGCCGTAACTCATAAGTCTTTATACTGATACCTGCATTTTTCGCACATTTTAACGGTATACCATGTAAAATTAACGCTACATATTTTCGCAATTTTAGGATGTAGTAACGTGTTTAGAGGAACAACCATACTTTCAGTTCGTAGAGCGGGCAAAGTCGTCATTGGCGGTGACGGGCAAGTCACCTTAGGCAACACTGTCATGAAAGGCAATGCCCGTAAAGTACGCCGATTATACCATGATAAAGTCATTGCTGGATTTGCAGGTGCAACTGCCGATGCGTTCACGCTCTTTGAACATTTTGAAAGCAAACTGGAAAAAAATCGCGGCAATCTGACCAAAGCCGCCGTTGAAATGGCAAAAGACTGGCGTACCGACCGTGCATTACGCAAACTGGAAGCCTTATTAACGATTGCCGATGCCAAAACTTCACTGATTATTTCAGGTACGGGCGACGTGATTGAACCTGAATTTGATTTGATGGCGATTGGTTCAGGCGGTGCATTTGCTCAGGCGGCGGCGCGTGCTTTATTGGAAAACACCAATTTAAGTGCGCGAGAAATCGTTGAACGCTCTTTAAATATTGCCGCTGATATTTGTATTTATACCAACCATAATTTGCGTATTGAAGAACTGGACGCAGAGATTAACGAGTAACATCATGACCCAAATGACCCCCAAAGAAATTGTAAGCGAATTGGACAAACACATTATCGGTCAAGCCAACGCTAAACGGTCTGTCGCTATTGCCCTCCGTAACCGCTGGCGCAGACAACAGGTTGATATTGCCTTGCGTGATGAAATTACACCTAAAAACATCCTGATGATAGGGCCTACAGGTGTGGGAAAAACGGAAATTGCCCGTCGTCTTGCCCGTCTTGCCAACGCGCCGTTTATTAAAATAGAAGCCACCAAATTTACCGAAGTCGGCTATGTCGGGCGTGATGTCGATTCCATTATTCGTGATTTAGTCGATACCGCCGTCAAAATGACGCGCATGGCGGAAATGGAAAAAATGCAGCACAAAGCCTTTGACAGTGCCGAAGAACGCATTTTGGATGTGTTATTACCCCGCGCCGATGGCGGGATGTTATCCGATACCGAAAGCTCGACACGCCAAAAAATGCGTAAAAAATTACGCGAAGGCGATCTCGATGACAAAGAAATCGAACTCGATGTCCATGTCGCCCCGATGGGCGTAGAAATCATGGCTCCCCCAGGCATGGAAGAAATGACCAGCCAATTGCAAGGAATGTTCCAAAACATGGGGTCAGGCAAAACCCGTTCGCGCAAAATGACCGTCAAAAAAGCCCTGCAAACCCTGCAAGAAGAAGAAGCGGAAAAACTGGTCAATGAAGAAGAAATCCGAGTGCGTGCAGTTGAAGCAGTCGAACAAAACGGCATCGTATTTTTAGATGAAATCGACAAAATCTGCAAACGCTCAGAAATGGGCGGCGGTGGCGGCGAAGTCTCGCGCGAAGGCGTACAACGTGATTTATTGCCCTTAGTTGAAGGCAGCACCGTCAACACCAAATACGGCATGATTAAAACCGATCATATTTTATTCATCGCCTCAGGTGCGTTTCACTTAACCAAACCATCGGATTTAATCCCTGAATTACAAGGACGTTTTCCGATTCGTGTTGAACTCAATGCCTTAACCGCTGATGATTTTGTCCGCATTCTGACTGAGCCTAACGCCTCACTGACTGAACAATACGAAGCCTTATTAGCCACCGAAGGCGTATCGTTAAGTTTCGCCGAAAGCGGCATTAAACGTATCGCAGAACTGGGTTTTCAAGTCAATGAAACCACCGAAAACATCGGTGCAAGACGCTTGCACACCATGCTGGAACGCTTACTGGAAGAAATTTCTTTCAACGCACCTGATTTAATGGATAAACACATCGTTATTGATGAAGCGTATGTCAATATTCATTTAACGCAATTTGCGGAAGATGAAGATTTAAGTCGTTACATCTTATAAAAGTGCGGGGTGGGTATCGCACACCTTTATTCACCCCCCCACACACCATTGGTACATAATCATCATGCTAAAAAGTTATGCTGCTATTTACAAGCAAGGTCATTTAGATTGGCTAGATGATGCACCCGAACAAGATAATGTAAGAGTTATTGTTACGTTGGTTGAATCTATACCCCAAAACCCGCCAATGCGAGCGCGGGAAATCTTACAACAGGCGTGGGGATGTATTGAAAAACCGTATAGCATTGAACAAATTGACGCAGATATTGCAAAAATGCGTTCTGAATGGGAATAGCCAAAATTATTTAATCCGTTTTTGATTGAAACCAATTAGAGTACGGCTCGAATTACGAACATTTTTTACACCACAAACACAGATGGCACATAATCACTCACACGACCATTCACATCATCACAGCCACTCGCAGCCCCACCAAAGCGGACGCGCGTTTGCCATTGCTATCGTATTAAATACAGGCTTTGTCGCGATAGAATTTGCTTATGGTTTTATCGCCAACTCCACCGCCTTAATAGCCGATGCAGGGCATAATCTGTCTGACGTATTGGGGTTGATGTTAGCAGGCGGCGCGGTACTATTAGCGCGTAGACAACCCAGCAAACGCTACACTTACGGCTTACGCAGCACCTCCATACTCGCCGCACTTGCCAACGCTATGTTATTACTGCTGGCTTGCGGCGCAATTGCAATGGAAGCGGTAGATCGCTTTAATCAGCCGCCCGTCGTAGAAAGCCTTACCGTATCGGCAATTGCGGGTATTGGTATTATCGTCAACAGCTTATCAGCGTTGCTGTTTCTCAAAGGCAGTCAACATGACATGAACATTCGTGGCGCGTATCTGCACATGGCGGCAGATGCGGCGGTATCGCTGGCGGTGGTTATCGTCGGTTTAACCATGTTTTATACCAACGACTATTACTGGCTAGATCCAGCCATTACCTTATTAATTGTCATCGTCATTGTCGTCGGCACATGGGGCTTATTGCGTGAATCCATGCGTTTAGTATTAAGTGCCGTCCCTGAAAACATAAACCACGAAGCCATTGAAGCCTATTTGTGCCAACTGGACGGCGTAACCGACTGCCACGACTTGCATATTTGGGGCTTAAGCACCACCGAAACTGCGCTCACTGTGCATTTGGTCATGCCCAACGGCTGCCCCAATGATGCCTTTATAGACGACATAACTCACATACTGGAACATGATTTTTCAATTCATCATTGCACCTTGCAAATTGAACAAGGCGACACCAATCATGTCTGCTCACTGACACCCAAACCACACGCCCACTAAATTTATGCGCCTAAACACAAAACCCTGCAACAGCAGACCGACTGACCTCATTCTGCACCAGCTCTCCAACAGCCTTGAAATTCATTTTGATGACGGCAAAATCTTCAACCTGCCCTGTGAATACCTGCGCGTCTACACACCCTCGGCAGAAGCCCTAGGTCACGGAGCAGGACAAGAAATTTTACAAGTCGGCAAAGAAAACGTCGGCATCACCGAAATAAAACCCGTCGGCAACTACGGCATCACCCCCGTATTCACCGATGGACACAACAGCGGTATTTACACTTGGGATTTACTCTATCAACTGGGTAACGACTACTGCACACTATGGACAAACTACCTGCAAGAGCTACAAAATGCAGGTCATCAACGCAACACCTCACACTAATTCAGAGACATATCATGACTACAAACACCACTCATTTTGGCTTTAAAGAAGTCGCCACCGAAGACAAAGTAAAACTGGTGCGCGGCGTATTTGATTCCGTCGCAGGACAATACGACATCATGAACGACCTGATGTCGATGGGCGTACACCGTATCTGGAAACGCGTCGCCGTCCAACTCAGCAACGTCAGAAAAGACGAACAAGTGCTGGATTTAGCTGGCGGCACAGGCGACTTAACCACCCTATTTGAACAGCGCGTCGGTAAAAACGGACAAGTCGTCCTCGCCGACATCAACTCCGAAATGCTACGCACAGGACGCAACCGCCTCATCGACAAAGGCTTAGTCGGCAACATCCGCTACGCCCAAGTCAACGCCGAATGCCTGCCGTTTGCCGATAACACCTTCGATTGCGTCTGTATCGCCTTCGGCTTGCGCAACGTCACCGACAAAGATGCCGCCTTACGCTCCATGTACCGCGTATTAAAACCCGGTGGTCGCGTCATCGTGCTGGAATTCTCCCACCCTGTCGATAAAATCACCGAAAAAGTCTACGACTTCTACTCATTCAAACTACTGCCAAAAATCGGCAAAGTCGTTGCCAAAGACGAAGACAGCTACCGCTACCTAGCCGAATCCATCCGTATGCACCCCAAACAAGACGAACTCAAAGCCATGATGGAAAACGCAGGCTTAGAGCGTTGCGAATATTTCAACATGACGCAAGGTATTGTTGCCGTGCATCGTGGTTATAAACTCTAAACGTATACCTCTCGTTCCCACGCGCCGCGTGGGAATGCAGTGTCAACGCGCCGCGTTGAACAACTACACCGCCGCCCAGTGAATAACTTAAATATATTTAATATATGACATTATGTATTCAGTTGAGTTAATGCCAAGAGCAATCAAAGATTTAAAAAAATTACCTACAGCAGAAGCTAAAAAAGTAATTGACAAAATACGCAATCTTGAAAAAAGTCTGACAGGCGATATTAAAAAATTAACAAACCACACACCCGAATATAGATTAAGAATCGGTGATTAAGTAGTTAAACAAAAGTAATCTGTTATTCAGTGCCAAAGCCCTCTAAGATGGAAATAACGGAATTTTTTAGATGGCTGTAGCTGAGATAACAGGATAAAGGCAACCATTCATACTTTATTTTACGCCAGAGAATTTC
>JAUYBJ010000275.1 GCA_030693155.1 Methylococcales bacterium
AGGTTTTCAAACCGAAGTAAAACACTTGTTACATTTGATGATTCATTCCTTGTACAGTAACAAGGAAATCTTTTTACGCGAATTGATTTCTAATGCTTCCGATGCCGCTGATAAATTGCGTTTTGAAGCCTTGTCGAATGGCAGTTTGTATGAAGGCGACAGCGAATTAAAAATTCGTATCGACTTTGATAAAGACGCTAAAACCATCACTATCAGCGATAACGGTATCGGTATGACGCGCTCAGAAGTGCAAGAGCATATCGGTACAATTGCCAAATCTGGCACGAAACAATTTTTTGAAGCGTTGACAGGCGAACAAGCGAAAGACAGCGAGTTAATCGGTCAATTTGGTGTGGGTTTTTATTCGGCGTTTATTGTCGCGGATAAAGTCACCTTGACCACGCGCAAAGCAGGTGCAGATAAAAGCGAAGGCGTGCGTTGGGAATCAGCAGGTGAGGGCGATTACAGCATTGAATCGGTAGAAAAAGACGGACGCGGTACGGAAATTGTTCTGCATTTGAAAGAAGCGGAAACGGAATTTTTAGACGGTTATCGTCTGCGTGCTATCGTGCGTAAATTCTCCGATCACATTTCATTGCCGATTGTGATGACCAAAGAAGTCGCGCCAACTTACGGTGAAGAAGATGAAGCCGAAGATGCCGTTGCCGAGGAAAAACCAGCTCCTGAAATCGTGGAAGAAACCGTCAACAGCGCGGCGGCGTTATGGACAAAAGCTCGCACCGAAATTTCCGAAGACGATTATAAGCAATTTTATAAACACGTCGGACATGATTTCCAAGACCCACTAACGCATATTCACAGCAAAGTGGAAGGCACTAATGAATATACGTTATTGTTGTATGTGCCTGCTCGCGCACCGTTTGATTTATGGGACAGAGACGCGAAACACGGCGTGAAATTGTATGTGCGTAAAGTGTTTATTACTGATGATGCCGAGCAGTTGATGCCGCGTTATTTGCGTTTTATTCGCGGTGTGATTGATGCCGATTCCTTACCGCTGAACGTATCGCGTGAAATTTTGCAACAAAGCAAACAAATCAGCAATATCAAGTCTGGCGCAGTGAAAAAAGTGTTGAGTATGCTGGAACAACTGGCGAAAAACGCACCTGAAAATTACGCGACTTTCTGGGAACAATTCGGCGCAGTGATTAAAGAAGGCCCGATTGAAGATCATGCCAATAAAGAGCGCGTGGCTAAATTGCTTCGTTTTGCGTCCACGCACACTGACACCAACAAGCAAGATGTGACGCTGGAAGATTACGTCAGTCGTATGAAAGAAGGGCAGGAGCATATTTATTATGTAACCGCTGACAGTTTTGCAGCGGCAAAAAACAGCCCGCATTTAGAAATTTTCCGCAAAAAAGGCATTGAAGTTTTATTGTTGTCTGACCGTATTGATGAATGGCTGGTGTCTAATCTGGATGAATTCGACGGCAAACATTTACAATCGGTGGCTAAAGGTGATTTAAACCTAGGCGCGTTAGACGATGAAGAAGACAAAGAAAAGCAAGAAGAAGTCAATAAAGACTTTGAATCAGTGATTGCGCAAATCAAAGAAGTATTAGGCGATAAAGTCAGTGATGTGCGTTTAAGTCATCGTTTAACCGAGTCTCCTGCCTGTTTAGTAGCTAATGTCTACGGCATGAGTTTAAACATGGAACGTATCATGAAAGACGCAGGGCAAATGATGGGTATGGGCATGGGTCAAAAACCCGTGTTTGAAATCAACCCGCATCATGCCTTAATCACTCGTTTAAAAGCCGAACAAGACGATGCGCGGTTTGCCGATTTAACGCAGATTTTGCTTGACCAAGCAGTATTAAGCGAAGGCGGACAGTTGGATGATCCAGCGGCATTCGTGCATAAATTGAATGGTTTGTTACAAGGCTTATTGAACTAAGTTTTTGTAGTGTGTAGGTTGTGAGTGAGCTTGCGAACCCCAACATTCATCATGGTATGTGTTGGGGTTCGTACCTCACCCCAACCTACGGACTCAAATTGGGAGAAGCGGCAACCCCAATTCCTTGAGAAATTGATTATGCTGGTTGAAATTTATCCCAATACTTTTTTCAATTTCAATCAATTCAGCATTGACCGACTCCAAATCAATTTCAACTTCTTCTTTAGCGACACTAACGTAGCGCGAGATATTCAAATTAAAATCATTTTTTTCAATTTCTTCCAGTGAAACGCGGCGAGAATAACGCTCTTCTTCTTGACGGTATTGATAGGTTTCAACAATCTTACTGACGTTTTCATCCAATAAACGATTCTGTTTTTTGCCTTTTTCAAAATGTTCGCTGGCATTGATAAACAACACATCATCAAACTTTTTACATTTTTTTAACACCAGAATACAAACAGGAATCCCCGTTGAAAAAAACAAGTTAGCGGGCAAACCAATCACCGTATCAATATGCCCGTCTTTCAATAATTTCGTGCGTATGCGTTCCTCAACACCGCCGCGAAACAAAACGCCGTGCGGCAAAATAATTGCCATCGTGCCTTGTTCACTTAAAAAGTGAAGACCATGTAAAAGAAAGGCAAAGTCAGCGGCGGATTTAGGCGCGAGACCCTGATTTTTAAAACGGAAATTTTCAGCCAAAGCCTCAGTCGGTTCCCATCGATAACTAAAAGGAGGATTGGCAACCACCGCATCAAATTCCAGTTTTTTAGCGGGATTCATTTCGTTAAGAATGTCCCAGTCATTCAACAATGAATCACCGTGATGAATTTCAAACTCAGAATCTTTAACCCCATGCAGCAACATATTCATGCGTGCCAGGTTGTAAGTCGTGATGTTTGATTCTTGACCGTAAATTTTACCAATGCCGTACGCGCCTATCTGTTTGCGGATATTCAGCAACAACGAACCCGAACCACAGGCAAAATCTAATACTTTATCGAGTTTGGTTTTTTTACCCGTTGCAGGGTCTTGACTGTCGAGGGTGACAATTTCAGAAAGAATGCTGGAAATTTGTTGCGGCGTATAAAACTCACCTGCTTTTTTGCCTGAACCTGAAGCGAATTGTCCAATTAGATATTCGTAAGCATCGCCTAACACATCGTTGTTAGTCGAAAATTGCGCAATCCCTACAGCGATTTTGCTAATAATCGTGCAGAGTTTTGTATTACGGTCTGAATATTTTTTGCCCAACTTTTCAGAATTCAAATTGATTTCTGAAAACAAACCTTGAAAGGCATTAGCAAAACTTTTGTCTTCGATGTATTTAAAACCTTCCTCTAAGGTATGTAACAATTCGTCATTTTGCGTTCTGGCAAGTTCGGCAATACTGCTCCACAAATAGTGTGGTTCAATAACATAATGCACTTTACGGCGCATATCTTTTTCAAATTCTGTGACATCATCAGGATTTTGAGCATACCAAACAGATAAAGGCGTGCGTTTGTCATCCGCGTCTAATGTTGGATAATCCAAATCTAATGCTTTTTCCACAGAGGCTTCATAATTACTCGATAAATACCGTAAGAATAAAAACGACAACATATAATCCCGAAAATCATCGGCATTCATAGAGCCGCGTAATTCATCAGCGATTGCCCAAAGGGTAGAGCCTAATTTATTTAAGTCTTGTTCGGTCATGGTTTTATTTTTTCCTTTACCGCTTTAAATTTCTGTAAAAATTTTCGTGTGAACCCAGCAGTAACAAATGACGGGTTTGTGGGTCAAACTCATAAGCCAGCAGCGTCAATTGACCACAACATTTGAATTTAAAAACAAAAATCCCTGCCAAATCACCCATTTTTGGCTCGCCAATCTGTGGGTTTTTAACAATTTCAGCAATTGCCTCATCAAGATCTACTTGTTGATTAGCGTGTAACTTTTTATAGCTTTTACGAAATAGGCTACTTTGCAGAACACAAATATCAGTCATCAATATGCTTTCCTTGTGGCACAAAAGGTGTTGCCAATGATCGATCTTCGGCTTTGGCAATCAGTAAATCGCGGACAAAACTAATCGGTAAATCGGGATTATCTAATGCCGTTCTGCCTAAACGCGCCCAAAATTCAATTTGCCCAGCTATGCTACGCTGCTCAATTTCGGCTTCTTTTTGTGCTTGTTCGTATAACGCCTGCTCAATTTCAATAGCAATGTTCATGATATTTTCCTCACTGTATAAAAGTGCTTGGTTGCTTTGGTGACGATAATACATCGGCAATTGACATAGTTATCTCCTAATTTATTTTTTTCTTAATGCCATCGCTTTTTTGCTAATGTCTTCAATGGTTTCGCCTGTGCCTAAATTCTGCCGCGATTTCGTGTCATCAAAATTACGAAGTTCCTGCGCTGAAATATGGACAATCTGCCCATCTTGAACCGTCACAATGCTGGTGTCTGTTTGGATAGCGATTTGTTTAGCTAATTCTGCCGCGCGTTGCATTGTGACAAATGACGCTCTCAAATCTGGGTCTTTGGCTTGTGAAATGTCTTGAAGTTTCATGCGTTTTCTCCCCACTCAATTAGTATAGGTTGCGTATTTTATCGTTCCAACGCTCCGCGTTGGAATGCGTCTGAGGACGCTCCAGCGTCCTCATTTCAATCTGTCTTATTACTGATTACGCTAACAATGAAGACGCTGGAGCGTCAACCAAAGCATTCCAACGCAGAGCGTTGGAACGATATGGGGCTGCTATTCATTTAATGGAAAAAGCCCCTGCATTAAACCTTTTTTGTGCAGTTTAAGAGCGTTTAATTTTTTGGTTTGGGCGTTGATGAGTTCATCTAGGGATGAAAGGCAGGCGGCGATTTTTTGTTGTTCGGCTGGACTAGGAACATAAAACTTATATTTAATGAAATTACTGCCATTTATTGAATTAATTGTTGCGCCTAAATCCCCATCTACTTGGCTTTGATAGGTTGAAGTTTGGAAAAGTTGAAAAACAAACTTCGCCGATGGTGTTCTAAAAACTGTCATAAACGCGCCGTGAGTGCTTAATGGCATTCCTTCGGGTATTAAGGCATTTTTACCAATTAGAGCTTTTGAACCATTCCGCACGCATATCAGAATGTCATTTGGCTTTGATAAGTTAGCCCCTTTAATATCAGGATTAACATAGACATTATCTTCTAGTCTAATTTCGCCATTCTGGACATTAGAAGACCTTAAAACTAAAAGCCCATTATCTCTTACATCATCAGGGCTGTATGTCAGACCTGAAACAAGTTCCCCTAGCTGTCTAAGTTTTTTTTCTTCCCACTCCCCCGAATCCCTAAACTCCGAAAATCTCAACTTCGGAACAGTTTCGCCCTCTTGAGGAAAAAGCTGCTGCATTAAGCCTTTTTTATGGGTTTTGAGTGCTGCAATTTTTTGAGTTTGTGCGGTAATTAAATCGTCAAGCGATGAAAGGCAGGCGGCGATTTTGGTTTGTTCTTCTAATTTAGGTAATGTAACAACCAATCGTTTAAATTCTTTTGTTGTAAAACTAGATTGATTAACCGCTGGTTTAGCAATTTCCTGAATATATTTCACATATTCTTTAGTTTGAAAAAAATAAAAAATAAATTGATGATTTACAAAATGGTTAAAGGTTAGTCTTAACAAATTTGTTGTAAATATAACGTTACGTTTTAATAAGTTTTTGTACAGTGCCACTTTACCTATTTGAGCTTGACTATTTATAAAATTAACCAGTAAATCACCTTCGTTTAAAAAATAATTTTCAATATTAGCTCCCTGATTATCAATTTCATACCAATACTTCAATTCTGATACATCTAAATTTTCTTCAACAAGATTATTAGAACGAATGACTGGTATCCCGACATCAGAATCATTTAAAAGTCTTGATAAACCACTCTGCATCACTTGAACACAGTCATCTAAAATTTTAACTTCCCACTCGCCACTAAACTCTTTAAATCGAAATTTAGGCATTAACTTTTTGTATTCCTTATTCATACGCCGCCAATCCTGAAATTTCACGCCCTTGAGCGAGTTTGTTTAACATCGGTACTAACTCCTCCATCAAAAGCAATTCTTTTTGCGTTCGCGCTTTCCAACCCAATTGCAACGGGGCTAGTAAATCGCTTAATTGTTCACCGTCAAAAATCAGGCGGTTCATAATCCCATCAACAAATGCTTGCAGGGCTTGAGGGTCTAAACCGTGTTTATTTGCCATTTCTGCCAAATCGCTATTGGCTTTAGTGGTTTTAAAGGCTTGATAACCCTCACGAATTTCTTTTTCATTTAAACTTTGCCCCACGGGCAAACTGTTGATATAAGCAACAATATCATCACGTTCATCCATTAAATTTGAGCTGGAGCAGATTAAATCAATTAACTGCTGACGGGTTATTTTTGTTTTGCTGGTGGTTTGGGTCAATTTGGCAATTAAACCCATGATGTAGTCATAGTCGATTAACGATGAAGAAAACAACACAAATTCAAAATCTAATTCCTGAACGGTTTTGTCCGTACCATTATTGGCATTATTCCCCGCGTTTTGCTTACGTTTAAGCTCTTGAGCGGTTTCTAAATACATTCCCTTAAAAGCATTCAATGTATTGGTTGGCAAAACCTGTTCAACGTTATTTTTGCTGTCTTCGGTTAAATCGGTGTATTGGTCAAGCCGCGTTTTTAAACGTTGAACTTCTTTGAAATGGTTAATAAATTCAGCGCGGGCATTATCGCCTTTTAAATTGACCACCTGTTCAGGCGCACACGCTAAACCCTGAGATTGCATGAAGGTATCGAGTTTTTGAACGGCTGTTTTTAGTTGTTCAATCACCACAGGCGCAGGCTCAACTAACCAGATTTCTTTGGCTTGCTGGGCGGATTTACCTGAAAACAAGGCAATCGCTGCATCCACTTCGGCTTCTTGCGCTCGAAAATCCAACACGTTGCCCCAAGGCTTGGTGTCATTTAAAACGCGATTGGTACGCGAAAAGGCTTGTATTAAGCCATGATGTTTAAGATTTTTATCGACATACAAGGTATTGAGATATTGAGAATCAAATCCCGTTAAAAGCATATCGACCACAATCACAATATCGATTTTATGCTTACGCGGATAATCTTGGTTTGAATACTTTTGATCTTTAATGCGTTGCTGAACATCTTGATAGTACAAATCGAATTCGTTGATGCTGTGATTTGAACCGTATTGCGCGTTGTAATCGGCAATAATTGCCGTTAAAGCGAGTTTCTTTTTTTCGGGTTCTGTTTGGTTATCCAGTTTTTCTTGTAGTAACTCGTCCTGTAATTGCTTGATGTCAGCAACGTTTTTATCACTTTGAGCGTCATTATTTTTGGCTAGTAACTGAGCAGGGGGTGAAAACACACAAGCGATATTGAGCGGCTTAAAATGACTGTCTTCTGCTAACTTTTGTGCCTGTATCGTTTTAAATAGCTTGTAGTATTCAATCGCATCGTTAATAGAGGCAGTTGCGAAAATAGCATTAAAACGGCGTGAGTTTGTCGCTGAATCATGTTTTTTCAAAATCGCTTCAACAATGGCTTGTTGAGAAACGTCAGCTTTAACGTTGGTATTGCCTTCAGGTTTGAAATAATCAATATGAAAGCCCAGTACGTTGTTATCATCAATCGCGTTGGTGATGGTGTAAGCGTGTAACTCTTTTTCAAAAATATCTTTTGTCGTTTTAAACGAGGCTTGCGTCCCGTCAATTTGTTTGTAAGTGGCATTGTCATCAAATATGGGCGTTCCTGTAAAACCAAACAGTTGTGAATTGGGAAAAAAGGCTTTAATCGCTTGGTGATTTTCACCAAACTGACTGCGATGACATTCATCGAAAATAAACACAATCCGTTTATCTTTTAATGATTCCAAGCGTTCTTTATAGCTTTGCTTGCCTTTTTGTTTATGGGTTTGATGTCGTTTGCTATTTTCATCCAGTGCAAGCCCCAGTTTTTGAATCGTGGTGACAATGACTTTATCGGCATAATCTTCGGATAACATCCGCCGCACTAACATTTCAGTATTGGTATTTTCTTCGACACAGCCCTCTTGAAATTTATTAAATTCTTGACGGGTTTGACGGTCGAGGTCTTTGCGATCAACCACAAATAAACATTTATCAATGTCGGGATTATCCTTGAGTAAGGTCGAGGCTTTAAACGAGGTGAGTGTTTTACCACTGCCTGTTGTATGCCAAATATAACCATTGCCACGATTTTGATGAATACAATCGACAATCGCTTTAACGGCATAAATTTGATAAGGGCGCATAATCATCAGCTTTTGTTCACTTTCCACCAACACCATATAGCGGCTAATCATCTGCCCCAACGTGCATTTCGCTAAAAATGAATCAGCAAAATCATGTAAATGTGCAATGCGGTTGTTATTTTCATCGGCGAGTTGATAGATAGGCAAAAAACGCTCATCCGCGTTAAAGCCAAAATGCTGCTTATGATTATTGGCAAAGTAAAGCGTATTGCTTTCATTGCTGACGATAAATAACTGCATGAAACAAAGTAGTGTGTTGCCATAACCATTACCCGCATCATTTTTATAAGTAACAATTTGCTCCATTGCGCGGCGCGGGCTAACTTGCAAAGCCTTTAACTCAATTTGCACAACAGGGAGACCGTTAATCAGCAAAATCACATCATAACGATGATGGCTGTTATTGGTATTGATATGAAGCTGATTGATAACTTCAAAATCATTTTTACACCAGTCTTTGATATTGACGAGTGTATAGTTTAGTGACGTACCATCTTCTCGCATGAAAAAATTACGTTCGCGTAATTTCTTAGAGGCTGCAAAAACATCAGCCGTGACTAACTCATCACGAAGACGAGCAAATTCTGAATCGGTTAGATGTACGCGATTAAGTGCTTCAAACTTATTACGAAAGTTTCTTTCTAACGCATCTCTGTCTTGAATATTCTGACTATAAGCGTATTTTAGCTCCACTAACTTACTAATTAGATTTTTTTCAATTTGTTTTTCTTTGGTAATCATTTTTGATTGATACTTTAGTAAAGTTATCGGTAGGACTAGCAGGCGTATTTGAACATAAACTTCTATTTATACTAAATAGTGGTTGATTAACCAAAAGCTCGTAGCAAGTAGCACAGATGGAGTGTAGCGGAATCTGGGGCAATTCACAAAAGCAACGCTGCATTCAAACAATTCAGCGCGTATAAAAATAACTCACCCAGCCACACCGCTTTTGTCTGGTTTATAAATCAATAATCTTCAAACGGCAAGCCACACCACGCTTGGTATTACGCGGTGTGATTGATGTCGATTCCTTGCCGCTGAACGTCTCGCGGGAAATTTTGCAACAAAGCAAACAAATCAGCACTATCAAATCTGGTGCGTTGGAACGATACCCGATTTATCAGAAATCTTGTTGGTTAATCACCCGAACAGTAAACACGCTGTTTGTCACACAGTCACAAAACGCCTTATCAATAATTCCCCGTTCAGCCAGTTGCGCTAAGCTCAGCGTGTCATCAATTGCCGCTGATTTAATCACCAGCAGTTCATCAGCAGACAAAACATTAGCAAGCCATGCGGCGAGACTGTCGGAAGTTATATCCCACGTTGCAGGAATACCTGCATTATTCAATTCGTCAATATCAGGCGACCATACGATAATGTGTGACTGACTTTGTTGAATGGCACGCACGGAATGCGCAAGTTCAATATCTGCTTGCAAACCTTTCACCAACCACGCCATTTGTTGCATGGCTAACAGTGCCATTGCATGAGCGCATTCATCATCAAATTCCCACTGTTGCTGGGCAATTCTGACTTGATTAGCAAACGCGCCGCCACCTGTTACGATGACTACTTTTTGATTGTGATACTGTTGCTCGATGCGATTGAGGCAATGCAGCAGCGTTTTCGCGCTTTCTAAACTGCCGCCTAGTTTGATAATAATCATGATGATGAATTAAAAGGTCTTATGACTGCCAGTCCTTTAAGGACTGGCAGTCATGCTCAATTATCAAACGCTGAAATGTTTTAACACATCCAACAGCGCGGCGGCTTTATCAAAACATTCCTGATATTCTTCTTCCATCACCGAATCGTTGACGATACCGCCACCTGCCCAAAAACGGATATTGTTATTAGAATGTACCAGCGTGCGGATTGCGATATTGGTATCCATATTGCCGTTAAAACCGATGTAGCCAATTGCCCCGCAATACACCCCGCGCCGATTTGGTTCAATTTCTTCAATCACTTCCATTGCACGGATTTTTGGTGCGCCTGTGATTGAACCACCCGGAAAACAGCTTTTTAATAAATCCAGCGCGTGTTGATTGTCAGCGAGTACGCCTGTTACTGTGCTGACCAGATGATGGACGGTGGTGTAGGTTTCGACATTAAAAATCACAGGAACTTTTACTTCGGTACAGGTTTTACTGATGTCATTACGCAATAAATCGACAATCATTACATTTTCAGCGCGGTCTTTTTGGCTGGTGAGCAGCTGGTGTTTTTGTTGCTCGTCTTCTGCTTCGTCCAGTTTGCGCGGTCGAGTGCCTTTAATGGGTTTGGTTTCTACGATGCCATTCGTCAAACGTAAAAAACGCTCAGGTGACGAACTGAGTATCTGCACTTCGGGCAAATTCAAATAAGCACTGAACGGCGCGGCGTTTAATTCGCGCAAGACTTGATACGCCGTCCACGGATTACCCGTACAACTCGCGGCAAACCGTTGCGTTAAATTCACCTGATAACAATCGCCTTCTTTCAGATAATGTTTAATGCGATCAAAGGCTTTGCGGTAACGCGCCAGATCCATATTGGATTGTACAGGGCTGGTCACTTGAAATGCGTCAGAATTTTGCGCGGTGGGCAAGTGGCTGAACTGGCGTATTAATGCCTGCCAATTTGCATCCTCAATCTGTTGACCGACCAAGTAGCTCTGCTGCTGTTGATGATCAACAATCACTGCCCACGCATAAATGCCTACCGCCATTTCGGCAATCTGTTCGGCATTTTCCGCCAATACGGGTAGGTGTTCTAAATGCCGCGCTAAATCATAAGAAAAATAACCGATAGCACCGCCGTTAAACGGTAAATCAGCCAACTCACTATTAGCCACAGGCAAAAGTTGTTGTTTAATTAACGCAAACGGATCATCTGTGGAGTGAGTGACGTTACCTTGCTGGCTGATTTCTGTATTGTCACCCTGCGTGACTAAGGTGCAAACAGGTTCAGAGGCGATGATGTCATAACGTCCTTGCTGACTGTGCGGATAACCGCTATCCAAAAACACTGCCCACGGTTGATGGGCAATAGGAGAAAACAGCGCGGCACTGTCAGAAAAATAAGGCAGTACGGTAATAAGGGGGTTTGGTGATGGCATTTAAATTGAATGTTAAAAATTCAGGGGAGGTAATGTCCCCACGCTGGAGCGTGAGAATTCATCCTACAACGATTCAGTGTTGTGTGTCACTTATGCGTTGGTGTTCCCGTGCTTTAGAGACTGTAAAAGTATTCGCGTGGGAGTGGCTTTAGCCACGAAATCGTGGCTAAAGCCACTCCCACATTATAATAAAAACAATGAGTTATGAAATTAAAAGAATTGTTTCATACATTATTCTTGTAATACTTTTACAGTCTCTTTAGCACGGGAATGATGGAACGTTTCATTTAGCAATAAACTGTCCAAATGCGCGGCTGCCACGACCTGTGGCAATGGTTTCTTTGACTTGCAGGGTTTTGGCATCCAATACGGAAACATTTTTATCGAACCAGTTGGCGACGTAGATATGACGGTCATCCAAGTGTGTGCCGATACCTTCAGGCTTTTCGCCGACTTCAATCAAGCCGATATTAGTTAAGGTGTCGGTATCTATCACCGACACAGTGCCGTCGTCCATGTTGGTGACGAATAAGCGACTGTCATTTAATGCCAATGTAGCGGCGTAGGGCAATGCACCGACTTTGACGGTGGTAATGGCTTTCATTTGTGACGTTTCCAGCACGGTGACATCATCACTTTCGACATTCACCGCGTATACGCGCGTGCCTGTTGAGTCTATCGCTAAACCAAAGGGGTGTTGACCGACAGGGATGGTTTTTTTGACGGTCAGCGTGTGCGTGTCTATTTGTGAAACTGAATTATCCAAGCGGTTGGCGACATACAGCCAGTGGTTATCAGGGCTGACGACCAGTCCTGACGGTGATTGACCTACCGTGATGGTTTTTATAATTTCCAAGCTGTCCGCGTCCAGCACGGACACTGTGTTGACAAACCAATCGGCGACATACAGACGTTTGCCATCGGGGGCAGCGGTAATACCCAACGCGCCATTGCTGGTTTTAACGGTGCGGATAAGCTCTTGTTTTCGAGCATCCAACACCGCAAAACCATGCGCTTCGGGTGTGCTGATATAGACTTTATCACCGTCGGGCGATACCGCAACGCCTGCGGGCTTGCCACTGACGGCAACGGTATTGACAACTTTATTTGTGGCGAGGTCAATAATTGACACGCTGTCGCCTAATTGGTTGCTGATATAGGCAAACGGTGCGGCGGTCAGGGGTGTTGATACGGTTGCAATAGTCAGTGCAAGCAGTGCCATACGGTGATTCAGTCTGAACATGGGTTTATTTCTCAGCTAATTTTTTCAGATCAATCAAACCTGTGCTGACAAAGGCTTTAACAGCGGCATTGGCAGTGGCTTCGTTCATTTCTTCAGGTGGGTTGTTGTTCATATAAGCGCGGTAATAACCTGCTTTCCATGTCACTTCGCTGTTGTCGCCTTTAGGGGTTACGGTGATGGTGGCAGAAAAATTATCAACAGGAATAGCAGGCACTTTTTCTTCATTACCCGCATAGTTGATGGTTTTTACGGTAGTCATGCCAGTGATTTTGTACGAGTATGACATTTTGTCTTCGTTATAATTTTTTAACTCTTCGTTGACGGTGTTGCCGTCTTTTAAGGTCAGTACACGTTTGCCGCCTTTCAGATTGCCGCCTTCGGCTGGTGAAGTGAATACGTCAGAATGCCAAGTGGCAATGTCACCAAATTCTTTAATCAAACCCCAGACTTTTTCAGCAGGTGCGTTGATAGTGATGGATTCTTCGGTGTCCTGACGCACGGGGCCGTGAGCGTTGGCGAGGCCTGTGAACAGTAATAAGGCAGTGGCGAAGGGTAACAGGATTTTTTTCATAATGTGTCTCTTGAATTGGATGAGTGTAAACCTGTGAGGTTTTTAAAACCTCGCAGGTTTCTTTGATGAGTAGCTTATTTTTCAGCCAAGGCTTTCAGATTGTTCAAACCAGTAGTAAAAATGCCTTTGATAGCGGCATTAGCTGCGGCTTCGTTCATTTCTTCAGGTGGTTCGTTGTTGGTGTAGGCACGGTAATAACCTGCTTTCCAATGTACGGTGCTGTTTGCGCCTTGTGCTTCTACGGTAATGGTTGCGGAGTAGTTATCAACTGGCACAACAGGTACTTTTTCTTCTTTGCCCGCATGAGTGATGGTTTTTGCGGTACTCATGTCAGTGATTTTGTAAGCGTATGACATTTTTGCTTCATCGTATTTTTTCATTTCTTCGGTGATGCTGCCGCCGTCTTGCAGTGTCAATACGCGAACTGCGCCTTTTTCATTGCCGCCTTTAACGTCAGTGCTTTTAACGGGTGGCAGCCATGACATATCACCAAAATTTTTGATAATGCCCCAGACTTTATCAGCAGGTGCATTGATAGTGATGGTTTCATCGGTGTCTTGACGTACAGGGCCATGCGCGTAAGCAAATGAACTGAATAAGAACATTAATAAAGCAAAATAATTTTTCATGATTTTTTTCCTAAGATAAATAATTAACCGCCGACCTGAGCAATCCAGTCTTGCAGGTTGTAGTAATTGGTAATACGCGCTACTTTGCCGTCACGAATTTCAAAAAACGCACCCGCAGGTAGCTTGTATTTTTGTCCTTGTGCTTCGGGTAAACCTTCGTCAGTTCTTAAGTATTCGCCCAACACCACAAATTCAGCCGCCGCACGTTTGCCGTCCGCAGTTGCCATAATCACCATATCAACCAGTTGTTCTTTATAGTTGTGGTTCATACACGCCATAAACTGAGTGAAGGCTTCTTTGCCGATTTCACGTCTGCCTTGGTTGATGTCGTGGATCACGTCATCGGTGAGCAAACTTAAAAAAGTATCCATATCGCCGCCATTGAACGCCGCATAATAATTTTCTAGCAGCTTAATGCTGTCTTGGTTCATAGTGAACTCCTCAGAGGGTTAGTAAAAACCGACTATTTTATAGTTAAACGTTGATTTTTCCTTGGTTATTTTTTGATATTGCCGCACCGCTGAAATTGTCGGGAAACCAGCCGCGTTTTACGCAATCGCGAAAACACCACGCAGGCGTGGTTTCGGTTTTGTAATTCCAGAAAAACCAGCCTAAATATTTTTCAAACGTCAGCAGTTGCGCGGACGCATAGCCACGGTAAGCGACATTGAGCTGAAAATCATCCATGTCTTCCAGCGCGTGATTGAATGGCCCTTCTGCCCACAGTGACACGACTCTTAAATCCAGCCCTAAACTCCATTCGCCGCAATAGGTTTGATGGCCGAGTTCATGAATAATGTCATCGGCTTCATTTTTCCAGTCAATCGCGGCGCGTTGAACGTGATGGTAAATATCCATGTCGATTTCTTCACGCGCAAAGCATTGGTAACGGTGAATATCAAATACCACGTTTTGGAATTCATCGCCTTTCAAAAAACCGATGTATTCACGGTGGGTGCGAAAACCATCATGAAACACCACCGCCACGTCTTCGGGTTTACAGTATTTGCGGATACGGTGATAGGCATCGGTGTGGTATTTTTTCAGTAAATCGGTATCAACATCCCAGCGCGGTTCATTTAGGGTTTCAATGCCGTGTAGGGCAGGGCGGGTGTGGTAACGTTCCGCCAGTCGCTCCAGCACGCTGAGCGAGTGTTCAAGATAGACAGGGTCAGTATGCCATTCACACACATCTTTAATGCCGCCGTTGTCAAAGCCATTTTGACAACCAGGCGCGGCGTGTAAATCAAGCAGAACGTGCAGACCGAATTCTTCCGCCCAATCAAATACTTTATCAACAATCTCCAGACCACCGACCACGAACGGGTAACGATTATCGCCATAAGTACGGTGATACGGATAATCTTTACCGAATAACCAATGTCCGACAGGCAAGCGCACCGCATTAATGCCTGTTTTGGCAAGCCACGCAAAATCATCACGAGTGATAAAGCTGTTCCAGTGTTGTTTTAAAATGGCATCGGCTTTATCGCCCAGTTCCGCACAATAAGTAGTTTCATCGGTCGCTTCCAGTCCCTCAAATACGCTGGGGGTGATCCATTTTTCTAATACCAACCAGCCGCCGAGATTAACGCCGCGTAGTTTTTGACCGAATTTATGTGTGTATGCGTGTGTCATTATGATGAATCCTTAAGCTAAAGGTAATTTATGGGGATGGAAAGCCGCCGCGTTGGGCAGATTGGTTACTGTCAGCAGTGTGGCATCGGGAAGTTCTCGGCAAATCAGGCGTAATATCATTTCTTCGCCCGTATTATCGAGCGAATCAAAGGCTTCCTGTATGAATATCCATTTGGGGCGATACAATAATAAGCGTACCAA
>JAUYBJ010000001.1 GCA_030693155.1 Methylococcales bacterium
TATCCATCCCTATCGCCGCCCGACACTGCCTTTCTGTTTTTAAATCAGATAATCCCAATTTCATAGCCGTTTATTAGTCCTGTTTTATTGATAATAGTAATTATCTATTCTTATTTATTCTGGTGCAACAAGTCTAATAGACTTAAATATTTAGCGTGTCAAAACCATGCTAAATCAAACGGTTCTTGTTGGGCAGTTATTTTTTCCGCACCATCCAATGTGCCGATATATTCCATTTGCAACTGCACGCCTGTTTTTTCTTTAATCGTCGCCAGCATCGGTTCTATATCTTTTAATTCAGAACCTGCAATAACTTTTAAGGTTGTGCCGTCATTAAATACTTTACTAATATCATCCGTTGTACTGCTGTCGCAGGCGGTTAATAAGAATAATAAACTGAATATTGATAATAGAGTGCGTAATATATTCATAAGAAATTCGCCTAAATAAAATTTACCTAGTTCCCGCGTGCGGCGTGGGAATTCATGCAGGCCGCGCGGCGGTCTGTTACGCAACGCGGCGAGTTGACACTGCATTCCCACGCGGCGCGTGAGAACGAGTGTTATAAATGCACATCATTATTCTGAATTTGTGTTTGCGCCATCACAGCCGCGCTTTCTCGTTGCCGTGATTTATCTAAATAGGCTTTGGATTTATCAATTTCAGTGGATAATACATTAACGGTTTGCTGCATATTCGCCAGTGCTTTGATTTTATAATCTGCCATCATATCCATAGTCTGATAAATATCGGCAAAGGCGGCTTTTAATTTATCCAGTTCAACGGTGGAATTAACTGCCTGATTATTAATATCACCTGCCTGTTGTTTTAACATTTTGGCAGTATTGGCAATCATATCGCTGGTGGTGGCATTTAACGCGTTTATTTGATCCAATACTAATTTCTGATTGGTTAAGGCTTGCGCGACCATGACCGCTGTGCGTAACGCAGAAATAGTGGTTGTAGTTGCTCTATCGACACCTTTTATTAATTCCAGATTATTTTTACGCACCATATACAAGGCTAAATAACCTTGAATACTGACTGCTAGTTGAGTTAATAAATCCTGTACTTTTTGACGCACATAAAACAGCATTTCTTCTTTAACAATGCGGGCTTTTTCTGGCGACTGCATTTCAATTTCTGCTATTTTAGTTTCCAGCGTGGCATCAATTTGTTTGCCTAAATAAATATATTGTTCCAATTTACCCATGATGTCCCATAAATTGGCTTTTTCGGTTTCAATAGCAGCATTATCTTTGCGTAATTCATCTTGCCCGTTATATAAGGCTTCGACAATTTTATTAATATGCGTTTGTGCCGATTGATATTGATGAAAATAATCCAGTAATTTATTACCGAAGGGAATAAAACCCAGTATTTTGCGGGTGGCAAGTAAATCCTGTTGCGTGGGATCCAGTTTTTCTACGGTGTCGCGTAAATCGACCAGTGTTTTACCAATCGGGGAATTATTATCCAGTACACCGCCTTTATTCAAGGTATTGGCAGGGCGTTCCAGCATACGGTTGGACATACTGGCGGCGGCTCTGATTTCATTGCTGCCCATGTTGTGGATGACGTTGACTTTTTCTTTGAAGCTGTCGCTGTTGACATCGCTATTCAGAACTATGTCGATGAATTCGGTGACTTTTTTGTTGAGTTGTTCGTGCTGTTCGGCGGACACTGGCACTTGTGATAAGGCTTTGTCGGTGGAAACGGCGGCGACGGGTTCGGGTGGCGTTAATAGGCTGGGTGGGACTAAGGTAGCTGTGTCGGTCATAAAGAATCTCCAGTGTTTGAATGCAATACGACTGCCAGTCCTTTAAGGACCGGCAGTCGTTGGTTTTTATTGTTTGCTAGCGGTTATCTGGTTAATCATTGCTTCCAGTATTTCATAGCTGGGTGCGTCAATGACGTTCACTAAGTCGGGTGGGGCAATAAAATTACTGTCCTTAGCCGCGCTTACATTGACAGTACGCAAGCCGTGGCGGGCAGCTATTTTTTGTAACTCTTCATCTTCCATTAACGCTCTGCCCAATTTTTCTGCATCCTCATTAAAGGGGATAAAAATGTGTTTGGTGAATAAAGTCGGCTCTGGATAGAGCAGTACCATATCGGGTCTTATGGGGCTGTTTTTGATTTTCGCTTGTTCTCTTAAAAATTGCGCTTCGTAAATCATGACCAGCGGTGATTTTCCTATGCCCATAGTCAGATAATCCTGAAACGGTATTTCGGTGGAATTTTCCGCAAAGCCTTGGCGAGTAAAAAGGGAGGCTAATTTTGGGACTAACGGCGTGATTTGCGCTTCATTTTGGACTATTGCGTTATTGTTGAGGATGTAACTTGCCAAAGCTAAATACATTGCCGCGCTATTCGATTTTGCTACATTGCTGGTGGCAACTAATATGGATTTGTTGGCAGGATATAAACCGTTACCTTTTAAATCCGTCCAGCGTTTTTCGTTGATAATCAGATTAAACAACGCGGTCATGTAAATAATGTAATAGGCATCACCGCGTTTATTAACGATGTTATTGGCGATTAATATCTCGGCAATCGGTTTCCATGAGGCAATCGCCATCGGGGTAAAAAACGGCTGTACTGATTTTTTGACATTTTGATCGCGTTTGATTTTTTCAGCAGCAGACACGCCCGCAGGAAAAACAAAATCATATTGTTTAGCAAGATTGGGCAGGGTGGCTATTTCGCGTGAGCCAGATGTTTCCACTGTTACGGTTAAATTCCACGGAGCTTTAGCTAATGCGGCGATGGTGTCGGGATCACGAAAAAATGCTTCTTTTTCTGAACCGATAACACCTTTAATTTCATGCTGGGCTTGCAGCACTTGCGATATTTGATTACTGGTTTTATCGGTTTTCTAATCATAAATGGCAAAACCGACTCCTGCCAGTAACATCAAGGTCAGTAAAGGTGCAAGTAAGCGTTTTAGCATAAGGTTATCCTCGGTGGTCGAGGCTGATTTTTTTACAGATTATCCTTAAACTCAGGTTAATCTGTGCGTTGGCATTCTAGCATCATTCGTTTTTTAATCGTGTGACAGCTTGTGTATAACCTGAAAAGTGACGGCGACAAACGACAATACTCAGAGCTGTCAGGTTTTAAAATCCTGATAGGTCTTGCGGTACGGTAAGTACATAACCCGCGCGGTTTTTACGCTATAATTGCCTACCTTGTGCATTTTTCCAATGACTTATGACTACTCAACGCAACTTCTGGCTATTTCTTCTGGCAATGACCTTGCCAATGCAAACCAGCGCGGCAGAGTCGCTAGTGGTTGCGGCGCGTGAGCAAGTCGGTAAAACCGTGCATTATGATCCGACGTATTACACCTTAGCTTATCCGAACGGTGATGTGCCGATGAATGGCGGCGTGTGTACTGATGTAGTGATACGCGCGTTGCGTTCCAGTCATAAGATGGATTTACAAAAGCTGGTGCATGACGATATGCAACGGGCATTTACGCACTATCCTAAACACTGGGGATTAAAAAGCACGGATAAGAATATCGACCATCGCCGTGTGTTGAATTTGCAAACCTATTTTAAACGCAAAGGCTATGCGTTACCGATTTCCACAATACCGACAGATTATCAGGCAGGCGATATAGTCACCGTGCTTTTGCCAGCGAATCTGCCGCATATTATGATAGTCAGTGACAAGACTGCGGCTATGACCAATACTCCGCTCATTATTCATAATATTGGCAACGGGACTCAAGAAGAAAACCGTTTATTTGAATTTAAAATAACAGGGCATTACCGAATACCACCGCAATAATGCCCTTCATGCACTCTATAACGATAATATTATGATTAATAACGATGTATTACGCCGCGTCCGTTACGCACTGAGTTTAAATGATGCCACGATGATTGAGATATTCGCGTTAAGCGATTATGAAATCAGCCGTGATGAATTACTCACTTATCTTAAAAAAGACAATGAAGAAAATTTTGTTGCGCTTGATAATCAACACATGGGTTTGTTTTTAGATGGTTTAATTACTTACAAACGCGGCAAACAAGACAACCCGCCTGCCAAAAAAGTCGAATCCGAATTGGATAATAATGCCATTCTTAAAAAACTCAGAATCGCGTTAGAATTTAAAGAAGAAGATATGCTGCACACGCTGAAACTCGCTGATTTTGAATTATCCAAAGGCGAACTCAGTGCGTTTTTTCGACAAGAAGGACATAAGCACCACCGCAAATGCGGCGACCAGATTCTCAGAAATTTTTTACAAGGTCTAACGATTCATTTCAGACAGCCACCCGAAGAAGAAGAAGACGAATAAACCTCTCACCTGCCTAACGACTATGACTCCAGAACAATTCAATCAGCTAGCCTCACAAGGCTATAACCGCATTCCGATTAGCCGTGAAATTCTGGCTGATTTGAATACGCCATTAAGTGCCTATCTTAAATTAGCCGATGGCGCGTATTCTTATTTGTTTGAATCCGTGCACGGTGGCGAACAATGGGGGCGTTATTCGATTATCGGCTTGCCGTGTAAAACCATCGTTAAAATTAACGGCAAACACATTCGGCTGGAACAAAATGGCGAATGTCTGGAAACCTTCACCCACGAGCATCCTTTAGTGTGGATAGACGAATTTCGCCAAAGCTATAAAGTGCCTGATATTGAGGGTTTGCCGCGTTTTAATGGCGGTTTGGTGGGGTATTTCGGCTATGAAACCATTGCCTATATCGAACCCAAACTGTGCAAAACCGCTAAACCTGATCCTATCGGCACACCCGATATTCTATTGATGGTGTCGGAAGAAATTCTGGTCTTTGACAACCTGTCGGGCAAAATGCTGTTATTGACTCATGCGAATCCTGTCGAAGCGGATGCTTACAATCGTGCGTTAGCGCGGCTCGATGCCTTAGCCGTCAAACTGCGTGAATCGCAAGCCAAACCTGAAAAACACCCCAACCCTAAAAAAGTGGTCGAGGAAGATTTTATCTCAGGCTTCACCCAACAAGGCTTTGAAAATGCAGTTCTGAAAGCCAAAGATTACATCAACGATGGCGACATCATGCAGGTGGTGTTATCACAACGCCTGTCAATTCCTTACACCGCATCACCCTTAAATTGTTACCGTGCGCTGCGTTGTTTGAATCCGTCACCGTATATGTATTATCTGAATTTAGAAGATTTTCATATCGTCGGCTCGTCACCTGAAATTCTGGTGCGTTTGGAAGACAACACCGTCACCGTGCGCCCGATTGCAGGCACACGCAAACGCGGCGTAACACCTGAGCAAGATGTGGCACTGGAAAAAGAACTGCTCGAAGATCCCAAAGAATGCGCGGAACATTTAATGCTGATTGATTTAGGACGCAATGATGCGGGGCGCGTCGCCAAAATCGGCACGGTAAAACTCACCGATAAAATGATTATCGAACGCTATTCACACGTTATGCACATCGTCTCCAATGTCACCGCCACCCTGCAAGAAGGCAAAGATGCGTTTGATGTCTTAGCGGCAACCTTTCCCGCAGGTACAGTCAGCGGTGCGCCCAAAATTCGCGCCATGGAAATTATTGATGAACTTGAACCCGTGAAACGCGGCGTTTATTCAGGTGCGGTCGGTTATGTCGCGTGGTCTGGTAATTTAGACACCGCGATTGCGATAAGAACCGCCGTGATTAAAGACGGACAATTACACATACAGGCAGGTGCGGGTATCGTTTACGATTCCGTACCGCGTAGCGAATGGGACGAAACCATGAACAAAGCACGCGCGGTATTTCGTGCCGTGACAATGGCAGAAGCAGGCTTAGAAGGAGAGCAATTATGAGCGCGGTAAAAGTCGTCATGGTCGATAACTATGACTCATTCACCTACAATTTGGTGCAGTATTTTGGTGAATTAGGCGCGGATGTCACCGTAGTGCGTAACGACCAAGTGACCGTCGCCGATATTGAAGCCCTCGCGCCCGATAAAATCGTCATTTCTCCCGGCCCTTGTACGCCGAAAGAAGCGGGTATTTCCGTCGAAACCATCCTTGCTTTTTCAGGACGCATTCCCTTATTAGGCGTGTGTCTAGGACATCAAAGCATCGGCTATGCGTTCGGCGGCAATATTATTCATGCCAAACAGATTATGCACGGTAAAACCTCGCTGGTTTATCATCACGATACAGGCGTATTCAAAGGCTTGAATAATCCATTCACAGCCACCCGTTACCATTCCCTAGTCATCGAACAAGCCAGCTTACCCGACTGCCTAGAGGTCACTGCGTGGACACAAGACGAAACAGGCAAACTCGATGAAATCATGGGCGTACGTCATAAAACCCTCGCCATTGAAGGCGTACAATTTCATCCTGAATCAATTCTGACCGAGCACGGGCATGATATGTTGCGCAATTTTTTGACCGCGTATTGATAAAACCTGTGAGGTTTTTGAGGTTGGGTTGCATCTTTTCGCAACCCAACATTTACCGCTTATTCGTTCTTAGGCTTATTAAACCGTTTTTTTCTATTTTCCTGTGAACGTTTTTTTTAAATCGTTATCCTGTTCGTTTTCTTTCTCGACATTTTGTTTAAGACAGCCTTCTAATTCTTTTATTGAATCGTTCAGTATATTTCTTGATTCTTCTCTTTGAATTATTAGATTCGAGAGTTCATCATGTTCATCGTCTGATAGTTTGTAATATATTCCTGTTCTTCCTTGGTCATCGGGTTTATTATCAGTTTCAACATGAAAATTGTACCATGCTTTGTAAGCCGTAATAAAATCTACAAGATTATTGCTTATTATTGGGCTTTCATTTTTAATATAATTTTCAAAATTATCATCATCACCAGCACCTAGTTTTTTAGCGATTAACTTAGTTACATCTTTAAGATAATGTTTTACGTCATCTTCGCTTGTCTGTAATACCATTTAATTTTCCTTTTGAGTGAATTAGTTAAATAAATTGCTAAGGTTATTAAGTACCAATTATATATAAAATAGAGTTGTTGTTCCATTATAAAACAATCAGTTAGCGAGATAGAAGTTCCAAAGCCCCGTGCAGACTCCGAGAATATCATCGTATAAATCAATAAGATGGTTTCTTAGTCTGTCAGAAAGAATGCGGTAACGCTTCATGCCGCCAATACTATGCTCGACTTTTATTCTCAGAGAAGCCATGCGCGTATTTTCATCTTTTTGCGTGTCTTTTAATGGATTATTTTTAGTTTTCTTATGCGGAATAGAGATACTTTTACACAGATAATCTTTAATAATACCTGCATAACCTAAATC
>JAUYBJ010000006.1 GCA_030693155.1 Methylococcales bacterium
GCATGAAGCGTTACCGCATTCTTTCTGACAGACTAAGAAACCATCTTATTGATTTATATGATGATATTCTCGGAGTCTGCGCGGGGCTTTGGAACTTATATCTCGCTAACCGATTGTTTTATAATGGAACAACAACTCTATTACTTCGCGGTATATCCAACTTGCTTAAATGATTCATCATGGCATTGTAGGATTGATTTTTATCTGAAGTTTTTGTGTTATTACATGGATAGGATTAAGAATACTGATACTCGGTACACCCTGTACACGACAAAAATTGTAACTCATTAATTTATACTTGGCATGATGATTTTATATTTTTTAAAATCAATGGGTTACCATAGATATAAACGCGTGACTTCTTTCCGCAACTGCTGCAAAATTTCTATCCATTCGGGCAGCTTTATCAGGCTTAGGCACACCGCTATACTGAATAGCAAATTCTCTTTTATCCCCAGTTCCCGCGCGGCCTCTACCACCTTGCTCGATTCATTTGTATTGTCTTTAAATTCAGCGTTTTCATAGATTTTATAGAATTAATGTAGCCACATCAGAAAAGTATGGCATATCACGGATTACCATGCGTCACATAACAAATTAGAGATATTCCAAATGCACAAATCACTCTTATTTTGTTTGCTGATTGCAGCAAACACCGCCAGCGCACACGTCAGCGAACATCTTGATTACACCTATTACACGGCAACTGCGGATGCCAATAGTTCACTGCGAGAAACTTTAAATAAAGCAACGCCGATTCGTGAAGATAATCGTTCATTTCATGGTTATACAAAATGGAATGTGAAGTGGCATTACCGCTGGTTTGAACAAGCGAATGGGCGGTGCAAAATTACGACGGTAACGACGGAGGTAACGGGTAACATTACCTTGCCTGAATTAGTGGGTGCGACGGCTGAGCAGACAGCCGCGTTTGATAACTATGTATCGGCACTGCGGGTGCATGAGTTGGGTCACTACGCTATTGGCAGAGAAACTGCGACTGTGATTGATAATGGCATACTGGCGTTGCCTCAAATGTCCAGTTGCAAGAAGCTGGAAGCGACGGCAAATGCGCTGGGCTATCAAACGCTGGATGATTACAAAGCGCGAGAAAAACAATATGACGCTTCAACTAATCATGGTGAGACACAGGGTGCGTCGCTTGACAGGTAGTGTTAAAAAAAGCATTTGAACACCGACGAACGCGCAACTATCTGTTATCATTAGCCATTGTAATGCCGACACCGCGTTGGCATTCTTGTTAATCTTAAAGAGTCTGTTAATGCCCTCCGTTAAATTTTCCGCGTTACCGTTAAAACCCGCCCTGCTTGAAAACATTGAATCCTTGGGTTATACCGAGATGACCCCGATTCAAGCCGAAAGTCTTCCCCATATCCTCGAAGGTCACGATGTGATTGCCCAAGCGAAAACAGGCAGCGGCAAAACCGCCGCGTTCGGTATCGGCTTGTTATCGCGCTTGGATGTCAGCAGTTTTCGCGTGCAAGCCTTGGTGGTTTGTCCGACCCGCGAACTGGCGGATCAAGTGTGTAAAGAAATCCGCCGACTGGCACGCTTCACGCAAAATATCAAAGTATTATCATTGTGCGGCGGTGTGCCATTCGGCCCGCAACTGGGGTCACTGGAACACGGCGTACATATCGTGGTCGGCACGCCCGGTCGTTTGCAGGAACATTTGCGTAAACGCAGTCTGCGCTTGAGCAATCTGAGAATGCTGGTGTTGGATGAAGCCGACCGTATGCTGGACATGGGTTTTGAAGACGCGGTGAAAGACGTGCTTTCCTACGCGCCGACCCATCGACAAACGCTGTTATTTTCCGCCACCTATTCAGACCAGATTCGCGCCATGAGTAAGGAATTTCAATTCAAACCGATAACGGTCAGTATTGAACACAGTCATCATGACAGCGGTATCGAACAACGGTTTTATAACATCACAAAATCCCACCGATTGAACGCGCTGGGTTATTTATTAGCCTATCACCGCCCTGAATCCACCGTGGTGTTTTGCAATACCAAACGTGATTGTCATGACGTGACCAAGGCACTGGAAAACAGCGGTTTTTCGGTACAGGAGTTGTACGGTGATTTAGAACAAAAACATCGGGATCAGGTATTGGTGAAATTCGCCAATAAAAGTTGTTCGGTATTAGTGGCGACTGACGTTGCCGCGCGTGGTTTGGATATTACTGACTTACAAGCGGTGATTAATTACGAATTACCGTGGGATGCAGAAATTTATGTGCATCGTATTGGGCGAACTGGTCGTGCAGGTAAAGAGGGCTTAGCGTTGAGTTTGTGCATTGAAGCAGAATTGCCGCGTGTCAAAGCCATTGAAGATTATCAAAATTCGGTCAGCGTTTGGGATGAAGTCGCGCCGTTCCAGCTCAGTTATGAAGAACGCTTTCAGCCGCCGATGGTGACTTTATGGCTGGATGACGGACGCAGAAATAAAATCCGCGCGGGCGATATATTGGGCGCGTTGACAGGTGAGGGCGGTATTGCAGGCAGTGAAGTCGGTAAAATTGATATTTTTGATGCGCATTCTTATGTCGCTATCAAGCGTGACAGCGTCGATAAAGCCTTGGCGTGTTTAAAAAATGGCAAGGTGAAAGGGCGCAGTGTGATGGTGCGGAAGTCGTTGTAATCACTGCTTGGCGTACAAATCTAGTAGTCAGTCCATTTTATTATGACGGTGCGATAAAAACCTGCGAGCAACTGTGTTAAAAATCAAGCTAAATCTGCAAAATTTGGATTCCATTCTGATTGATTTTTAACCATTGAATTCAAGGTAATCAGCAGTTTTCTCATGCAGGCGGTGAGGGCGACTTTTTCGGGTTTACCGC
>JAUYBJ010000009.1 GCA_030693155.1 Methylococcales bacterium
TAGAGCTTGCGAAACCCATCACAATTCCGCGTAAATGATGGGTTTCACTGCGTTCTACTCATCCTACGAACTTGTATCTCTCCAAACAATGATATATTGCCTAGCTAGCAGTATATCACGGTGCATGATCAGAGTTTGACTACGAGCTGAGACAACAAGTCTGTTAAGTAGATAAAACCCATGCACTGATTTTCTTAAGACTGAATGGTATCCAAGTGCATCCCGATGGGAAAAGACACTGTATGAACAAGCGGAGTAGAAGAGAGATGAATGTTATTGGAATAGATGTCAGCAAAGCCAAGCTGGATTGTGCATGGCTTAAAGAAGACAGCAAAGTTAAAACCAAGGTATTTAGCAATCAATTGGACGGGTGGACAGCACTGGTCAATTGGGCAAAGCTACAGACAGGCAATGAAATCGGTGAGTTGCATTTTGTAATGGAGGCAACGGGTATCTATCATGAAAACGTGGCAACGTGGTTGCATGATAGGGGCGCAAACGTGTCCATCGCCAATCCTGCTCACGTTAAATATTATGCCAAAAGTTTAGGCGGGCGCACTAAAAACGACAAAAAAGACAGTATCGTGTTAGCACGGTATGGCGTAAAAGAACGTCCTAGACTCTGGCAACCTGCTCCACAGGAAATGAGAGCATTAAAAGCCTTGTTGACGCGCTTGGATGCCGTTGAAAAAGACTTGCAACGTGAAAAAAATCGCCATGAAAAAATCATCGTCAGCGACACACCCACCGCTGTGTTAGCCTCTATCAATCACATGATTGAACACCTTGAGACCGAACAGAAGACGCTGGAAAAACTCATTGACGACCACATTAAAGCGCACAAAAACCTGAAAGAAAATAGAAAGTTACTTGAAAGCATTCCAGGTATTGGCAAGGTCATGTCACAACGGATGCTGATGGTACTGGGTACGCATCAATTCAAAGATGCCCATCAATGTGCGGCTTATCTGGGTCTCGTTCCCGTACAAAGGGAATCAGGCAGTAGTATCAAAGGACGATCTCAACTGGCTAAAAATGGCAATAAAACGGTTCGTGCCAAGCTGTACATGGCAACCGTGACCGCAACCCGCTATAACCCTGACATTAAAGCCCAATATGAACGGCTAACCAAGAAAGGTAAAAGTAAAATGTCCGCACTCGGCGCAGCTATGCGAAAATTGGTACAGATTTGTTTTGGTGTCTTTAAACACCAACTACCCTATCAACCACAAATACCATAATTTGCTACTTGTGATTGATTTGGAGAGATGGTATCTAATTTTATTCCAATCCTTTAATATCAGATAACGGTTTAAATACTCCTTTCGGGTCACTGGGGCTTCCCTTCATTTTAATTTTAACTTTCCTCTCCTCCTTATACATTTTTTTTACTTCATCGTATAAAAGCCATTTTTTTTACCCTCTTCATCTTTAATCTCAAACTTTCCAGCTTTAACAACATCGTAAAATAGATTATTTTCTTTTCCAGAGGAAGTTTTTCCAGAAAAAAAAATACTTTTATCACCCTTGGAATCATCTAATAAATAATCTTGGATTGGCTCTTCGTCAGGTAATGTATTTTCGGTGGCTTCAGGGGGTTCTGGAATTACATCTGGAATAGGTGGGCTATATTTTTTTGCTTCAAGATACAACTCCCGAATTTCAATATAACCAAAATAAGCACCATACCAAGAAATACCGACTGAAATTAAATCCCTATCACAGCCAACAGCATTTAATTCATTGACGAAATTATAAAAAATTTCTGCATTGATAGGTTTTTCGTGTAATTGCTTTAGCTTTAAAAATATTAATGCAGGAATAAAAAAATCACCTTCACAATATTCTTTAAACTTTTGTATTTTTTCTTTATTTTCTGATATTTTTTTAATCAATTGGCTTAAGTCATCTTTAGAAGATAACGTTAAACCTATTGAAATATCGTCATCTATCGCAATTTTTAAAATATTTTTAATATCATCAATAAAGCCTAAATCTACAAAATTATATTTACAGGTAATCGATTTTCTACTAAACGAAAAAAGAGTATAGAAAAACCGAGTTATTTTTTCTGAATCTTTTGGAATCTCATTTAAAAAACAGGCTTCAAGCATATTTTCCCATGAAATACTATTACTTACAGAATCATCATTTTTAATATTCGGCAATGACAGTAATTTTTTTGCACCTAATTCAGCATTTCGCTTTGCTGACCAGTTAATTAACCTGTTAGATAATCCTTCATCTAAAATACTTTGTTGTTCTATTTTTATACTTGGAACAAGACTTTGTATATAACGCTGTGATGCTGGATTAGCATCCAAGGTGTAAATTGCTATAACCTCATCATAAGTTATACAGGTAGAAAAAGCATTCACAGGCTGAAACTCAGGTTTCTTTATTTCAACAACAACAAAATTACGAATATTCTCAAATCTTGGCAAAATGTTCTTTAGTTTATCAAGACTAGATTCTTCATTTAGTGGCAGGTTTTTTTCTGCCTGAATAGCCCATAACTGATCTTGATAAATCAAAATTTCTCCGATACGCCACCAAGATACTAATCCTTCTAATAGCATAGGAAGATAATAGGTATGTGTCATTTTTTTCATAAAAACCTTTTAGTAATATATGCAAAATCATTGTAAACAAACTTCGTTATTTTTGCTCAAAATGCTACATCATCATCATCATCGAATGGTACATCATTATGATTAGTGCCAGAATTAACAGAAAATGTTTTAGGGTCATTGGTAGTATGTAATAAGTTTTTAGGAATACGCTGAATAAATTCGTGCGGTTCGCCATAATAACTTATGTATAACTCTTGTCTTGAGCGTGTTAAGGCAACAAAAAATAAACGCCTAGCAATATCTGGATTGTTCCTCCATAAATCGACTTGGTTAGTCAAACTGGGCAAAAAAACAGCACCGAAATCCATACCTTTAGCACTATGATAAGTCATTACTGTTACAAAGTTTTCATTATAAATTTTTTGTAAAGAGCCATAACCATTGCCCAAATAACGTATGGGTAGATTCATTCGCTGACTATAAATATTTAACGCTTCGTAGTGCGGATGATTAAAACTATTCTTAACCAATACCCAAGGATTTTTATTTTCCAGTTCAAATACATTAGAATAGAAGCTTAATACTTCATTATGATTAGCAAAGATGATAACAGAATTAATCCCTTTCTCTGATAGCATTTTAGCTTGTTTCCAAGTATATTCTGATTCTTTTAATTTGCTACTAAAATGCGCTAACTGCACTGATGTATCATTTGCTGTGCGTGAAACTTCAAATGCACTATATTCATCTGGAAACTCTGCAAATAAAACAGCTATAGCCTTAATAGATTTAGTATTTCGATAAATAACGGGTAACTCTGGCTCTTGTAAATTTTCTAGCTCTTTAATTCCTGAAATATTGCATCTATTTTCATAAATGGACTGAAAAAAATCACCCGCAGTTATTATCTTCTTTCCTGATTGTTTCAACTTATCTAAAACTTCTATTTCAGAATCTTGAATTTCATCAATAATAAAAAAATCCCAGCGATTGCTGATAGTAATTTTTTTAAATCCTTCCATCGTAAAGAAATCAACTCGTTTCAATAATTCAGATTCAATTCCTGTTTTATATAAGTCGATTAAAGCCAATGTATAGGAAATAATCGCCAATCTTGATGTTGGCTTATTTAACAAATAATCTTGCAACGCATGAACTAAAACAACTGATTTTCCTGAACCCGCAGGTCCATGAATAAATAAATTATGATTTTGCCCTGTCATGCCTGAGAGTATATTACGCTGTGTTTCATCGAGCTTTTCTTTTGCTATCATCCATCCCATAACACTTTCTCTTTTATAATTGTTCTAATTGAATACGCGATGACTGCAACAAATTTTTGTCATCATAGCCTTTGTCATTTTGCTCACTGCTATCTCGTTTTTTTGTTGCCTTTTTTAATATATCAGAAGCATCTAAACGTCTAGCACAGATAATAAGACGGTCTAAATCGCTACCGCTAATAATCCCTGCATTTAACTCAGATGACAATAATTTTAATGCTTTCGTCAACATGATTTCACCTCTTGGATTATTCTTATCCATGAGATAACAACCATAAACCTGTAAAATAAATTCCGCATCCGAATCCATTTCTAAACCTTCTTCCATTAATTGACAATACCGCTCTTCATTGCTATCTTTAAACTTTAAAGCAAGATTATAAGCTGTTATCGAGTTTTTATCTTTTTCATAAGCTTTCTCAGACCAATATAGAGATTGTTTGTTTTTACCTGCTCTTGCATAGTGATAACAAAGCGATGTTAATAAGTTTTTATTCGGTTGCATTTGCTGTACATTTTCTAATAGTTCTGCTGCTTTTAAATGCTGCCCTGCATCGGCGTAGGCATTAACCAAATCATTTAGTGCCGCTATAGTTGGACGACCATTATTATTTAGAGCTGATATATTCGCTTTTTTAAATTTATCTAAAACGGTTCGTTCTTTAGGTGATAATTTATGATTCGCAAAAGGATTTAAATATTCAACCATTACAGTCAAACCATTAATCTTAACGTGAACTTCCACTAACTTATTTTCTGTAATTTGAGCATCAAATTGTACAGCAGTATTTACAGGAAAGCCTTTGCCTTGCTTTTCTGTTACACGAATCACAAGCAATAATTTATCGTTGGTAGAAATAAAAATGGGGATTTCTATTACTTTTTGCCTATCATGAGCTACTTGCAATGGTTCAAATAATACGGATTGACTTGGAATAGGCGAATTAGCAGGTACTAATACCTTAATTCCTTCTTTTGTCATATATAGTAAAGGCTCACTGGTAATAGGCTGAATAATATCAAAACCCATACCATGAATTAACTTTGAATAAACCGATACCCCACCTGAAACATGAGTTTGAAGATTCTGAGGAACTTCTATTTCTAGCTCAGAATATTGTTTTTTTAACGCATCAATAACATAAGGATTTTGTGCGCTGCCACCAATCATTAATAGCAAATCAATATCATCCATTTTTAACTCTGCTTTATTTAACGCTGAATTAATAGGAGAAAAAATACTGACAATATTACCTTCTTCTGAACAAAAATCATGATTAGAAAAAGGGTCTAAAAAAGGCTGCATTAGTTTAGAAAATTCTACATAAGAAAGATAAAAATCGCCTAATTGTAACGTCATTTTCGCTAACTTAATTGCGGAGTTTTCAGTAATTTTAACTGCCCGTTCACTTAACGCTTGACTTGGTAATTTATTTTTTATCATCTGTGGTCTAACGCTCTTACACAGATTAATTTTTAACTGTTCAGCAATGCCAAGTAAACGTGGCAAAATGCGTTTATCTATATCTAATTTTTTTAAATCATCAACATCAACTTTATTTTGCGTTAATAATTGAGGTAATAAAATCTGCCGCGCAATAGCTTTATCAATATCGTTACCTCCTAATGGTAAAAAATTAGAAATAGCCAGATTTTTGGTGCTAAAAGAAGCTCCCCTATTTTCTAGTGCTATGATAGAAATATCACAAGTACCTGCACCAAAATCAAAAATTATAATATGTAGTGGTGAGTCATCAGGAATTTGGTAATTTTTAAAGGTATTGTGGTTATATTCGACTAAATAATTAATAAATGCCGCATTAGGCTCATCAATAAAAACATGGCGACTGTCCGATAATCCTATTTCTTGTAGAATTTCTAATAACTCACGCCGTTGGTTAGCTTCAAATCCAGCAGGAATACTAACTGCATAGCGAATATTAGAAGATAAGCCTTCTTCCTTAATAGCAGCATCAATCCCCTGCTTAACAAAATTAAAAAACACTCTTACCGCATCGCGTGGTGACTCAATAGTTGCTAATGGATGCCCTGCGCATAACTGAGATTTAAAATATTTAGGACCTAAATCAGTTCCTAGTTCCATTTTAAAGGAATGCCATAAATCTACCCCTTCCTTAAGTTTATATTTCAGTTCATAAGCACCTTTACCAATTAATAATTGGTTATTTGCCCATGCAATCACAGAAGGTAATAAATAGTGATTATGGAAGCGTCCATCAGCTAAAGACTGTTTGAAGCTAATTGGTATCGTTTTAATCTGTTTATTTTCATCAATAGAGCAAATACTCGCAACAGTTGTAGACGTACCAAAATCAATGCCTACATAAGTTTCACCCGCACCTGCATAAATATTCTTGTCTTTAGGAATTAAGGTATAAATCGATAACTGATTGCTCATAGTTCGGTCCTTTTCTTAGTTAAATTAGCTCTTAGATGGATATAGCGATAGTGAAAAAGGTTTTTATACCCAGTGTAACAGTAAACTGCATGGAGCTTTACGGAATGCGGTAATAACAGCGTGATTTAAAAATATCGCGTATTTCGCTATAACCCGTAAGATGGGTTTCGTTTCGCGCTTTACAAGTCACTGCGTTCTACCCATCCTTGTATCTCTCCAAGCAAGCCCGCATGAAGCGATAGCCCTGTAGGGTGGGCAAACGGCTTTATCGTTTGCCCACGCGGAACACACGAAATCCGCATAATCGGCGATGCACGCAACAAGACGTGTGCATCGCCCCTACGATAAAAACTATACACAAATTATTGGGTTAATAAATTAGCCCAACAGGGCGAATGTAACCGCGTACGTTGGGGTGAGCCTCAAGCGAACCCCAACATTTTCAAGCATTCGCTACTTATCAACAACACACAATTTATCAAATCGGGTTTGGTTTTATTGGTTATGTTCATGTTGTCTCATGCTTGCTGGGGTTCGTTCCTCACCCCAGCTTACAGCGATCCTAATATTCTCAAACTCGGTTGAATAAGCCACCGATTGCATTTGAACCCCGTAAAATGGGCAAGTGTAGGATGGGTAGAGCGATAGCTAAACCCATTACAACCCGCATAATTATTTCAAATTTCTCGTTCCCAAACTCCAGTTTTGGGAATGAGACAAAAGACAGGGAAGGTCGCTTAGAAACAGTCTTTTTCGTGGCTATGTATGTCAGCGCACAGAATACGTCTTGACAATTCACTATCATCAGAGATGAGCCATTTATTGGCTCAACAACTGGTTTAATACCATCGATTTATAACTCACATTAAATTTATAAACATCATGAAAAAAATCATTATAGTCAGTCTATTCGCTGCACTTGGCATCTCTGTCAACGCAAACGCAGAATACACAGAACAAACCGAAGAAACACATTCTAGTCAAACTACTCGTACTCAAGGCTCTAGCCGAGTACCACCGCCAGCAACAATAATTCGAGAAGTTCCAGTTCCAGGCCCAGTTCGAGAAGTTCCAGTTCCAGGTCCAGTTCAAGTGATTAAAGAAACTGTTCCAGCCCCAGTTCCCGCACCGAACATAAATATTAAGGTCGAGGATTAACTTAGGCAATCATTAGTTGAGTCTAACCATTCATTGTACAGTGAGAATCCAAGCCGTAAGATGGGTGAATGCAGGATGGACTCCTCAATTATTGCAAGTATTAGTTTCATAAGTTGACATTCACAGAGATCAAGATTGCTGACATATATTCGGTCTTTTGAAGAGGTTCTGTGACCCGAAGCGCGACGGGGTATATTCACCCCATTGCAACCCGCGTAATTGATTATCAGCTGATGTTGCGCACAAGAGCATTCTTGTCCACGAAAGACACGAAAAGCACGAAAAAATAATAAGTGTCGTATAAGTTATGGCTCGCAAAGTCAAAAACACCCAGAGTTCAGTCGCTTTTATTCTGACGTATCCAATAAAGACCTGCGAGGTTTTTAAAACCTCGCAGGTCTAGCCTAGACACTCATACAGAACGCATTAGCTTTGATTTTTTCGTGCTTTTCGTGGACTATGGTTTTTTCATGCGTAACATCAGTTATCAGGATAGATAACAGGAGATTCCAATGAAAAATGCTATCCTCGAAATAGATGATTTTGGCTTGAATGAAATTTGGTGGTAACTCAACAAAAAACGATATGATTTATGGCTGCCAGCGCAGCGCATCAATTAAAGCAGAATACAACGGAGTTCTATATCGACTTTTTTGTATTCTGCACTCTCAATTTACATTAACTTCCAAAAAACCTCATCTTGGATTTAAAGGTATAATTCGGTATTTTTCATTTGCCCATACCTTTTAAATTATGACTAACATTAATACTGAAAAACTGTCCAGCGCACGATTTGCCGAAGCGACTGATGCGTTTGTTGAAGTCTTTACCGCTTCGGTGGATTTTGACCAACGCATGGCGGCGCAAGATATTGAAGGCTCGATTGCTCATGCCACCATGTTGGCGCATTGCGGGATTCTCACCGAACAAGAACGCGACGATATTATTCGCGGCTTAACGCAAATCAGCGCGGAAATCGCCAGCGGTGCGTTTGTCTGGTCGATTAAACAAGAAGATGTTCACATGAACATTGAAGCTCGTTTGACGGATTTAATCGGCATTGCAGGCAAAAAACTGCACACAGGACGCTCGCGTAATGACCAGGTGGCAACAGATATACGCTTGTATATGCGTCATGAAATCAATCAAATCAGCGCACAACTCACGCGCTTACAACACGCGATTTTAAACTTGGCGGAACAGCATTTTGATACCATCATGCCCGGTTTTACCCATTTACAAGTCGCCCAGCCCATTACTTTTGGGCATCATTTAATGGCGTGGTTTGAAATGCTCAGCCGTGATGCTGAACGCTTAGCGGATTGTTTGAAGCGCGTTAATGTCCTGCCTTTAGGTGCGGCGGCGTTAGCGGGAACCAGTTATCCGATAGACCGTTATAAAACCGCTGAGTTATTGGGTTTTGACCGTCCTTCAGCGAATTCTCTGGATTCTGTCAGTGACCGTGATTTTGCGATTGAATTTACCGCAGTCGGCAGTTTAATCATGATTCATTTATCACGGTTTTCGGAAGAGCTGATTTTATGGTCAAGTGCGCAGTTTGATTTTATTGATATGCCTGATGCCTTCTGCACAGGTTCATCCATCATGCCGCAAAAGAAAAACCCTGACGTGCCTGAATTGGTGCGTGGTAAATCAGGACGGGTCACAGGTAATTTAATGAGCTTATTAATGCTGATGAAAAGCCAACCGTTAGCCTATAACAAAGATAATCAGGAAGATAAAGAGCCGTTGTTTGATACTGCTGATACGCTGATTAATTGCTTACGCGCGTATGCCGATATGATTCCCCATCTTCGCGCTAAAAAAGACAATATGTATAACTCGGCGAAACGCGGCTTTGCGACGGCAACCGATTTGGCGGATTATTTAGTGCGTAAAGGTATGGCGTTCCGTGATGCGCATGAAGCGGTGGGTTTAGCGGTACGTTTAGGCGTAGACACGGGGCGGGATTTATCGGAATTATCACTGGAGGAGTTACAAGGCTTCTCGGCGTTGATAACAGCGGACGTGTTTGATTATTTAACGCTGGAAGGTTCAGTGGCGGCGCGTAAACACATCGGCGGCACCGCACCTGAAACGGTGAAAGCGGCGATTGCTACGGCCAGATTGGCGATGTAGTTTTTTGCTAGTTCCCAAGCTCCAGAGACGGTGAAAGTATTATGAAAACAATTTTTGAATTTTGTAAGTCATTGTTTTTATATAATGTGGGAGAGGCTTTAGCCTCGAATGCGAGGCTAAAGCCTCTCCCACTAAATACTTTCACAGTCTCTCCAGCTTGGGAACTAGGGAATGTTTTCCATACAGTGCATTGCGCTATCGCCAATGTGCTTTACAAACTAAATTAGTGTTAGGAGTAAGAGATTAACATGGCGAAAAGAGCAATCGAAAAACTTCCAAGTACAGTAGCGTGCGGCAATCGTCAGTGTTCAAGAAATAATTTGAACCTCATGTCATATAAATGCTCATCATATCCAGCGGAAAGTGTAGAAGTAGAAAGGATTCATTGGTGCGCATACCCTAGGATTGCAGGATATACCATTCAGTGTACTTGTGGACACTACACTTATTTCTACAATCCTGCTGAGCAATCTCTGTCTTCAATGCCGAGCAAATGAAAGCTCGCTAATGTAAATTCGTTCGTTGCTGTTCAAGCCCAGCATTTATTGATTTGCGAAAAAAGTCGCTTGCCCAACCAACGATTAACAACCCGAGCAAAAACATCAGCACAGGCTTATCGCCTAGCCGCGCATAAAGGGTCAAACCAGCCATCGGGGTTATTTCGCCGCTCAATACGCCGACTTCAAATAACGGTAGTTGCTGAATCATTTTGCCATTGGGTGCAACGATGGTTGTTAAACCTGTATTGGTTGCGCGTAATAAAAACCGTCCTGTTTCCAAGGCGCGCATTCTGGCTATTTGTGCGTGCTGGTGTGGTTCGATGGAGTTGCCGAACCAGCCGTCATTGGTGACATTGACTAGATACGCCGCCTGTTCCAGCTCGTGAATCGCCAGTTCGCCGAATACGTCTTCATAACAAATTGAGGTGATGAATGGGTAACCTGCCGCGTTTAATAATGGCTGCTTATCGCCACCTGAGGTAAAACTGCCCAATTTAAGCCCCAACTTATTCAGCACAAATGCTGAAAACGGTTGCAACGGCAGGGTTTCGCCGAAAGGCAGTAAATGCTGTTTGCGATAGTCGGCGATGTGGCTGCCGAGTGTCATCACGGCGTTGTATTTTTCGCCGCTGGGCTCATTTTTTATCGGTAGGCTGACGATTAAATCGCTCTGGTGTTGGCTTGCCAGAGTGCTTAAGGGTTTTAAAAAGGAGTCGTTGACTTCGGATAAATAAGCGGGAATGGAGGTTTCTGGCCAGACGATTAATTTTGCGTCCCAGTGTTGTTCGGTCAGCTCTTTGTATAAGCGTAAGGTGTTGATTTTATTGTCGGGCAGCCATTTTTTATCTTGGGTGATGTTGCCTTGAATCAGCGCGACGCGAAACGGTGCGCCGATAGCCTGCGTCCATTGGATGGTCTGTAAATAACCGCCCGTTGCCCATAGTGCAAGCAAAGCCACTGCCATACGCCAGTTGTTATGTTGCAGGAAGAGCAGAATCAGCGTCGCACTCAACGCTAACGCAAACCCGGCACCGTATACGCCCAGCACGGGAATATAGCCTGCTAACGGGGTGTCGAGTTGTGCATAACCCGCAAGTAGCCACGGAAAACCATTCAGCACCCAGTGACCGCGCAGATACTCTACCAAAAGCCAAATCACGGGCATGGCGAGTGTGCGCTGCGGGTTTTTCAGTAAGCCGCACAAATAACCAGCCAAGGCAGGAAATATTGCCCAAAAAGCGACAAATACGCTGGTCATCACGCTTGCACTTACCACACCTGCATGACCAAAATCGTGAATGCTGACATAAACCCACGAGATACCCAGCCCGAACTGCCCCAAGCCGAATAAATAACCGCGTATCAATGCGCGTCTCGGTGTGATGTGTTGCCAGCACAGAAACAGACAGCTGAGTGCGACTAAGGCGAGATAGGGATAATCAAACGGCGCAAATGCCAAGGTGTAGAGCAGTCCCGCGCCAATGGCGGAAAAATCGCCTGCATAGTCATGGAAAAATTTTTTTATCACGATAGAAGTAAGTGTTTTATTGTCCGCTTCATCGGCAATGAAGTGGACGTTGCTTATGTGATGTCAGATTTTACATAATAACTGTTACGGCCTTGTTGCTTGGCGCAATATAAAGCCTGATCCGCTTGATCAATCAGGAAATCAGTTGAAAAATCCAGCACGGGAATCATGCTGGCAATACCGATGCTGACCGTAACACAGTCAGTGATGGCGGATGCCTGATGCGGAATTTTTAAGTTTTGAATGGCTTTGATAATAATTTGCGCAATGACAATTGCACCATCCTGACGGGTTTCAGGTAATACGATGGCGAATTCTTCGCCGCCATAACGCGCGACTAAATCGGTGGGTCGCGAGATGATTTTCTGGATGGTTCGCGCAATGTCTATCAGACAGTCATCACCGCGTTGATGTCCATAAAGATCGTTATACGGTTTGAAAAAATCAACATCCAGCATTAACAAGGACAGCTGCTGTTGACTGCGTGACAGTCTGCGCCATTGATGCTGTAGAAAATCATCAAAACACCGCCGATTGGCGATTTTGGTTAAGCCGTCCAAATGTGCCAGTAAGCGTAATTCCCGATTGGCTATTTGCAGTTCCAGTTCCATATTTTTGCGTGAGGTTACATCACGCACGGCAAGGGCAACGCCGTCGCCTAATTTAACGGCGGCAAAGTGATACCAGGAGGATTCGCCCAACGGATAATAAATATCTTCGGCTAAGGGTTCGCCTGTTTCCACCACGGCAACCACACGCTCAAACAGTGAAGGATTGATACGCTTGAGAAAACGTTTCAGCATCAGTTTGCCTATCAGTTCTTCACGACTGCGATTAAATGCCTGAGCAATAGCAGGATTAACCACCAGACAACGAAAATCTTCAATTTCACCTGTTTGGCTGGCACGGACAGATTGCAAAGCAGCAATACCATCGAGGGTGCTGTTTAACACGTTGCTCAGTAAGGCTCTGGATTGATACAGCACTTCTTCGGTTTCCTGACGTTTTTTGACTTCCTGTTGCAAGGCGATTTTTTGGCGTTGAATCAGCAACTGATTTTCGATGCGCACCACTATTTCTTCAATTTGAAAAGGCTTGGTAATGTAATCGCCGCCGCCACAGGTAAAGGCTTTTACTTTATCAGCCGCGTTATTCAATGCACTGATAAAAATAATGGGAATATCACGCAATCGTTCATCTGCTTTAATGACGGTGCAGACTTGAAAACCGTCCATATCGGGCATTTTAATATCCAGCAGAATCACATCAGGCAACTTGACGCTAAGCATTTTTAACGCCATTTTGCCGCTGGTCGCACTACGCACGGTATAGCCGAGTTGAATCAGCAGGTTATTGAGTAAGTGCAAATTTTCTGGCAGATCATCAATTAATAGAATGGTGCCTTTTGTGTTGATTGAATCGGTCATAGTGATGAAATTATCTATTTTCAGTGTTGTTATGCTGTTCAAATGTATGTCCATTCTTCCCTCTTTTCTGTATTAATGATTGCCAGTCATCAGCGGCTCAATGAGGTCGAGAATATAGGGAACCTCGAAAAACCTCAATCTCCAAAAAACTTACACAATAAAATCAATCAGTTAAGATTCTGATTTTGTCAAAATTCGCGGTTTTTCGAGGTTCCCTCTACAAATGCACCCGCAACAGGCACAATAACCACTGAATCCAATCGTACACTTAAGGGCGTAACAATGAAAAAATTTACCCATCCTGATTTTCAAACCCGACTGGGCAAACTGATTGCCGAGCTGGAACAGGCTTTGCACATTGAAGTAGTGGTGCTGATTAAACCACGCTCGGCGAATTATGATGATGTGCCGCTGGGTTTGGGAGCTAATCTGAGTATGATTATGTTCAGTTATTTATTTCTGGTCGATAACAGTTTTGACAGTTATCTGGTGTACTTTATGACGCTCTCGGCGTTTGGCTTGGGGATGTTATTAGGAATAGTGTTGCCGATAATGCAGCGGCTGTTAGCGGGCAAACAACGCAAACAACGCAACGTAGAAATTATGGCGCGGGCATTATTTCAAAAAGGCGGGCTGCACCATACCAGCACCAAAGTCGGCACGTTGATTTATGTCTCATTATTGGAAAAAATGGTGTATATCGTCGCCGATAGAGGCGCGCAAATGGCGATTCCCGACACTGAGTGGCAGGCAATCAATAGCCGTTTAGCCAGTATATTCAATGCTAAAAACCCTGCTGAGGCACTATTAACCGAATTGGCACAATGCAAAGATATTTTTCATCAATATATTCCTGCATTAGAAAATAATAGCAATGAATTACCTGATGATTTGAGTATTGACCTATGAAAAAGTTATTACCTTTTTTTGCGGCTTTCATCTTGTTATTTACCTTAATAACCGATGTACACGCCCGTTTTAGTGGTGGACATTCCAGCCATTCATCAAGCAGTCGTTCAAGCAGTCGTTCTTCTTCATGGAGCAGTCATTCGTCTGGCGGTTCATCGAGCAGTTCATCGGTTGGTGATATTATCGGTGCAATCGTATTTTTACTGCTGATTATTTTTATTATCTATATTAGAGTTGTTGTTCCATTATAAAACAATCAGTTAGCGAGATATGAGTTCCAAAGCCCCGCGCAGACTCCGAGAATATCATCGTATAAATCAATAAGATGGTTTCTTAGTCTGTCAGAAAGAATGCGGTAACGCTTCATGCCGCCAATACTATGCTCGACTTTTATTCTCACAGAAGCCATGCGCGTATTTTCATCTTTTTGCGTGTCTTTTAATGGATTATTTTTAGTTTTATTATGCGGAATAGAGATACTTTTACACAGATAATCTTTAATAATACCTGCATATCCTAAATGCACTTTAATGGCTACGTTTTTAAACCAGTTTTCCTGTGGTGGAAATGCTTCTTTTAGTTGTCGATAATCATGTAAACTACCGCCATCACACAAACTAATATACTTTATTATTCTCGATTCCGTTGAAATAATCGTTGCTTTTAGCGTTTGTCTTTTTTTTTACCCGAATAACAGGATTTTTGCTGTGCTTTGTCAGATGGTCGCACAATAGCTTGTTCGGTAGCATCAATAATA